>CAXUEY010000147.1:0-14936 GCA_964250225.1 uncultured Ktedonobacteraceae bacterium | reverse complement strand
CGTGATCCAATCAGGGAAGCATGGAAAGGCTGGAACAGAGAACAATCCTACCAGATGATTGAAGCGCCCGGCATTGGTACGGTCGAGTCCTGGGTGGAACTGATGAGCGTACAGATGCCGCTGGTCTCTTTTCGCTATACATTCGTATTCCAAAAGGATGGGAGCGTGATAATGTCCGAGTCAACCTTACGGTTTCGTACCCAATCAGAGATTGCTGAAACACTCTCCCGCGCTCAATTAACGGTGGAATCAGTTCGCGATGCCCCCGACCGCCCAGGCTTAGAGTTCGTCTTTGTTGCTCACCAATGATACTAACAGGGCAATTTCTCATGATTGAGGGCAGACCTGCTCACTTCGTAGGGCCTTTACCACAGGCTACGGCTATCTGTTCCGCTCAAATTCTCGCCACCTGGCCGTCGTCGCCTCGATCAGCGGTCGTCCCTCTTCATAGCGTTGCTGGGGGGGACGTGGCTGGCTGGGGGCGCCCATTCTGGCCCTGCCACGCTGGAAAACATGCTGGATAATATGCATATAGCGGTCCATCTCCGGGGCGAAGAGCAGCGCGACCTCTTCGTCCTCCAGATAGAAATAATGGCCCTGAGCGTGATACCAGCTGCGAATATCTTCCTGCGCGTTGACGATTGTGGTATGCATGCGGCTGTCCACATCGTACTCAGTATTGCCCCAGGGAAAGCAGTGCAGGTGGGCATGAAAGACGGTCTGGCGAAACACACCGTGTTCCCAGAACACTACAGGCGCGTAGCACTGGGCATAGAACTGCCTGAGTTCGTCTTTGAGCGCGAACAACTCTGCGTCCAACGAGGCTGGTACGTCCCCATAGCAGGCATAGTGCTGTCTGGGAATGACCAGCAGGTGACCCTCGACCAGCGGTGCGTGGTCGGCGGCCAGCAAAAAATGCTCTGTCTCTTTCAGAATATCGGTAATCTTGTCATGCTGACAAAACACGCATCCAGGTTGAGAATGCGCGTCGTCCAAAGGAGCTTGATGGCTATTCTGCATACATCTTATTATACATGCTCAACCAGAAAAGTCCAGCCTTTGCTGGGCCTTCCCTCTTGCGTATCTCGCCATTTCTCTCCTATGATACAGAAGGAAATGATTTGCAACACGGTATGAGTAAGAAAGGGGCATCTATGGCGACGACTGTACATACACCACCAACATTGCAGGGCGAACTTCCAGTGGGGCCGCGTCGTTTGCCTTATCTCGGCAATTTACTCTCGTTACGTCAGGACCCGCTCGGCTTTTTCCAACGCCTGCATCAGACGTATGGTGGGATGGCCACGCTCTACCTGGGCAAGAACCCGGCTGTTTTGCTGACAAAGCCAGAATATGTACGCTATGTCCTGGTGGAACACCCGCGCAACTTCTCAAACCAGGCCTTAGCGCAACCGCAGAGTGAGGGAAACGGAGCCAACGAAGGTCTGTTGACCATTGATGGCGAAAAGCACCGCCAGCAGCGTCGCGCGGTGAACCCAGCTTTTCATAAAAAACGCGTTGAGGGCTATGCTGCGATTATCCAACAATACACGCAAGAGCTGCTGAAAACCTGGCAACCGGGACAGACTGTTGATCTCTCACGTGCTATGCAAGAATTAACCCTGCGTATCGTCAGCAAGTGCCTGTTCGGGATCGATCTCTCCTCACAACTGGCCCCACTCGGCCAGGCGTTTGATGGCGTTATTGGCAGTTCGACGAGTATGGCCGAAGATTTCCTGCGTATTCATATTGATAATCCCATCACCGGCTATGGCAGGCGCATGGCCGCTACTCGCCAGCTCGATATGCTGATTTATACCATGATTGCTCAGAGGCGCGACGATAAGCACGAGTACAACGATGTGCTGGCCATGCTGATGTCAGCGGACAGCGGCGATGAGGCGTCACCACAGCTCAACGAGAAGCAGATCCATGATCACATCCTGACCTTTCTAGCGGCTGGCCACGAAACCACCGCCCTTACTCTCACCTGGACCTGTTATTTGCTCTCGCAGTATCCCCACGTTCGCCAGAAGTTACAAGATGAACTGCGCTCAGTACTTGCCGGACGCGCGCCAGAACTGGATGATCTGGCCAGATTACCCTACCTGGATAGGGTGATCAGTGAATCCATGCGGCTGTATCCCCCAGCGTGGCTGCAAATGCGCGTTGTCGCGCAAGAGTGCGAGTTGGACGGCGTGCGCTTGCCGGTGGGAACGGTGGTTATGCTGAGTCAGTGGGTTATGCACCGCGCGCCTGAATTCTGGCCAGAGGCAGACGTATTCAAACCAGAGCGTTGGAACCCGGCCAACGAGCAACAACCCTCGTCGGGCGCGTATTTTCCCTTTGGCGCGGGTCCGCGTATGTGTATTGGTATGCCCCTGGCCCAACTGGAAGCCCGGCTCATACTCGCCAGTGTCCTCCAGCACTTTACGCCGCAGCCCATGCCTGGCTCATCTGCGGAGGCGAAACCAGCGATCACCCTGCGCCCCAAAAAGCATCTCCAGGTGCAACTCCTGTCCGCATCTGCCAATGATTCTCCACAATGGCAACGCTTAGTACGCGTGAACGAGCAGGCCGCGCAGAACGGTATACAACGTCGGGGCTGTAGGCCAGTGCTGTTGCGCTTGTTTGGATTGAGATAGGATAGTTTCAGAGCACATAGCCAGTAAGAATAGCTGATTTCGAGTGTATATTGCTCGAAATCAGCTATTCTTACTGGCTATGTGAGCGTAATCTTTTTGTGTAGCGTCCCCGCGCGTTGTGTTCGCACCACCAGGTTTAGTTGCGCGCCCACCGGCCCTTTGACGACCCACTCCAGTTTGCAGCGGTTATCGGTGGGCGATGAACCAGAGAACCAGTTCCAGATTTTGTTGGAGCGACCCTCCAATTGGCCCAACTCCTGCCAGCGTTTCCCACCAATGATCTCAATGCCCTCTGGCACTACCAGTTCAGCTTCCATTGCTCGCACATCTTTGCGTTCCAGGGCCTTCTTGCTCGTGTAGGTGGGCAGGAAGCCGCCATTCTCGACGATGGTGATGATGTGATAGATCTGTTCGCCCTGAGGCTCGACAAGCAGATGAGGCAGGGTCAGGTAGGGACAGAGCGAGGCGTTTGAGAGTGTCCACTGGCTGAACTTCTCGCACATCTCTGCCAGATATTGCAGGGGCGTGTTCTGCTGGTACAGCTTGGACTTCCAGCCGCCAATCTCCACCGCGCCCAACTGGGGATGCTCAAAGGGTTGCCAGTCGACAAAGGCCTCACCGTGCATCACTTCATCGTTCCAGCGCATGATTTTGAGATCATCTTCTTCGGGGTGCCAGCGAATCCATTGAATAAAGTCACGCGGCTCAACCCCGGCTGTGGTGGGCAGATCCCAGAGTTCCGGCGTCCAGCCAAACCAGCCATGATGGTCATAGGCGAAATCGTCCATCGCGCCGTGCATCACCTCTTTGGGGTGGTAGCGAAAGCCATGATAGACCGAAGCGGCGGGATAGCCAGTGATTTCAGTCCCGCGTTTGCCCATCAGGTTATAGACATCGAGATCCGGGGTGGGCATCTTCTCGTCAGGCTGCGTGCCATAAGGACGCAGCAGCACGCCAGAGGTTGTGTGATAGGTCACCAGCCCGGAAATATTGGGATGGGTGCGCCAGAATTCAGCCTCGGCCCGTGTCTCAGGCTCCGAGAATGGATATGGGCCGGCGCCACGTTCGGTGCCTTCTGGTTCCCATTCATACGGATAATTGCGGTTGATATCCAGTCCCTCGCGTGCCGGAGCAATCGGGAAGAGGAAGCCATCATAATTGCGAATCAAACCTTCTGTCAGGAGCGAGTAATAGGTGCCTCCCTCATCGTCGATGCCGCGTTTGCGTAGAATACGCGGATCTTTCTCCGAGCATTTCCAATCCCCGTTGGGGTTGGGGACACGCATGGTCAGGATCAATCCATTTCCATCGATATCATCTGGATACAGGCCGTCACGCTCCTCGACGTAGGGGTAGAGGCGCGTGCTACTGCGCAGGGTATAGGGTGTGGTCAGGTATTTTTCTGCTCCATCCACGCTCAGGCGCGGCAGAAGATAGATGGCAGAACGATCCAGCACCCGCGTGATCTTCTCATCTTGACCATACCGCGTGAGATACGACCAGATGGTATACAGGACCACCGTTGAGCCGGTGACCTCGCCCGCGTGGGTGTTACCATCGATCCAGTAGGCAGGCTTCTCCAGCGCCGGGCCAGTCTCCCGATTGGTCAACGTGACCAGCCAGAGTTCGCGTCCCTCCAGGCTTTTGCCGATGGATTCGAGCTGCGCCAACTGCGGATGAGCCTCAACCAGTTCGTGCAGAATGCTGGTCAATACATCGTAGGTGTAGTACGAGAGCACGTGCTGTGCAGGATCAAATTTCTGATGGATGATAGGTGTTGACATAACGAAATCCTTTCCAGGTGTGGTGTGACTTCAGTGTCACTCAAGGATCTCGTTTTTGCAAGCTCATCTATAAACTTTGCGAGATGACTTGCGTATATGCAGAGTCTGCTCTGGCTGCTGGCCAACATTACTACTACCGTAGATACCGTCGATGGGTGAATTGGCATCATGGACGTTGCAATAAAGCGTCACTGAGAAACGAGCAAGTGCGACGTTATCCTGGCTATGGTGGGCAGTTAGCATTTCCTGCAAGACATTATCTTGGGTCGCCGTATCGGCTTGCTCAAACTGCTGACAACTTGAATGCTCATTCAGCGTAGCATTCGCCGTGCAGCTCTTTACAAAACCCACAACAATCACGATAGCTAGAATAACGAGTGCTACCTTGAAAATCAAACCCCACGCTTCGCTAATGAGGCCAAAGATTAAGGCAAAAGCTTTCATGATTCAATTCTCCTTCCCGACTTAACACGCTTGAAACAAAGCGGATATTGCTCTGGGCCATCGCATTCAATGCAGAGGTCCATGACATAGAGATTTATTCGATTGCGCATACTATAGCATGTATCGATTTGCATGTCAAATCTTGTATAACATGTGCTATTTATGGATCTCAGATTTTTGCCTTTTCTTGTGTTACTGTCGAAAATACCATGTAATCCAGTGTTCATGTTCGGATTGAAAAAGTCATAAGGGGAATGCCAGGAGTAGTGTTGTAGAAAAGACTATCATCCGCCTGAGAACACGCTTTACCAGCCCACGCGACGCTTTGTGGGTCAACAGTCTCTTTGATGGATGGGTTTTAGCGTATGCCGGTTGCCAGGTGGAGCAGGAAGTAGATCCCCCAGCCGAGCGCGATGCAGGCTGGAATAGTGACGATCCACGCCATGATGATACGTCCAGCGATGCCCCAGCGTACCGCTGACAACCGTTTGGTCGCGCCTATCCCCAGAATGGCCGAAGAGATGACGTGAGTAGTGGATACGGGGATTCCCAGACGGCTCGCCACTTCGATAATGGCCGCTGACGCCGTCTCTGCCGCAAAACCGTTGATCGGACGCAATTCGGTCACTTTGAGTCCGACTGTGCGGATGATGCGCCAGCCTCCGATAGACGTTCCCAGACCCATCGAGGTGGCAGCGGCCAGGATGACCCAGAGCGGCACGCTCCACTGGCTCCCCGTCCAGCCGTAATAGCTCGCCAACGCTATCGTGATGACCCCCATTGTCTTCTGGGCATCGTTGCCGCCATGACTGAAGGCCACCCACGCCGCCGAGAGGATCTGCAAACGACCGAAGATGCGCGTTACCAGTTGGGGACGCATGCGCGCGAAAAGCCAGAGTAGCGCGAGCATGACGAGAAAGGCGCCTAGAAAACCGAGCAACGGTGAGAAAAACAGCCCCTGGAAGGTTTTGGTCAAGCCGCCAAATTCGATGGACTGCCAACCTGCCGCCGCTATGCCTGCCCCCACGATGGCAAAGATGAGCGCGTGGCTGGAACTCGAAGGGATGGCAAAGCGCCAGGTGACGAGATCCCAGATAATGGCTGCCAGTAGTGCGGCAATGACCAGGAGCTGCGTAGCGAGATGGGGTGGCACAATGCCCTTGCCAATGGTGGTGGCGACAGCCGTACCGGTCAGGGCGCCTGCGACGTTGAGCACGCCAGCCATCAACACCGCCGTACCCGGCTTCAGAACCCGCGTCGCGACTGAGGTCGCAATGGCATTGGCTGTATCGTGAAAACCATTGATGAAATCGAAGATGAGGCCAATAGCGACAATCAGAATAAGCATGATGAGTGCTGAACTAGGCATTCTTCACCACGATTCTTTCCAGCGTATCGGCAATGTCCTCGCCCCGGTCGGCAGCCTCTTCCAGTTGCTGATAGATCTCGCCCCAGTGCGTGGCCTTAATAAGGCCAGCGATATCCTGCACGCCCTCGAACTGTCCGGCGAGCGCCTGGTCGAGCACCTCGTCGGCCTCACCCTCAAGCCGGTTAATGTCGATTGAGGATTGGAGCAACTTATCCCACTGGCGCCGCTTTTCGAGCAAAGGCACCGTACTGGCGATGAGGGTCGCCTGTCGATCAATGATCCGGGCAAGCTGGCGGGCGTGCTCAGTTGGTTGATCGATACGGTAGAGCCTGATGCGGCGCGTCGTTTCCTCAATGGCATCCACAAAGTCATCGAGCCGACTGGCCAGGTCAACGATATCCTCACGATCAAGTGGCGTCACAAAAGTTCGATAGAGCGCTTTGAAGATCTGGTGGGTGATCTCGTCGCCCCGTCGTTCGAGGTTGCGTACCCGCAATGCTTTCTGCTCGACATCGCTATAGTTCTCAAGCAACTCACACAAAGCCTGGGCCACCTCTGCCGCGTTCTCTGTCGCCTGCCGGAAATAGTCAAAAAACCGCTCATCATGGGGAAGGAAGCGCGCCAATACCATGCTGGCTCTCCTCTATACACATTTTTTGAAAAACTTTTTTCTTGCTTGTTTGTACTTACACGCTCTATTTCCTGTCGAGGTTTCACCTGTACAAGGAATATGCCCCATAGGTCCTTGAAACGCTGATGGAGACTCATCCCGTTCAGGATAGGTGCAATACAAACGTGAGGCGGCTCTGCTACACGTGTCGTGGGTGATATCTGTGCCTCGGTTGGGGATGACGCGTCATCCCCAACCAGTGAAATGGCAGCGTTAGAGAAGGGGCAAACGCCGGGCTAACGCGCTGGCTGCGGCGCGGTGGCTGACATTCAGCTTACGATAGATACTGCTCACCTGGGACTTAATGGTATTGAGGGAAACGATCTGGGTCTGCGCTATCTCGGCGTAGGTCTGCCCGTCCACGAGCAAACGGAGTACTCGTTGCTCCTGAGGGCTGAGGGCCGGGATCATCTTCTCTGCCGCCGCCTCATCTTTGACCGGCGTCTGCCCCTCCTGGCTGAACACGCGTGGTTCGTGTACCTTTAACCCCGCCTCAGGGAGCGCCATAAGCCGGGTGTGTAGCGGCGGTGCCTCACCTGGCGTTCCCATGTGCTGCTGGGCATGCTCTATCAAGGCAGCAGCGCGCACGTAGTCCGCAGCTGCCAGGGCATAGTCGATGGCCTCACGTGTGCTCCCCTGTCGTTCATGCCAGCACGCGGCTCGCAACTGCCAGCGCCGTATCTGCTCAGGTGATTGCGTCGCGCGTGCATGTGCCAGGAGTGTCTCTCGAAAGAGGTCATGCCAGCGATACCATTGTCGATGCTCATCCAGGGGAACGAGAAAGAGTCTGGCACGCTCCAGTTCCTCAAGCAACTGCTGGCTACTCGGCTCACCCGTCACCGCCTGACAGAGATCAGCATTCATGCGGCTAAGCACTGCTGTCTGGAGTAAGAAGTGTTGGAGAGGCAGAGAGAGCCGCTGCAGGATCTCTTGTTGAATGTAATCCAGCAGATAGCGATGAATGCCTGCAAATGTTCGCGCAAATGTAGAGGAATCTCCCGTCCACTCAGCCTCACGTGCCGCGCCCGGTTGTCTCGCAGCACCTGCCGCTTCAGGCAGGTGCAATGGCACCAGAGGAGCAGATGTGGGCGAGAGTTGGAGCGCTCTTGCCACCTCTTCTAAGCGAGTGAATGTCATATTCTCCGCGCGCCCCAGATAGCGCTTTTGGGCGCGACCCGCGCCGGTGTGATAAGCATACCAGTAGCCTGCACCTCGTGGCCGGGACTCCTTGAGTAGCGTAAGGCGCCCATATTGTCCCCGGAAGGAGAAGGATGTGTGCGCTTTTAACCAGCTAAACCACGCTTCCTCGGTTCCTGACACGATCTGCATCAGTGGGTGGTCAGGTGTGGAGAGTTCATACGAGTGGCTCTCGGTTGACCAGATAAGGATGTAATCGGGTGATTTTGGCATGTTCTTTTTTCACATAGGATAGACGGCCTGTTGCCTTCACCATCAAGAAGAGATTTGGCAAGTGGCCTCATAACAGGCGCTTATTGCGGATATATTCGCTTGCGTAATCAAAACGCCGATGATACTTGACCAGCCAGGTAGAGCATGCTCAAAAAGGGGCGTGTTGAAAGCCAGATACCTTTGTATGTCCGTTCATTGCAGCCCTCTATTTACTTGGCCAACCAAATGATAACAAAAGGATAACTGCTCTGTCAATATAGTTCCCTTGCTTCTGCATTGGCTGGCCGGGCTAAAAAGCTCACCCTGAAGCCACTGCGAAACCCTGGTTGTTTGCTTTTTTTGCTCTGGTTGGGGTGTATCTTCATCCCCAACCAGAGCAAAAAATCACCCGTGCAATCACGAGCATGAGTGAAGTCAGCAGACCAGCTTTCCAGCTATACTGATGTACTGGAAGCAGAGGCTCAGCCCTGCACGACCCTTGTAACACATCTATCGTAAAGCATCTCAGTATAACTTTTACTCTAAGCGTTTCTAGGAGTTTCTATCCTTATGCGTGTGAAAGATGTTTTCGCGAAAAATCGCGTAGTCACATTTAAACTTTTTGTGCCCCTGATGCTTGCCCTGTTGGCTCTGGCGGGTTTCCAGAGTTCGATTGCCTTTGCCGCCCCAGTTCCCACGGCGCAGGCACCCGCCAGCAGCACTACGGCAGCGACACAGAACAACCAGTGGGGCTCTTTTATGTATGCCTTCTCTCCCCAGGGCGACCAGGGGATTGTGGTCAATCAGGACGCTCACAGCAACAAGCAGGTGGCGCTCACGCAGTACGTCTTGCAGCACCCTCAGTACGATAGTGTCTCACCCAATGGCAAGAACCTTCTGTTCCGTCAGCAGATCGCCGGGGAGATGCAGTACTTCACCCTGCATGCTTCACACAGCGGCCCGTTCTATCAGCAACTAGCCAACGAGGATGCCGGCAACGCGCTCTGGACCCCCGATAACCGCCATGTGATGGTGTTGAACAAGGCAAAAGGCGTGAGCGTGGTCGATACCCAGACCGGTTACGCCTACCAGGTGCTCAGATTGCCATACCGGGATGACCACAGCTATGTCAATCGGATTGAGAAGCTGGTCTTCTCCCGCGACGGCTCTTTGTACTTTGTTGGTTCGGGCGGTGGCGAGTGCTCAGGCGTGCTCTGCCGGGCATCACTCGCCGACAATTCACAACTCACGCGTCTGACCGATCCGCGTTTTGTGAGTAGCGCCTATGTCATGAGTCCTGATGGCCAGACCATCTATTATCGCAACCAGGCCCAGTCCTGGTGGGTCACGCCGGGCATTTACGCGGTCAACATTGATGGAACGCATACCCGTCTTGTACGCTCCAGTTGGAACTACTGGGGATATGGCAGCATCCCGGTGGGTTTCGGTGCACACAACGCTCTGATCATCGCGCGCAGCGTCGGCACACAGTTCCAGGTCGTTCAGTTAGGTGCCACGCCCTGGCAGGACACCGTGCTTGCGGCGAACGCGGCCCCCGGTGCCTATTCGCTCTGTAATCGTCCCACCTACGGGATCTGCGCCGAGAATATCGCACTCGCTCCTTCCGGGCACGCCATCGTTGTTCAGGGCACGCTGTCCAATGGCAGAAGTCAGCTCTGGGTGACGGATCTGCATAGCGGCAAGCAGCAGGTAATTGCCCAGCCAGGGAATGCCAGTGGCGCTCCCGTGCAGTTGCTTGGCTGGGACGTGATACCAGTCTGAGGCAACGGCGACCGCTGCTAATGGTACGCACGCCTCTTCCTTGCGCGTCAAAAAAGCAAATCTCCGCCAACATGTAGCGGAGATTTGCTTTTTGATATGCTGAGCCTTTCCCCGGTAAATTGTGATATTGTTTCACTGGCTCCATTACCTATGCTATGCGACATGTGTCAATCACGTTCGCACATGCGTAGCGGTAGGCAGACCTGCGCAAAGATCCTTTCCCTGAAATGTATGATATCCTGAAGGCATGTTTCTGAAAAAAAGAAAGCAGATTCTCGTCGTTCTAGTACTGAAGGAGAAGGTATATGTTTCCGTGGTCGATTGAACTGACCGGGCAATTTGAAGAGGTGACCTTTACCAGCGAACTGCTCAAAGGCAATCCTCTGGGCGATCCTTACGAGCGGCCTCTCTGGATTTATCTGCCCCCTGGCTATCAGGCAGAGTCGGCGAAACGGTATCCCGCGGTCTATATGATCCAGGGCTTTACCGGGCAGCTTGATATGTGGCGCAATCGCACGCCCTGGCGCAAGAATTTTCCAGAACTGGCCGATGAAATGTTCGCCAGGGGCGAGGCGCCACCCTGTATCGTGGTCTGGGTTGATTGCTGGACCTCGCTGGGTGGCAGCCAGTTTGTGGATTCGCCTGCTACCGGTCGTTATCACAGCTATCTCTGTGACGAGATTGTTCCCTGGGTTGATGCCCACTACCGCACGCTGCCCCAGAGAGAACACCGGGGGATCGCCGGCAAGTCCAGCGGTGGCTATGGCGCGATGATCACGCCGATGCTGCGCCCTGATCTGTGGGGTGGATTAGCGACGCATGCGGGCGACGCGCTGTTTGAGACATGTTACCTGACGGAGTTTCGCGAGGCAGTACGCCTGTTGCGCGACAACTATGACGGCTCGTATGAGAAGTTCTGGCAGGATTTTCGCGGGCGACCAGCCTTTTCCAGAGCCGGTGACGAGGTGCTGACAAACGAGTGGGCGATGGCGGCCTGTTATTCAGCCGACGAGGATGGCACGGTCCATCTGCCCTTCGACACCACCACAGGCGCGCTTTTGCCCGCTGTGTGGGAACGCTGGTTGGCCTGGGACCCGGTGCGGATGGTCCCCACACACGCGGAGGGCCTGCGTTCCATGCGCGCCATTTATATCGACGCCGGCAGACGCGACCAGTTTTACCTCGACCTGGGCGCAGAGGCGTTTCGCCGGGAGTTAGTCAAGGCCGGTGTAACTGATTTCTTTTTCGAGCTGTTCGATGCGACGCATAGCGCGATTGAATACCGCTATCCACTGAGCTTGAAATATCTGGCCGAACGGCTCGCGCCATCTTAAAGTGTTTCTGTGACCTGGCTTACTCCCATGTCCTCAAGATATTGTGCAAAGTTATCTGTGGCAGAAGTAAGAGGGGCGTAGTATTATTCCCCTCTCAATCAAGTCTCCAGGAATCAGTCTACGCAACGCCCTCTTCCCAGCGCACTTCAAACGCCTGGCGGACCAACTCCATCGCGTCGTCAAGTTGGTCAAGTGATGACATAGTGATTTCTATATCACCATTGCCGTGATGTCCAACCTCCGTGACATCTCTACAGAGATTTTGAGGATCATTGATCTCGTTAAAACTCATATTTAAGCACAACTTCAAGTGGGTTTTATACGGCTCGATATCGACAAAGTTCGTCGTCGTCTTATAGGCGATGTAGAACTTCTTATACTCTTCCTTCACCGTGGGATCGAGATTGAGGATACGTTTGCGTAGGCTCTCAAACAAAATGCGCATGTGACCCTGAAGATGCTGATAACTTTCGATGGTGTAGGTGTTTTTGTCATGTATGTCATCGCCATTCAGATCAGCATTCTCGTTCTGTGCAGCTTTTGCATAGAGGGGATGGATTTCTCCACCCATGCCAAGTGGCTTCTTGTTTCGTCTAGCCGCATCACGGATATATTGCCCAACGAGTTCCCAGGAAGTGCTATACCAGGCGGTTTTCCCATTGCCATACGGCACCCATACGCCATCAACTTGCCTATAGTAGTGAAATTTTTTCTCTGTTAGTGGTACAATTTTGTATCCCGCTGGTACAAAGCCAGCCAGAGGATGTTCAATCGGTCCAATTACTTCGACAAGCGGAACTTTGTGCGCACGCCTACCATATTTACTGAGCTGCTCAGCGGATAATGTAGGAATTGCCCAGATCTGGAGCGCAAGATCAGCCAGCCTGCGGGCGCGCTTCTCAATAGACTCAGCATTCCAGTATTTCATCTGACCAAGATCTCTATTTAATTGGAGTGGGCTGTGTACGAACCCAAATTCCTCACTATCACGCTTCTCTTGAAATGGGCGATCACTCAGTGGGGAGTTATAGCCCGTAAGTGTCAGATTACCTATGGTATGCAGGTATTTCTCCTGTATTTCCTGCCAATTGGAACCAAGCTCAAGCTGCCACTCTATGGAGAGGTTAGGATTTTGTGGCAAAATATGCTCGATAGTATATTCACCGATGTTTACATGCTCTTTTCGTTTATAATTCTCAAGTTTACTTAACAAGTAATGACGTATACGACTGGAATTATACATGTCTTTCACGACAAAGGCTGTCTGAAACTCTTCATCACGTGGAAAACGCGCGCCGCTGCTTCTTTGGAGAAAGAGTGCCTGTACACTCTCTAAATAGTGCGCTTTATCTATCTCTTTGGCCAGAGTAGCGAACGTTTTATTTAAGCCATGCGTGGGAACGCCACAGATCAGTCGCCGGAATACGTAGCTTTCGATAAGTTTGAGAATGGCGATAAAGTCGGTGTGCGAGACGCGCTGCTGTTCATAATCTCCATAGACCTCCAGGAGGAAAGGATAAACGACACTCACTTCCAGAGTTTGAATGTCTTCAAAGCAGCGTTTAAGCGTGGGATCTTTCTCGTGTAAGAACACCATCCGTGTGAAATATTTAGAGTACTGGTAAATGTCTGCAACGATATCTTCCATCAAGATATGACTTTTATTCTGATAATAGTTCTTGAATGTAGTATAAACATTCCCCTCGTTCGGTATTTCACCAGTGCGTAAAGTCAGATAATCACGCATAAACCGTTTAAAACGATCCATGTTCTGAGTTTGCCCAAAACTCTGCTCCATACGATACCAATACTTGTTATAGAGTCTTACCTGCTCCTCATTATCTAGCCCCATTAAAACGTAGTTGCGGATGAGGTCAGCCTGTGAGAGATCCAGGCCAGTGGAGTTGAGGCTCTCGAAAATCAGTTGAGGATTATCTTTCTGCTCCAGGGAAATATCCACAATCAGCAGTTTGCTGATTCCTGTGTATAGATTTGCCAGGCTGACGTCGCTCTGGCTGATCTGATCTTTGAAGAATTGGTAGTTCTCTTTGATCAACAGCGAAGCGGGTTCTGGCTCTTCGCTATTCTCCAGAAGAGCGATCAAGGTATTTTTGTCGTTCTGAGTAAGCTGAAGTTTGTAGCGGTCTTCGCCCTGTTCATAGGCATTGAAAAGGTAGTAGTTAGAAATTTTCTCATAGGTGATAGTATGGATTTTTTCACTGCCTTGCTCCTTCAGCGCTTCGCCCAAAGCCGCCAGCAAGAGAAACAGCGTGGTTAAACGTTGTTGTCCATCAATTACGAGCATACGCGTAATTGAACTGACATGAAAGATATCCTTCCCCACATAGACGATAGAACCGAGAAAGTGTGCAGGTATCTGCTCATCTTGCGCGATTCTGAGAATGTCATCCCAAAGTTGCTGACAATTACCGCGCCGCCAGCTATAGGTGCGTTGATAAATAGGGATGATGAATTGTTTTGTACCCTCTAAAAACTTTAAGAAGTTGGTTTCTGTGGCTTTCATTCCATACCCTCCTTACATTGGCCTACTTTATACAGTATTCATGGTACTGCCTTTCTTTTTGCATTTTAGCAAACTGGAAAGTGTTCATAAAGCTGAATAGGACTTTTAGCATTAATTATTCACCCCAGCTCACCAGCACGTCCAGCGCCTCAATCCGTTCCGCATCGACCAGCAGCGGGTTGATCTCAAGCGCGCTGAGCTGGGGGCCGAGCGAGCGGGCAAGCATGCTGATACGATAGATCACATCGCTGAGCGCGTGTAGATCAACGGGTGCGCGTCCACGACTCCCACGCAAGAGGGCCGCGCCGCGCAACTCACCGAGCATGCTGGCGATGTCGTCGCGCTGCACTGGCAGCACACGCAGGGCTGTATCTTTGAGCACCTCGGTCCAGATCCCGCCCAGTCCTACTGTGAGCACCAGGCCCCAGAGCGGGTCACGCACGATGCCCACCAACAGTTCAATCCCAGCCGCGCGCATCGGGCTGACAAGCACCCCCTCGATCTCGGCGGTGGGTTGTTGTGTACGCACGTGTTCCAGCATGGCGGTGAAACTGGCGCGCACAACTTCTTCGCTCGCCAGGTTGAGCGCGACCCCTCCCACATCGCTTTTGTGGGGCAGCGCGGGCGATTGAATTTTGAGCGCAACGGGCAGGCCGAGCTGACGCGCCGCCTGGGTCGCCTCTGCCTCGGATGTGGCGAGAATGGCGGGGACAATAGGAATACCCGCCTCGTGCAACAGTGTGCGCGCTCGCGTCTCCGACCAGGTGCCGTTACCTGGAAGGCCAGGTGGTATGGGAAGCAACAGCTCTTCGTATGCTTGTCCGGGTGGCGCGGAGATCAGTTCAGACCACCAGAGGAGCCGACCAAGCGCGGGCAAACAGTGTTGCAAGCCAGCCACAAAGTGCAGCCCTGTGCGTGCGACGATAGAGCGAGCGGGCGGCGGGAGGTCCAGGCAGACGTTGGACGAGAGCACGACCGGGTGGCGTCCAGCGCGA
>CAXUEY010000146.1:0-14951 GCA_964250225.1 uncultured Ktedonobacteraceae bacterium | reverse complement strand
CTAAACGAGTCTTGAGCCGATCAAGCACGCCATCGCGACGCGAAAGCATCATGAGAACCATATGGGCGCAGGCTGGCTGTTCTTTCACATGTTGAATGAGGGTGAGCTAATCTATTTTGGGCGTGTCGGTATCCACCAGCGTGACGTCAATCGGCATCACCTGGGGACTCCGTAACCAGCGCAGAGCCTCGACGCCATCGGGGAAATCGAAGACGAGAAAGCCTGCACGCCCCAGGCAAACACGGAGAATCGTGCGCACGGTCAGCGATGGGTCAATTACCAGGACGCGGTACCCTGGCTGAGGGGCAGCACCTCTGGCTACCCCGTCGCCTACAGGGAATCTCTCTGAACCATGCAGGCGTCCAGCTTCCGCAAGAGCGTGTTGCCTCTGGAAGACGGTCATCCCATAACCGGATTTCGCAGACATCGATATTTTCCTTTCCAACAGAACCGCGTGCCTTTCTGAATCATGCAGTACAAGAGGAGCCGGGTACTCATCCCGGTCCTTACCCCGGCACTCCACGCCTTTGGAGGCGGCATCATCGAGTATAGCGCGGGCGCCTCGCCATCTCTTCTGCCCAGACAGATCAGGACGTGCGGCCATTTCTCAAAGGACTCTGCCCGATCAATGCCTGTACCATCGCTACGATCTCTTGTTGAGGATAGGGCCGCTGAATACGCTTGCCTCTAGCATCCAGAGCGACTCGGCTCGTCTCTCTGAGCGCGCTCTGCGGCAATGAGAGCCGCATCGCAAGAAAATGGGAGATGAATCGTGAAAAGAAACAAGATTTAGAGTATACTAAGAAGAGAAGCATGTCACGTGTGCGACGACAGAACGAGGCTCTTTCCAGGGAGCCTGCTCGTAACCCGGCGTTGCTTGAGATGGAGAGGAAGAAGCTCATCTATGAACAAGATGCAGAGGAAGTCAGAAACACCCGACCCCGTGCGGCCCATTCAATTCATCGAGGTGGGCGGCCAACCGCAGATGCCAGCCCCATGTATCCGCCTCACTACCTGCGGCCTGCTGACGATTGAGATCGTCGCGGAAGTGATCAGCACCGACCCAACGCTGGCCCGCTATACCTCGCTCACTCCAGAACAACTGCGAGGGCGCGTCTGATCGGAGCAAGCTCAAGTTTGCCTATGCTAGCCATACCATCTAACTCTAGCACACCAACCACCCTGATGCTGGTAGTTATCATGTTCCCTCGCGGTTCAATGATCCTTTACAGGAGGGTTACATTGTTCTGACAGCTTCCTACCCCCGGATTACTCCAGGCGCAGGTCTCAGTAGAGTCCTGTTATCCAGTCTCAACAGCCACACAAGCGACTTCATGTCGCAACCAACTCACGACATAGCGAGAATACCAATCTAACACCGCTACCAGATACATCCAACTGCTTTTCAGACGGATGTAGGTGATATCGATACCCCAGACATGATTGGGGGGGTACTTGCCGTCACATTCCTCAACAAGTAGGGATAAATGGCGGCCTGATGTGCTCGCTTGGAGAGATTCAGGCCAGGATACACCGCAGCCAGGCTCATTTCTCGCATATGCCGTGCCACCGCTTTGTGATTGACCTCCAAGTCTTCTCGTTGGAGCTGAGCTGTGATTCGCCGATAGCCATAATAGGGGTGTGCGGTATACAACTCGTCAATGCGATACTTCAGCGCGACCTCTTCAGTTGATGGTGGCACTGGCTGATAGTACAAACTCGACCGATTGAGGCTAAGCAGCTCAGCTTGCATCTTCATATCCAACTCCTCTCGTTGCCAATCTACCAGGTTGACTCGTTCTTCACGACTCAAACTCTGCTGCTCCCATTCCTCAATGCACAAAAGCGCCATACGCAGGAGTTCTTCGACCTGGGCAAGGCACTCGCGCAATTCTTGATTTTCTTGATGCCGCTGGACGGCTTCTTCTTCGGTCATGGCCTCAGTTTAGCAGAGAAGTCAAGTTTGAACACTTACCGCCTTAGGGCGTCGCTCCAGCGAGTCGAGGGTATGTCGCCAGAACGAATATACTTGCATCTCTCTTGCCTGATTGATGCCAAGCAAACGATTGAGATGCATATGTGCTAGGCTACTAAGCAGAGAATTTTCTGATACCCAGAGTTGTTGCGTTTCCACAAGTTGCCTCACTTGCGTGCCTAATGCTCTCAGAAGTGGTTCCTGGGGAAGGATTAGTTCAAGCAGGAGGGTTCGCTGCTCAGCAAGGAGTGGATCGAGATACCTGTGAGGCGCGAGCAAGTCACAGTAGCGTTTTCGCTCGGAACGGAATTCTTTACTAAAAGCATATTTCTCGCTTGCTTGCTGCACCCATTCCAAGCGTTGCCGGAGATCACATCCCCAGAATGTGAAGAAATGGTCCAGCGTGAAAACCCCTACAGCCAAGGGATCAAGAGTCAGGCGGCGGGGGCGGGCATGCTGATAAGCAAGAATATCGCTCACGATGACACTATCGACGGAAAACACTTGCTCCAACAGATCAATAGCGTCAGGGCCACCATAACGCTCTACTTCTCGCTCGTAGGTATCCAAGGCGTAATGGAGGACCTGGCTGCTCTGGCCCAATTGCAGGCTCCAGGGCAGGACAATAGCTAGAATAAACTGAGTGTTAACAGCTTCTTTCGCATGGAAACACAAGCGCAAATGTGCTTTGGAATCAACATAATGAGTGAAGAACCAGCGATCAATCAGTTCGTGTGCTTGCAAAATCTGCACCAGTTCACGCAAAGGACCGACCAGAAGCTTCTCGTGTTGTCCAGGAGCAGGATACAACTTCAAATAGACCCACTCATCACCAGGGAAACGATTGCGCTCGGTGGATGAAATCACCCGCTGAGGAGAGACAAACTTCTTGTTCCATAGTTCAGGTTTGGTTGTGGGATCAACCGCTCCAACGCGCAGGAGTGGTACAACGATTTCCGAAAAGTACTGGTTACCCTGTTCATCGTGTAGCCAGAGATGCTCAAAATCGGGAAACAATTCATCCAGTCTGATTTGTTTCTGACCCTCGTGCTTGTTTAGTTCATCGTGGAGTTCCGCCACCATCAACGGATTTTCCAAATCCAGAAGCAGCCTATGATCAGTCTCGGTAAGGTAGACATAGCGTGGAACACGCCATTGTTCCCGCCACTGTTGCAAGCCTCGGAACCAGCGAGCCTCAACCGATCCCTCACCTTGTGGGGTAATGTCCCCAGTCTGGAACTGCCAGCACGCCGGGGTAATCACTACTCTGGCAGAAGAACCAGTTTTGAGTACCAAGCGTGGTAAGAAAGGGGCGCTGGCAGCAGCCCCCCAATCAAAAGGAGTGAGGATAGGCTGACCATCGCTGGCAATTTCCGTGATAAAGCGACAGACATTGGGTGCAAACTTAATGTTGAGCATGTGGTTCTGGCAAACGCGTACCTGTTTATTCAAACGCAGCGAGCGCAGATAAAAGCGTCCGTTTTGGACGCCAACCACCAAGTCACTGAGTGCAAGCACATGTTCGGCAGGAACTGAAGGTGTGACGCCGATAGCGATTTCATACGAACGCAGCAGTGGGCGGATCATCACATTGGCCCAGCGAGAATGGAAGGGTTGATAGCTGAGTTCGGCGAAAATGACATCAGGAAGGAGCACCTCTTCACATCTTGTCAGATCACGCAAGTGCTTTATGCCCGGATCTCCTAAGAGATCAAAAAAGCGTCCGAAAGTACTGCCCCCGCTCGAAGATCCAAAATGTCTGCCCACTATTACGGTGCATTCGCCGTTATCTACCGCCTCACGTGACTGTGCATGGAGATGGAGACAAATCTCCAATGAAAGTGGTGCCCCTTCGATTTTGGGTGTCCAACGTTCCAAACGTTGCTGAATCTCTTCAGTCAACTCAACTTCCAAGCTCTGTTTGTTCACAGCTTCAGTTACCAACTTCAGTAAAACTTGATTACGTTGCTCAACATTTGGTGGCTCAATGCAGGACGGACGATGATAGACACGTGGCGGATTCTCGTATCCAGGAGGAGCGTCCAGGCCATTTTCCGGGCTCAGCAGGTCGAGCAAAGGCACCTCAACCCACTCACTATATTTTTCCAGAAAGAGCATACGATACTCTTGTAAATGGCGGAAACCGTTGGGAAAAGGTGTCTGGCGCAGGAGAAACTCCGCAGCGTGTGTAGCAGCCTGGCCAATCGAGTGATGCAGCAGGGGTGTTTTGACGTGTAATGTGCTATCCACCTGGAGGGGCAGCTTCTCCTTGCCATTTGCTGGCACTAGTTCTTCCTGATCCCTGACTAGTGTCGAGATCATGCTGATCGGAGCACCAATTCCGGCATCATCAAGAGTGGAAATTCCTCCTAGCACGCGGGCTAGCTGTTCCTTGGGTTTCTCGCCTCCCTCTAATACGTCCAGGTGTTTGCGCACATACTCGGCTGGCTGAGCATCGGTCAAAGGCGGATAAAGCTCGCTGAGCAGAAAGTGGTATGTGCAGAGCGTCCAGAGCACACGGTCGATTTTTTCTCTGCTCGTGTGGGGAAACCTCTGTTGTAACGTACTTTGCAGTTCGGCGTAAGGAATTAGCTGTTGAGACAGATCAAAGGCCGTGCGTACGAGCAACGTAGCGTGCAGGGAAATAGCGCGGTTACCCTGAACACCATAGGTATCGGCAAAAGGCAGCACCACCCGTTCGCCAGAGAAGTAAGCCGTTTGATTGAATCTGACTCTCAGCTGAGTTACCAGGGAACGGTCCTCTTCGACTCGCTGCAAAACAGCAAACAACCAGTACATATCGGGCCGGGTACGAAAACGTGCAATGACAGGCGAAACCAGATGCGCCTGGGTTTCGTCGGCAAAGGCACCACAAGCCACCCCTGAGAACAAACCAAAGGGCGTGGGGCGCGTGCTCATACGGATTAGATAACGCAACAGGCTGGCGTAGGCCCGCCTCTGCTGTGAAGGTGATCCCTTGCCGCGCTGAAGACGCTGCAGTCCTTCCCATAAGGAAGGGCTGGCTACGGCCAGTGCCTGAGAGATCTGAGCCTGAGCAGCCAGTTCCTGGAGTAACTGAGCACAGTTGTTTTGCTGCGTTTGTAACGCGGTGTCAAGATTGTCTTGAGCAGTCTTCTGGGAAATATGCCCAGCTGCGCTGATCTGGGTAAAGATTTGGGCTGGTAGGGCGGGAGCGCGCAACATATAGAAACCCGCAGGGGTGTAAAGTAGCGATGTTGGTTTGCTAGGAGTATGTTTTTGCTCAATCATAAATATCCTTTCTAAACGAGAAATGCCAACAGTCGTTAGGCGATCACCAGAATGCGATCCCAAGTAGGAGTGACTGGCGTGGAGGCGGCTAGTAGTGCCATTGCTATTCCTGGAAGAGAGAACCAGCTTGTGGGGTGCCTCTCCTGCTGTCTGACTTGCTCTGCTGCACCGTGGACGATATCAGGATCACGCATCCGTTCTGCAACAGAACAAGCAATGTTCTGTGCACGTATACGTAATGGCTCGTCCAACAGCGGTTTCCAGGAAACCTGAGTCAGAGCAAGGTGTGGCTCATAGTGAAAATCGCCACTATTTTTCTGAATTTTTTCGGATGTCATGGAGAGGCGCCTTTTTTAATATAAACTTAAATTAATCGATAATCTAGCTTGGCATTTTTTTGACGCTCATGCCCTATCAGTATGAAGAGTAGTGATCTACAGTCTGTATCTTGCAAACCAAAAATCTGATTCATCGCGGTGTTGTTAAAACCGGCTACCGTGCCACATCCCAGCGCGAGGGCAGTCGCCACAAGAGAGACGGTTTGAGCGATATGACCCGCTTCTGCATTCATAACTCGACATCCCCGATTTCCGTATACATCCAGTATTTTCCCTGGTTTGTTTACTATTGTGATCACTGCGCCTGTCTCTGCCAGGTTATAATTTTGGAGGCAGTAGTGCTGCTGGAGGAAGAGGGTCAAATCCCCCGTTTGTAGACTCCAGAGGCAGTGCTGACAGGCATCATAGAAATAGGCCCCTCGCTCGATACCCTCTACATTATTGATAATTACCATCAATGCTCTACAATGAGGGATACTCGTGTTTTGAGTGAGATCGGCGATAGGCAGACAAACCTGAGAACCATAGTAAAGAAGCGTTGCCAATTCTGCGGACGAGAGTGCGTGTTGCTGTGTAAACCTACCAAAGCTCGACTGGCGTTTCTGGAAAAGTGTAAAGACATCAGCCTGTAGTTGTTCCAGCAGGGGTGCTGGCAAAGCAATCTTTTCTCCTACCACTGGTATTTCATTGCAGCTTGCTCTCTCCGCTTCTTGCTGACCAGGTAAGGCTTCATTGTCGATGAGCGTCGCCTGGTGAATCGTTTCAATGCGCGGAAAACTCAACACCTGCTTGGAACGCTGGAAGCTGCTTGTTCTGATTTTTGAGAGATTGAACTCTGAGCCGATCCCGTGAAATGTCCTCTCGATTTTGTCAGCGCGTGAGATTTTCTGTGCCGTTTTGGGCAAGGGGATGAGAGCGAAAACGCTCTCTCGAAGGGTTTCTAGCCCTAACAGATGATTGAGATCTTCATCTTTGTACCATAATAAGAATGGCAAATCGATATGTAAGGCCAACGCCAGGATATGTAGCGAAGCGAGCAATGCTCCCATATCTTGTGTACCAAGATAGTAGGCAAAATCTCCGTACTTAAATGTATTTTTCCAGAAATTCAAGCTAATCAGCAAGAACTGATCACTCGCTACCGCTGCTGGATGCTCAAAGGTGGCAGCATGAATGGACTGTATCATATTACCCGTGTATAAGCGTTCCAAAGCATGATGTGCCGTGTCGTAGTGATAAAGGCCTGGCAAGAGACCACTGCTTGTGCCACTACACAGGTACAGTTCTGTAGGATAATACCCTCCACCGGAAGCAGTACCTCTCCCATAACATGAGGATAAATACTTCTTCGCCTCGCTGGAAGAGCTGCTCCAATGAATACTAAACCGCTGATTCAAGACGCCCGCAGCGAATTGCAACAACCAGGACAGTTTTTCGAATGTCAAACCCTTATTGTCAGACAAAGACCTCGTGTTCCTTGTTAAGACGTCAATCAATGGAACGTACCAAGAAGGTGGTTCCGATAGAAGGGAAATGCGTTCTACGTTGGAATACACCTTAAACTGCGAGGGCCGATCCTTCCAATTTGGCCTAAATAGCGGATTCATCGAAATAGTTGCCCTCTGAAAAACGGCTTCCAGGTAATCACGACCAATCCGTGTCTCTCTGTTATGCATCAATGACTCTCCTACGGTTCAAGCAAACGGATGAGGATGCCGATTATATTCGGCGGGATCAAAATTTGTTTCACGGTAACCAGCAACGCGTGGAGCAGTTTTGAAGCGTGGTAAATCCAGGATACGCGCATTCCTCCACCCAAAATCGATAGGCAATAAGCCAGGTACTATTACCCTGGCTGTTTTAACCCCTACCTGCTCCTGTTCTGGGCTTGTTTGCTCAACGACAATCACATCCATCCCTAGCCTCAGCATTTCAGTGATGCTATATTGGACATCATCACGCAGGTCAAAGCTTTGTGGCCGCAGTGCTTCCCAATCGCTGTATGCTTCTGTGATCGAACGTACATCGGGATTTTGGAAAAGAAAAGCCGCTTTTTCGGCCATTTCCGGCAGACCGTAGATAGCCGCATGATCGACTAAAGCTAAAACCTTCGTATAATCCTGCGTTTTGGCCCGCCATTCATCCGGCTGATTTTCAATGTTTCTGCAAATCCCTTGGACGATGACGCCAACTTCGCGCACTGCTGCAGAGATCGCCTGTGTGGGATCAAAACTCGCTCCCCCCCCCACCGCCAACTTGCCAAAACCATCTTCCCGCAATACAGCTACAGCCAGAGTGGAAGGAATGCGTGTATCAAACCGCAGGTCAAGCAAATGGAGATCATAGCCGAGGCGGTTAATACGGTCAATTATAAAGAGCGTATATTTATCAGGACTGCTCCAAGGGTCTATCCGGCGTGGGGACTGATTGGCATACCAGGTGAGCATAATGCCATCTCGTTCAATAAGTTCCAACAAGCCAAAGAATATTGCCTCTTCAATACAGGAACCGCTGGCACATCCACTAGATGTTTCTCGGACAAAACATGGAAATTGCGTATCAGGACTGTAGTATGCACATTGTTCAGGTACCAAGATTGGCTGGGATTGGCGAAAGGAATAGCCCCATACCCAGGGTATCTGAAGATCAGGGGTGTAAGGCACACAACCGTTTGTTGCATTCTTCTGGTAGAGTCCACACGCACGTGGATCGAGTACGAACGTCTCTGCTTGCAGATCCTTAAGGCTGCCGAAAACAACGGTTTCTTTGGATCGTGGTTTCTGCCCTGCCCAACGTTCCAGACCCTCTAATATGCCATGCCGCAAACCGTCTGCATAAGTAGCACCGAAGCCAGTCCAGACCGTGGGTGTAATATGCGCGTTGCTCGCGTTTCTTTGAAAAAAGATACCCTGAGCCGTAGTATTAATAAGCTGTGTTTCATGAAGCAGCGTTTCCGCACCTAACATCCCACAGATAGGATTGATATATCCTGAGACTGGGAACGCATATGCGGTAGCTTTCACAGGATGATAAGTCAAGATTTCTGATTTCGATCGAGAGACTAGTTGTATGTTAGCGGCTTCAGAAGAATCTCTCCTGCGCGAGGTGCAGAAAGAACAGTATGGGTCTGCTAAGAGTTGCTGTTTCGAGAGATGCAAAGAGTCCAGACGCAGTTCATACACCTGGTCACTGCCTTGATTGCTAGGTGTCCCCTCTTTGAAAAGCATCGTCTCCACTATCGCCCAGATCGTTTCTAAAGCGAAAGGTGTCAGCCAGGCCAGAGGTTGGAGAAGTAATTCTTCTGGACCAGTACCCAGTGCTTGTTCTTCGGTCAGGTGGATGGCGTTCCAGCGCCGCTCCAGACAGAACGGGCAGGGCCCTTTTCCTGTATCACCATTGTAAATTGGGCCGAGCAACAGGCTGGAACGGCAGAGGCGCAACGCGCAAATGGTATCTCCGCTCTTCCAGTACCCAACTGGTCCTTTCCCAGCACGTTTCCAATCGAGCGTCCTCAAATCGATGATTACCCTGCACTCATGGGTAAAAGGACTTTCTTGTTGTCGCTCCACCAAGCGCTCAGCAAGATACTTTTTAATCAGCCTCAGGCTACTTTCTAGCGCTGGTGCCGTGGATGTAGTTTCTATCGTTAGTAGATGCTTTTGTTCTATGTCCAGCACAGTATACATACTCCGTTCTTCATAATTAAGGAATTAGAAGGTAGGGGGACCTCACCGTTTACTCCACCTCTTCAGCGGCCCTCTCTTCTCTCTGCAACGCACCAGTTGCCTCGCTACATAGACGGGCAAGGAGGACGCTACCACTCATATATGTGGCATGCTCGTAGATATCCGGCGGCGTTGTATCTGCAAAAAGTATCTCGTAGTGCTGCTGGTGTAAGTGGGTTTCGATCTGTGCCAACGTTCCTCCAGGTTCCAAGAATCGACTTGCAGTTGCATCAGCGTGAGCAAACTCGATGAAAGGTGAAAACGCGGGGAAGAGAGCAACGCCTGTGTCTGCTCTATCCTCCTCTGTTTGAAATGTTCCAGCTAGTTCCAGCAAGGCCTTTTTCAGCGCTTCATTCGCGGAAAGACCCCATCCGATAGTATACAGAGGACTTGTCTTTAGGGGATCCGCGCTATATACTATGACCACATGCAAAGGCGATGTATGCACAACTTCAAGCACGGTATACGCTTGTTCGAGATGTTTTAGGATCTCTACCAAGAAGCGCAAATCGGGATCGCTAATCTTTAGAATCTCCAGATCCAATCGAACAACACTCCCTTGGCCTCGAAGAAGACCGTGCAGATGGACAAAAGCTAGGGCCGAGAGCATGCCATCTGCCAGTGTGTCCCGAAAGGTGAGTCCCACTCCTAACCCTGCCGCATTTCTTTCAATGATTCCCTGACGGTTGAATGATGTCTCTGGATAAATTGCAGATGCAGGAACAAAGCAATAGGATTGCGCGAAGTATGCGAAGGCTGGCTGCCATGCAATACGCATGTTTCGCGTAGTCACTTGACTCCCAGACCAAGTTGAGAACTGGTGCGCTTCAATGATGTGCTCATTGCGCGCTTCCATCTCGTCACTGCTCGCAATAACCATACTTCTCTTGTCTGGAAGTGCTCTAGCATATCTCTTGATAGCTTCTTTAAAGGCAGTCTGGCGAGCTTCGCGTAGATGTTCAATACCATAAGCGCGAACATCTAGGTGTTTGTCTAACGGCGATGTGGGTGGCCCTACAAGCAGTTTTGTCTGGCGTAGTGGCAGTTGAGTCGAATCACTGTCAACAAACTGTGCACATATACCGAAATGAGGATCGATGAATTGCTGTTCTCGCTCAGCCAACTCTTCAGGTACCAGAAAGCAATCTCTCTTACCAGCTACAACCTCTTGAAGTTCACACCTCGTCCGGCTGTTCTTGTCACAAGAGCACACGGGGCATAATGGGTGACGGATCAGTAAGCTACGACCAGTTTCCAATGTTTCCAAGTCCTGGATGATCACACCATTCTCTGTTTCCAGAGGCACTATCCCTGTCAGGATTTTGAATGCCTCAAATCCAAGTCCGTTGCCTATCATGCGCTCGGCCGGCGTAAAAAGTGGCGTGATGGCTTCTCCGAAATCGCGTCCACACAACGCGGCTTGCCATAATGCTGCGCTGGAAATCTTCTCGATGTTACTTGAAAATCTCAGGAGCGCACAAAGCCAGCAGGGCCCACTTGTTGGGCGGACAAGCGGACCTAATAAGGCTTGTTTTCCTAACGTCACTGCTGGTAAGAAAGGGATCTCTTCCTTCAGGCAGTACTTATTCAGCTCAAAAACCGTTGTGAGCATACTACTCTCCACACAGCAAACTACCAGGTCGTATCCTTGCAAGTTCTGGCTATGATGCAAGACAGAGCAGGCAAGGCTGGAGAGCACGATTTCTACGCCGCGCTCGCGTAGGAGACGCGCCTCAGCCTCCAACCGCTGCTCATAGTCATATACATCACCTATTGGCACTAGTGTCAGTTCTTGTAAGCCGTTATGTAGCAATGATCGAGCGAGCGCGAGAAGCATCTCTCCACAGCCCACAAGCAATAGACGGCTCTTGCGGAACATACTGAAGCAATGCTGAGGGGTATCGCTATAGTGAGAGATGAATTCAATCTGTGAGCCAAAGTGCTCGCGCACTGTATCCGGGATCAGAACCGACGTTTCCGCTTGTATATTTTTCAGAATACCTTTTTGTAGCAGCGTATTGACCAGCGCGACGACGTTTGCGAGCCGCGCAGGCTCAAATCCTTCGCATAACTCGGCGAGTGTATACTGGCCATCGAGGTAGGAACCGAAACGCGAAAACCAGGCTACGGCGGCCTTGTTCTTTACCCGGAAAGATTCACCATCTTTCAGAAACACGAGGCCCTCGTTGGTCAGAAAAAATGCTACATCGGACCGCAATTTGGGCCGAATGTTCGTCGGGTTTTCCATGATGTACTCCTTGAAATCTGAAATGAAGCGCACATAATTGCCTCTATCTTTGCGCTTTTCAGGACGCAGAGGTCTCTCCCTGAACTCTTGATCGAGTTAGGGGAACAGAGCGCGCTTGCGGATCCCTCAAATAGGGATGTGGAAGCGTAGCAAACAAGTATTATCTACTAAAATGAATATGAATCTAATTATTCGGCGATTATCAATACCAGAAGATACTAGTGTTTACGTTAGGTAATTCGTCGTGTATTTTTGTAATAGCCGTTTTTTTCCAGAGTGTGAGCGCCAACGTCCCCAGAAGGGGAATGCAATAAAAAGGACAAAGAATATACTCGAGAGTAACAAGCGCCACGCCCAGTTGGCTTCTGGGAGAAAGCTATACAAGCTTTCTCCCAGAAGCCAGATCAAGAAGAGCAGGTAACCGCAAGAAAGAAGCGCATAGGCCAGTAAGAAGGTCTTTATATACAATGTCCGCTGCTCTTTTTGTCGTAGAGGACGATTTTTAATAATGCGGATTTTATAAAGCGCATAGCATATATTCGCATATAATATATTACTTGATAAACGTTGTAGATTGTTAATCTTAAGGGCATCTGCCAGTAGATAATACCCATCCAGACGAATTAACGGGTTCAAATTTACGAGTACATACACGCCGGAAATAAAGAAATTTATCGTAATGAGGGTTTGCATCCAGGGCATATCGAGCGTATATGGGAGCAATAATAATCCAAGCGAGCAGAGAAAAAAATTCATCATGAGACCTGCTGCGTGAGTTATCAACCGTTGGGATTGTTTCGTAAACATCCAGGCATCGGTTACATCACAATAAAAAACCGGGCGGAAATAATACAGTCCAATACCCAACGAGTGTATCTTCCCGCCAAAATGCTTGCAGGCAAAGGCGTGCGCTAATTCATGTAAAACACTGGAAAGGATAGCAATGGCAAAGAAAGGGATGAGATAGCCAAAAAGATTGTTTGAATCCTTCGCCATGTGTCCCATAGTCTTTCCCAAGACACTGCTGTAACGAATGCACAGAATACCCCCCATGGTATAAAGACAGAGGAGGAGGAGCAGTAACCACGGTCGGAAGATATATTTCAGCCTGAGCACTCGGTAAACCGTATCTATCCACGCATCAGAGGTGACAAGATCCTTCCGTATAAAGAAGAGCTTGCTGCACCGTATAAGCCAGTTTTTCTGAACAGTGTCAGTTGGTGTGTATCCTTCAATGAGCTGCAATGTTGCTAGTTGATCGATCACATACCGGATTGCGGTGTTGGGCAAGTTGAATTTCGTACTCAACGCCTCCAGTGTGTGTGTTCCATCCAGATTTTTCATAATACTCACTGTACGCGAGCTTACATGGAAATAACGCTCGGTGCGTACATTTTTGATAATATAGGTATTTGAAGCTGTCTGGTGTACGTAGATGACATCCTGGCAAATACGCAGGCATAAGTCCGAGGAAGAGATAAGCGCGTTACTGTTCAATGAATTTTTCACTGATATCCATCTCCAATGGTTTTGTTGTTTGACATGTAACCTGGCTCTTGTCTAAATTGATAGTACACAGTTTATTTGTCAATCTCCGCATTAGAGAGTAAAAACATAATAAACAAGTAATATCCATAAAATAGCCATGAGCCAAGTTATTCGGTAAATTGCATTTAAGCTATTATCGATTGAGATACCATCAGCAGACCCTGTTCACGCTCGAACATCCTTACCGCCGTATATCTCGCCGCAAAGCCTACTTGCCTCAGTTTGGCCCTAATTAATGACAGGTATTAGTTGGCCCACCGTCGCAGCCACAGCCGGTACCACACTGTGTGGGGAGCGTCATTAAGGCCAAACGATTCTCGAGTACTTCAATCTCGAGATCTTCTAGCTGATCAAATTCCTCCTGTAACTGCTCTTGTTGCAATTGTGACAGAGATGTTGTCTCTTGACCGGGTTTAAATTCTTTCTTCATGGAATGGCCCTTTCATATAACATTCCTACGAAAATGGGCTACTAAAGCTGGGGTAGCTCTCTCAAGAGGAACCCATTTTCATCATCTTTCGCACACGAGAAGTGCTACCAAAAGTATACCTTGCTAGCCTCCGCAAAAAGAACAGCATATACTACAAAGTGATTCACCAGATTCACCATTTTTCGGAGGATCTGCATGATGACCGTTCGCGACCTGCTTGAGTTCGCACTGGTAGAAAGCTCCGAATTGTCCGCTCGGCCCGACCGCGATCAGGTCAAGCTCGCCTTGATAGACGCTGGACACGTGATCGTCCATCTGTATGCTCGTGCCATCAAACACAGCCTGAGCTGCTGTCCTTTTCATAAGGAATCCTCTTTGTCTTTTGCTATTGATTGGGATATCGAGCCAGAGGGAGCGCACCAATTGAAGTCTTTTACACGCTTCTCTCCGTCTTCTCGTTCGTTCTATCAGTAGGAAACAGCGTGCTGAGCGCCTGACAATGCCGCCGCTGTTTTAGGAGAGAACACCCTGGCTCTCTCCTGTTCCCTGTCACTGAGGCAGTTTATCGACGTTTTGAGGCATGTGATGCAGCGGTATCAAGTTCTTCCCTCTTCCAGCACCAGCGGGAGCTTTGCGCTCACTGGCGCTCAGGCCCTCTCCCAGTTTGCCCATTCCACCTCCCAGCAATTGCTGCGCCCAGATCATTTTGACGCGCAGGGCTGTTGGTATCGTGTCCTGGAACTCGCAGGGGTACTCGTCGCAGTGAAGGTTCTCCCATCTGGACTCGTGTGCTGGATGAGTACCGAGCCCATTGCAGAGACGCACATTCAGCACACGCTTACTCGTCTTTTGATCCCCATTCCTTTTTCATCTGAGGCCAGCGCCCACATCCCTGCGGACTTGGCCAGGCGCTTCCTGGCACAGGCGCCGCTGGTGCATATTGCGAGCGCCTCTTTGGGCGAAGCAGTCATCAAGGCCGTAATCCGCCAGGTTATTTCCGCCCCGCAGGCGAAAAAACTCGTCCATCGTTTTATCACGCAGTACGGCCCAACGCTCCAGTATGAGGGGGTCGTCGTCTCTGGGTTTCCCTCGTTAGCACGTATGATGGATCTGGCTCCTGAGGCACTGCTCGCGTGCGGTCTGGGCTATAAAGCGCGTCTCATTCCACACATCGCTCGCACTTTGCTGGAAAATGGCTGGGAAGAAACGCTCCCGCAGATCCCCAGAGAAACAGCGATAGTGTTGCTTCAGCAAGTGAAAGGGATCGGGCGCTGGACGGCGCGTGTAGCCATGTGCGATCTCACCGGCGACTGGTCAGTGTATCCTTATGAGGATCTGGCGGTGCGAACCTGGGCCGCTCGTCTCTGGCCAGATGTCGTCTGGCCACGCAAGCCCGCTGACTTTTTCGCCGCCTGGC
>CAXUEY010000145.1:0-14956 GCA_964250225.1 uncultured Ktedonobacteraceae bacterium | reverse complement strand
CTCCGACCTTTGGGTTATGAGCCCAACGAGCTAACCACTGCTCCACCCCGCGTCGGCATAGTCATAATACTACAGAAAAATGGTTCTGTCAAACTCGACAATACTATATGCCAGTTAAAATATCGCTGATCCATAACACTCGCCAAAAAAGGGGATTGACAGCACGGGTTTTATCTTATAGAATAGCGCCATAACACCCGTAACGAAATGCCCTCGTGGCGGAATGGTATACGCGGCAGGTTGAGGGCCTGTGCCAGAAATGGCGTGGTGGTTCGAGTCCACTCGAGGGCACCCCTTTTGCAAGAAAATGCTTTCCATCCCTTTGCACTACGCGCAATAGGGGCGACTAGCTCAGCTGGTTAGAGCGGCTGCTTTACACGCAGTAGGTCAGGGGTTCGAATCCCTTGTCGCCCACCCTTTACCTCTGTTAAACTGGCTTGTAAGGCTGGTCTAGCCGGGGTATTTTGTTGGGTTTATTTTGCGCTAAGTCTCCAAAGAAGTTGAGTCCTGGAGATGTTGTCTAACCTGATGTGTTTGTTGTGCTCAACAATCACCTTGATCGAATAACGTTTAATCGTTTCATTGGTGCTCCTGATTTGGTAGTTGAGATTTTGTCGCCTGGAACGATGCGCCATGATCTCAAATACACTGCCAAAGTCATCGAATGCGAATACGTCTTCCACAATAGCAGCGCAGAGCAAGGCTATACAATCCCGTTCACCTCACCAACATACAACATTTATCCTAACGCTACCGTACCCGTCAGAACCAGGCTGTTGGAGGCCACGCAGGGCAGGTGGGCATTGCCACCAATGGCGGCCTGGGCAACTGTGAATTTGCCGACCAGGACGTTGTTAAAACTCGTATCGATGGTCTGCTCGATCTGCTGATTATAGCTATTCACGGGAAAGCTGATCAGGCCATTCAACATCTGGAGGTCTGTGCTCTGGACATGCATGGCCAGCTTGCCACTCGACGCGCCGGGCGCCACAGTAGAGACTGCTGTGCCGATGCCGAGACCAAACCAGGAGATGTCGGCGCTGATCGTCAGGTTGTGACCCTGCACGCCCAGACGAAGATTGTTGGCCGTGAGGTTGCTGCCAACCGTCAGTGTGCCCATACTACCGCCCAGTTGATTCAGTGACGAGGCAGGTAATTCGATAGATGCTGGCATTGTTGTCGAAGCTGGCTGCATCAGGCTGGCGCTGGTAGTGGAGAACTGCTCCTGCTGGCTTGACGCGTCTGGGAACGTGGGCTGGGTGTTGATAGCGAAAGAGTTCTGACGTTGGCCGGACATGGTAAGACCGCTATAGCTTGTAACTCTCGCTGGCTGGCCGGACATAGTGAGGCCGCTATTGGCAGCAGAGACTTTTGCCGCGTGACCCGATGCAATAGGGAATGCGAGGCCGACATTCAGCGCTGCATCTCCGCAACCCGGCGTCGTGGCGACGCTCTGCAACGAGCCAATGGGAATGTTGACGGTTGTCAGGGGGCCGCTGAGCAGGCTATGCGCGCCATTGGCTGGCGGAAGCGCCGAGACCTGCAAGGTGGATGCGTCGCGCACACTGAAACCCAGCAGCAGGCTGGTCGTCATTGGATGGGGGTCGCCAGCATAGAGGCTCACCCGAAACGTCGTTAGCAGACCGTTGGCTTGCGGTGTGACACCGAGCAGCGTGGCGGATGGCTGGAGCAGCGCGTTGGCCATTTGCTTCGCCCAACCCTGATCCTGCTGCGGTAACGTGCTCACGCTGCTAGTAATGGCATTGCCCAGCGCCTGCGGAAGTTGCGCATTCAAGTCGCTCTGGAACAATGGCTGCAAGGCCTGGTTGGTCAGGTATATATGTGCATTGACGGACGATGCGGAATTCGCAGCACGCGAAGTGAGTTGTGTGACCAGGGCCGAGGCCTGAGCAGGCGCAGAGAGCAGCATCACGCAGAGCACCAGCATAGCCAGAAGCATTCCTCCTGCTCGAAAAAAACGTTTTATATGCATAATCTTACCTCCTGACTGCTAACCGGGCAACAACTTGTTAAGATCGGAAGGTGTCATCAAACAGAAAATCGAGGGTGTCGGTTGAGCTGCGATACCCTGCACGGGCGGGGCCGCGACCTGCACGACTAGCATTTCCGCGCCTCCGCTACAGGCCATTGTCGAGCTGGTCTGCACAGAAACCAGGCGCGCGCCCTTGAGTTGATTGTGCAGCGTCGGCATAACCGTGGTGAGCATCAACTGGTTCAGGGCGTCCTGCATGCTGGAGATGGCGGCTGCTCCGGCGTCAAGACCATCGCGCTTGAGATGCTGTACTTTGAGCGTGATATTCTGCTGCGCGTCGAGGCCCACGGTGGTATCCATTTCCACAGGCAGGACGCGATGCAGGCCATCGGCGTTGATTGTCAGGTCCAATGTGAGCACCAGACCATTGTTGGGCATAGGCGTCACCTGGATATTGCTCAGTGGGCTGTTCTGGGTAGCCAGCTGCGCATCAAAAAGAGAGGTCAGAGCCACCCGGTTCAGCGCCAGGTCGAGCACGCGCACGCCAGCTACAGGCGTACTCGTGGCTTTGGAGGCCGCGTTTGCGTTCGGCGTATGTGGGTGAGATGCTGACCAGAACAAAAAGGTTGCGAGGCCAGCGCTAATGAGCACAACTATCGCGATACTGGCCCCCAGTATCAGCATCCGATGATTTCGAGAATACTCTATGATCTTCATACCAGTCCTTAGGAAATGACCGACTTGGATAACAACTGAAAAAAAGTAATCTGCCTTCGTCCAACCCCTTTTTGCAGGGTGTGCTCTTCCTATTTTTCGCACCGCCTGCCTTCCAGCCCCTCTATATATACGTATTACAGAGCATCTATGTCGCTATTCTTTCACATCAACATTTTTCTGATGGCCCTATTTTTATTCTCTCAATCAGGAAAAAACGGGAGCGTAGAGGATGGCGCTACAGCGCTTCTCTCTTGCGTAGAGATCAGCAGAAAGGGAAAAAGAGCCGTGGGTTATGCCCGTGCATGCTGATAATAGGCGCGAGCGAAACGCGCGGCCCAGCGGGCATTATTCAGCAGCAAGGCTCTATTGGCCTCAACGCTCGCGCCAACGGTAACTTTCGCGACGTGCGCCAGCAAGAAAGGGGTCATGGCCGATCCGCGAATACCCTGCTCTTGTGCCAGGCGCAACGCGTCTGCGGTGGCGGCCTCTAACGGAACGGGGTCCAACGCGTATGTTTCGGGAATGGGGCAGGTCACGACCAGACCGCCCAGGCCACACTCCCATTGAGCACGAGCAAGCTCGGCCAGTGTGGTCAGATCGTCCACGCGATGCGGCAGGGGGCGTCCACTGGAGCGAACATAGAAGGCGGGAAACTCGCTGGTTTGCCAGCCCAGCACCGGCACGCCCTGCGTCTCCAGGTATTCCAGCGTTAGATCCAGATCCAGGATCGACTTGACACCGGCGCAAACCACTAATACAGGTGTGCGGCTCAGCTCGGTCAGGTCGGCGGAGATATCCATGCTGCTCTCAGCGCCGCGATGCACGCCGCCGATACCACCCGTCGCGAAAAAGCGAATCCCCGCCAGGCTCGCGCAGAGCATCGTCCCCGCTACCGTCGTCGCGCCCAGACGCCGCGTCGCCAGCGCCACCGCCAGGTCGCGCCGACTGACCTTCAGCACACCTTGCGCGGTGGCCAGTTGCTCGATCTCAGGCGCGGAGAGGCCAACGACGATTTGGCCGTCGCGAATACCAATGGTCGCAGGCACAGCGCCTTCCGCGCGGATCGCGGCCTCCATATCCCGCGCAACCTCCAGATTAGCTGGATAGGGCAGGCCGTGCGCGATCACCGTCGATTCGAGCGTGACGACGGGGCGCTGTGCTTCCAGAGCGGCACGCACTTCTGGGGAAAGTGTGAGATAGGTTAAGAGATGTTGCATGTTATTCATCCTGCGCTGAATTCTCATCTAACGTATTGGCGCTTTCAGCAGTAATGCGCAATGCCAGAAATGCCTCTTTTAGAGGCTGGCGTACAGCACTCTCATCTTCCGCAAGAACCAATTCTTGATAGGCTTCCAGGAATTGCATGCGCAAGCGATGAAAAAGATGCAGGAAGTGACGAAGAAAGCCGATACAATCCAGCACGACAAACTCTACACCGCCAGTGCGGGCATAGATGGTAGCTGCATAATCTTTCACTTGCTCACTGATCTCTTCTGTTGTAATGAAAATATAGTTATCAATGCGACGATTCAGCTTTTGAATAGCAAGATCAATATCATATCGCTCTACGCGCCTAGTTTTCATTTCATAAACGGTTGCTATTTTATCCTCACTGACAAGAGCAACCTGTACATCGCCTAGAGAACCCGTTTGCAGATCAGCAGCATTATGTGCTTCCAGCGGCAAAACTCGTTCGCCAAGCTGCCGAGTTGCAGCTTGATACACAGCAGCAACCACAAGCACAGGTAATCGACTTGCATTCTGACATTTGACATGTTGTTCTATTAACGTCACAATCGCTTCAGCAGATAAAGAAACATTTTCAATAGATGTTCTCAGTTCAGTTAGCAGCGTATCCAGACGCAAAAGTTTTTCATCGCGAATGATCAAAAGCCATCTGATAGTTTCTGCCAGAACGTCCTCAGCAAATACTCTACCAGTATAGACATCATCAAGAAGCCGCAAAGTTGCCTGGTACAGTGGAGGGTGGCGCCCTACCAGGTTAAGATCGGGAGTCAATGTCGCATTTCTATTTCGAAAAGCTGGTGTGAGAAAAGCGGTTGTTGGGTTACAGGGTAACTGATGTTTTGAAGCGAAAGCAGCTATATACCTTTCGTCATATGTACGGCCAGAATAGCAATCTTTGCCACCAATTTCTGTATAAGGCTTACGAATATCAACTTCAGCATGATATGTTTTTGCCAGTGAACATGCCAATAGCAGCCTGACACAAGCTCGATTCTGGACAAATCGGCAAATAAATTCCACGCGATGAGTAATACCAGGATCGCTGATAAATGATTGATCACCTGCCTTTGTAGCTCGTTGGAGTGCTATATTAAGGATATCTGTTGGAGTTGTGGCGTCTGGCATGCTGACTGTTCCTCCAGTGTATAATTCACCCACAAAACTTCCTGGCGTGGTTTTTTGATCGAATGGCAGTGCTTTATTGGGGCCTCAATACACCGCCAATCTTTGTAGAGCTGATCCATTAAAGCACCATGATAGCCAGATACAGCCACTTTCCCTCGCGCTTGAAGTAAAACCTCGGCTAGTTTATAGTGTTCTTCGTCTGACATTTCATACGCATACGCTTTGTTATCGCCGCGCGAATCGTGGGGATAAGGAGGGTCGCAGTAAAAAAGTGTCTGTTCGCTATCGTAGCGTTTAATCACTTCTATAGCGGGAGCATTTTCTATCTGGACGCGCAATAACCTTTGTACGATTTCAGATAAACCCTCCACACTCCCTAACCACCTTGAGACAGCGCCAGCCATACCTGCGCGACTGGTCAGCAAGCAGTGCGCCCATCTGCCCGCGCTGGCTCGCTGGGCAAGGCCAGTTCTCACCTGACGGGCCAGTACAAAGAAGCGCCTGGCGCGTTCCAACTCCGAAATATCCGGCTCTGGTCGAGAGAAGGCCAACTCAAATTCAGCACGTGAAAAGGGTGTCAGGCCAATAGCTTCGATGAGTGCTTCTTTTTGGTCCCGCAGTACGCGAAAAAAGTTTACAACCTCACCATCTATATCATTATATGTTTCTACAGGTGAAGGCTCGCGGTTCAACAAAACTGCCGCTGACCCGGCAAAAGGTTCACAATAATGTTGCGCTTTAGGCAAAAGAGGTAAGAGCCAGTTCAAATGACTAAATTTTCCTCCATACCAGCCAAAGGCGATGACTTTGCCGGAGCTACTTATTTCATCGACGCTATCCATATCACGGTTCTCCCTAAAAATTTGCTGCCCAACTGGTGCTTGCAATGGTGCAAGTATAACATACATGAGCGGATCCCGGAAATGTCCAGCGCTCCCCATATGCTACACTACAGAACAGGTCAGTTTCATCAAGCATAGGCATGGAGGGAGATCGAGTCATATGAACACGGCCCAGGTTCTGGTTGAAATGCTCAAAGAGTATCAGGTGAAGCATATTTTTGGCGTGCCGGGTGATACGACGATGCCGCTGTATGACGCGCTCTACATGGCACGCGATGAGATTCAGCATATTATGGCGCGTGATGAGCGTTCGGCGGCTTTTATGGCCGATGCTTATGCTCGTTTGACGCATAAACCGGGCGTGGCTGAGGCGCCCAGCGGCGGCGGCGCGACCTATGTGGTGCCGGGCGTGGCTGAGGCGCATGGCTCGTCGGTCCCCCTGATCGTCTTTACCTCCGACGTGCCGGTGACGGACGAGGGGAAGGGCACGCTTACGGCCATCGACCAGCAGCGTTTGCTAGAGGCCGCGACCAAGTGGAGTATAGTGGTCAAACGTCCCTCGATGCTACCCGATGCGATCAGGAAGGCTTTTCGCGTGGCGACCAGTGGACGCGGCGGCGCGGCCCATATCGTGCTGCCCGAAGATGTGCTGGAAGAGGTCTGTCCCGCGCCCCGTGTCTACGCGGAAAGCGCCTGTCACAGCTACCCATCTTATCGCACTCAGGCACCCTTGAGCAGCCTTGAGGCCATGTGTGATGCCCTGCTGGTTGCGCGCAGACCGATGATTGTGGCCGGAGGAGGCGTGGTGCTCTCAGGCGCGTGGGACGAGCTAACGCGGCTGGCGGAGACACTGCACATCCCCGTCGCCACAACGATTAACGGCAAGGGCAGCATCAACGAGATGCACGCGTGGAGCGTGGGCGTGATCGGCGGCAATGGCGGACGCCCCTATGCCAATCAACTGCTGAGCGAGGCGGATTGTATTTTGTACCTGGGCAGCAAGGTCAATTCGCTGGTGACGCTCAAGGGCAGCGTGCCAGATCCGCAGAAGGGCGTCACTACTTTGCAGATCGACGTCGATCCCGGCGAGTTGGGCAACAACGTACCCATGACCTATGCAGCGTGTGGCGATATCAAAGAATCGCTCGCGGCACTCCTGAAGCTAGTTGCGGGCCGCGTCAGCAGCGCGCCGGATCGTCAGTGGAGCATGCAAACGCTCGCGCAACCAGCTGAACGCTTCTGGTCCGAAGTGGCGCGCCAGGCGACCAGCGACGCTGTGCCGCTCTCGCCGCAGCGCGTGATCGAGGAACTCTGGCGACACACGCCTGACGATGTGGTTATCGTGGCCGATCCTGGCACCATGACGCCCTTTACCGCCGCCCAATTTCGCACGAGACGCGCAGGTCGTTCTATCGTGATTCCCCGCGCGCACGGTGGCCTGGGCTACGCGCTGCCCGCGACGGTTGGTGCGGCTCTGGCGCGACCCCATGAGCGCGTCGTCGGTCTGGTGGGCGATGGCTCGTTTGGTATGTCGGGCACGGAACTGGCTACTATTGCGGCTCTGCGCCTGCCCATCACGCTGATTCTCTTTAACAACGGTTCTTTTGGCTGGATCAAGATGCTGCAACGCCTCTACTATGGCCAGCGCTACCTGAGCGTCGATTTTCCCAATCAGATGGACGCCGCAGCTATAGCCGAAGCCTTTGGTATCCGTGGCGTGCGCATCACCCGTCCTGAGCAACTGGTTCCGGCCATGCGGAAAGCCCTGTCTGCTAATGAGCCAGTCTTCATCGACGTACCAACCCGGTCCGAACTGGACGAGGTGCCGCCTGTCTATGCCTGGCAACAGGCGCTGGCACGCGAGCAATAGGCAGTGCATTGGGTCTTTGCTGGTCGGGATTACAATAAAGAGAGAAGCCGGAAAATACCCTTTGACTACGCAGAAATTCGCAGGAGAACACGCAACTGTGAGATCGACAGAAAAATTACTGGCCGCCGGGCTGCTCATTGGCGGCACACTTGGAGCGTTAACGCTTATTAATAAGTTAACTGTATCACAGGCTGGAGAACTAAATACTGTTTTAAGCGGGGAAGAACGTCGCTATCCCTGGAAATATGGCGATATCTTCTACCAGGTCAGAGGCCCGCGTGAGGCTCAGCCGCTGGTGCTGATTCACAGCTTTGCGCCTGGTGCCTCTTCGTATGAATGGCGCAAAAACGTCGAGGCGCTCTCAGAGCAGTTTCGCGTCTACGTCTTTGATCTGCTGGGCGCGGGCCTCTCGGATCGCCCGCTCATCGACTATACCCCTGAAATCTACATCGACCTGATCGGGGATTTTCTAAAAGAAGTTATTGGCAAGCCCACGCTGGTGGTCACGCACGGCCTCTCCAGCGCCTACGCGGTTGTCTGCGCCTATCGCCGTCCGCAGCTCTGTGAGAAGCTGCTGCTGGTCTCGCCGCCGGTGGCGTTGCTGGCAACGCCGGTGCCGGATATCCTGAGCACGGCCACGAAAAACGCGCTGAGACTGCCAATCGTGGGCGAGGCGTTCTATAATCTTCTGACCTCATATAACGCAATTCAACGTTATTTTGATCGACGCGGCTATCACAATCCCGGCTTGATTACTGATCAACTGGTGGAATACACATTCAGCAGTGCACATCAGGAGAACAGCCATTATCCAGCCGCTACACTCTACAGCAAGGAGTTATTGCTCGATATCCACGAACCCCTGGCACGTCTGCGCACCCCCGTGGTCGCTGTGTGGGGACGCGAGGAGGCACAATCGCCATACGAGAGCAGCGAGAGCTACAAACAGGTCAATCCCAAAATTGAGACGCGCATCCTTGACCGCTGTAGCCAGCAGCTCCAGGATGAGCAGTCAGCCAAATTTAACGCCCTGGTCCGCGAACTGGCCAGCACGCCAGTCACACAATAATAGACGCTTCTGTGTGTATGGGAAACGGCAGAGGTATAATTATGTCTCAGCCGTTTCCCATACACACAGACTATTTCTCCATCTCGCGCAACAAACGCTCGACCAGTTCAAACGAATAGTTCTGGCCGCGGTCATGGGGATAGACCTGGAACATATTGGCCACCCAGAGGTTTTGCAGCGGCGTGCGCAGGGGCGGGATATGCTCGCGATACTCTGTTGTCACGATTGGCTGAGCGTAGGGCGCCTGGAAAAGCCAGCTCTCCTGCACCCAGGAGGGATCGAAGGCCGCGTTCAGACGTGTGATATGCGGCAGAAATTCGGCCAGCAGCTCGTTCTTACTCATCTTGAAGATGGGATCGTGCATGGGCCGATAGTTGCCCAGGTAGATCAGGTGGCGTCCACCGTACTCGCTGGTGGAACGATAGTTAGTATGCTCAACCAGGCTGGTAAAGGGATAGCCAGGATCGACAGCATTGATCCAATAGCTATCGGTCAACTGGCAGTCCAGCGCGAGGATCACGCACTGCGCGCCATAGGCCTGGCCCCAATCGTAACGAGCTTTGTAGTCATCCGGCAACGCCGGTATCAGGCGGCAGGTCACGCGCGTGGGCAGCGTTGAGATCACGCGATCAAAGTTCCACGCGCCCTGCGAGGTAGTCACCTGCCAGCGTCCGTCCGCCTGCTGCTCCACCTTCTCTACACGTGTGTCCAGAAGGATTTTGCTGCCTGCCTGTACAATGCGCGCGGCCAGGGCCTCGTAGATCAACTGGAAGCCGCCGCGCAGATAGCCCAGGTCGGTGGTACGGTCATGGAAACGCGCCCAGAACCAGGGGAGCGCAATCTGGTCGCTGAGATCGCCAAACTTGCACTCAAACAGCGGCTCAAAGAGCAACTCATAGGAACGTTTGCCCATCCAGCGTCGCAGCCACGGCTGGGCCGTCTTGCCCTCGTACATCTCAGATCCCGTAACTTTCAGTAGCGCGCCGACCGCGCCTACACGCAGACGTTCGTGGAAACGTAGTGGGCGAAATTTCAGCAGGGTCATCGGGGAGTCGAACTGGTGAAACTGCCCATCGAGCAGGAAAACCGTGCGTGGATGCGACCACTCTAAGCGCTCGCCCAGGTCCAGTTCCTGAATCAGTTTAATAATCGTCGTGTCGGTACGAAAGATATGGTGATAAAACTTCTCCAACCAGGTCTCACCAATGCGGAAGCCAGCCGCTAAACCACCCACGGCCTGTTCTTGTTCGAACACCATCACCGAGTGACCCGCCTGTGAAAGGCGATAGGCTGCGCCCAGGCCCAGCGCGCCCCCGCCCAGAACTGCATATTCCATCAAAAAGCCTCGTCTGTTTCTTGTTCTACTTGCTCTAAACCGCCGCTATTGTAGCATAGTTGCTCTGGCAGAGTCAGGCGTATAGCACGGAGGTCACGGTGATATGGGAACGTTTGCTTTAAAAATCCTGTAATGAATGATAGAATGATCTATCAGACCGATACCGCGAACAACGCCAGGCAGAAAAGAAAGGCCAGGGTGAAACTGATGGCAAAAAAAACGGGAAAAGGACGCGCAGGCGGGATTTATTACTGCTCCTTTTGTGATAAATCCCAACATAAAGTCGAACGTCTGATTGCCGGGCCACGTGGGGTATACATTTGCAACGAATGCGTGGATCTCTGCAATGAGATCATCTCTGGTGAGAGAGCTGCCAGAGTAAGCTCAGAGAAGCAGGCAGGCGAGGAGAGCCATACCCCGCAGCCATGATTCAGACATTGGGGCTTCAGCATAGACAATTCGCCGGTGTAATCATTTCATCACGCGCCATCGTGTCACTAGAAGAAGGTTGTATAAGCCATGAGAGGAGAAGGTGACACAATGCCGAAGAGAAAACCGCTCAAGGGCGTGAACCGGAAAGAAGAGCGCATGTACGAGCACATCAAGGCGAATGCCGAGAAGAGTGGACGCTATGGGGACCGCGCCAAAGAGGTTGCGGCGCGTACCGTAATGAAACACCATAAAGAAGAGGGCCATAAGAAGGGTGAATAGAGCGTTTGCCGTGCAAAAAGACCGGGTGAAGTGCATGCGCACAACTCACCCGGTCTTTTTTGTGCGACAATACACCCAGCGATGAAATATGTACTAAGGGACGAAGTTTATGGCGCGCATACCACCACTGAATATCGAGTTGCCCAATGAAGAGGGGCTGGCTTTCGCGGGCATGGGTACGCTTTTTCGCACGATGGCGCATCGGCCTGAGATTATGCAGCAGAGCATACAACTGCTGGAAACCGTCATGCGTGGCGGCAACGTCGAGTCGCGTTTGAAAGAACTGCTCGCGGTCCGAGTCTCGCAGGTCAACCACTGCTTTTACTGAATGAGCGTGCATACTGCTTTGGCAAAGCAGCTGGGAGTCGCGGAAGAGCTGCTCGACGCGCTCTACCACATCGAGACGCACCGACACCTGTTCAGCGCGCGCGAACTGGCGGCGCTACACTACGCCGAGATCGTCACGACCAGTGCGCGGGACGTCGATGAGCAGCTCTGGGACGAGTTACAAGCTCATTTTGACGACGGCGAGCTGGTGGAGATCACCAGCGTCATCGGCCTGTTCAATTTTTTTAATCGCTACGCGGACGCCTTGCAGATCCACCCAACAGCGGATGTGCAGAAGAAAGAATAGAGAGGGCAAGACTTTATGCCTGCACCAGCAGAGAAATACGAGGCGCTTTTAAAAGACCTGCACGAGCTGACGGGCTATTTACACGAGCGCGGCAATAAAACGCTGGCTATGTCCAAACGCTTTGAGGAAAATGCGCGCAAAGACCCCGCCAATCAAGAATTCGATCTCAATCAGGCGCGTATGCTGGACTACCAGCATCACGTCTGGCACGAAATCGGCGGATTAGTGGATAAGTTGCTCAAGAAATACGACTAAACATCGGCAGCCAATCGGGTTTGGACCCCAACTGGCTGCCGATTTTTCGCTTAGGAGTCGCTTTTCGCGCGGGTATACATCGAGCCAAGCTCGTCTTTGGTGCGCTGATAGATCTCGCGGCCTTGTGAAAGCGCGTCGTTGGCGCGGGTGCGCAGATCATCAGTCACACCGGTGGAGCGGTCGCGGAGCATAATACCCTGCTCGGTGAGCTGTGTTCGTGTGTCCTCACCCGATTGGGGGGCCAGCAACAGGCCCACGGCCACGCCCAGGCCAAAGCCAACCAGGATTCCTAAAGTAAATTTCATACATCCTCCTTCATGGAGTTTCCAGATGCCTTGCGGCTCTGGCATTCTGGCATTAACGCACAGACTTATTCAACAATTTTTCAACGAGGGCTAGCAAATCCTCCAGTTCAAAGGGCTTTTGCACCACTTGAACCGTCGAATAGCGAGCCGGATCGCCCTCAATCAGCCGGGAAACCTCTTCGGCTTCAAGCACTGCCGCAGTATAGACAATGACCGGAATTTCAACTGTCACCGGGTCATGCTTCAACTGTTTCAACACATCCTGCCCGGAGATCTCCCCTAACTTCAGATCAAGAATTAGCAAATCGGGTAACTGGGCCTTCACCTGAGCGAAGGCGCTACGCCCATCCTGGAGAATCGACACGTGATAGTCTTCGTCTTCCAGGACACGCCGCATCAGATGCAGCAGCTCATTCTTGTCGTCGACAACAAGTATTTGCTTTCCCACGAACAATCGGCACCTCGCCCCAACCTCGCGGTCAGGGTTGTGGCACCCCTCCTGTCATTTAAAACTTGATACCTTTACCAGCATAAGCCTGCTCAGAAACAACCAGGCAGTTGCCTGAAGGTTCGGCGGTTTTTTTTCTGCTAGTAGTGTATCATGACGTGTTTTAACAGGCAAGACAATCATGGCTCATCAAGCTCATGCTAGCCAGCTCGTACAAAAATGCATCTTCCCTGCTTGTGCTCTAGCCCATGTAAGCTCGCGTGCCAGGGAAACGGTGGACGCGTACCTCTCTAACACGTGCTACCTCAGCATAGGGGAGACAATCTATTTCGTGTGGATACTCTTTCCTTGCTGCCAGAGAAAAGCCCTCTTAGCAAGCAAGCGATGTTTTATAATCGAAAATTTGCATGGATAATTATAATGTATAGAAACAACATATATTCAAGGAGGAGCACGTGTCTATGGAGACAAGAGAACTCACACGCAACCACAAAGCCATTGGAGAACTGAGTCAGGCCCATATTATCGCCCAATTGCTTGAGGCAGGCTATCACATTTTGGTGCCATATGGAGACAATTTACGCTACGACCTGGTAATCGAGGATGCTGATGAGCAATTATGGAAGGTGCAATGTAAAACGGGCAGGTCAAATGGTGAATATATCTCTTTCACGCCTGCCAGCCTTTACTACCACACGCGCGCGGGCAGAACTACCTATGGCAGCCGGGCATATCATGGTCAGATCGATTATTTTGCCGTTTACTGCCCTGAAAACCGAGGGGTGTATCTCATCCCTGTTGAGCATACAGGAAGTTCGCAAATGAATCTCCGCCTTGTACCCACAAAAAATCACCAGGAAAAGCGTGTGCGTTGGGCGAGGGATTATGAACTGCGACCTGTGCATGCCCTGAGAAAATAAGCAAGGAAAAGTTGAGAGAAGGAAATGATAAGGCCACTCAAACCAGCACCCAAACACCTGCTAAATCGGAACCACAAGGCTATTGGTGAACATAGTGAAGCAGTTATTCGCGCAAAACTTGTGGAGGTGGGCTATGGCGTTTTTAAGCCTTTTGGAGATAATCTGCGCTACGATCTAGTGATTGAAGATGCGGATGGGCGATTTTGGCGTCTCCAATGTAAAACTGGTTGGATGGATAAGCAGAAATCCGTGATTAAATTCGCGACAGCGAGCAGCTACAATTATATGATGAAAAATAAGGTGTGGAAGCATTATCGGGGGCAATGTGACTACTTTGCTGTGTATTGTCCCGAAACTGGAGGCGTGTATTTAGCACCTGTTGATGAAGTAGGCGTAACGCAAACAATGTTGAGGCTGGTGCCAACAGCTAATAACCAGGAGAAAGGTGTCAGGTGGGCAAAAGATTATGAAATTTGAAATTATTGAGGAGAATGGCAGACCATTGAGGCCAATCCCACATGATAGAAATCAAAGCCACAAGGCTGCGGGAGAGCGAAGTGAGGCGATCATTCTTGCGAAACTTGTCGATCTTGGCTATCACGTTCTCATCCCAGAGGGTGACAACTTACGCTGTGATTTGTTAATTGAGGATAGCGATGGGCGATTCTGGCGCATTCAGTGTAAGACGGGTTGGACAAAATCTAATGGGACATCTATTCATTTTCTTACGGCCAGCAGCTATGCCCACACCAGAGCTGGTCAAGCCGGACAAAGGCTCAAGGATTATCAAGGAGAAATAGATTATTTCGCGGTTTATTGCCCTCAGACGAAAGGCGTATACTTGATCCCTATTGATCATATCAGTGGAGCACACTCACAGTTATGTTTAATTCAAAGGGTTAATAGCCGCATGAAGGAGATAAGGTGGGCAAAGGATTATGAATTATAAAAGAGGGAAAATGACCGCGGTGGGATTCGAACCCACGGCCACACGCTTAAAAGGCGCGTGCTCTACCGCTGAGCTACGCGGTCATATACTTCAGCACACGTGCCAGCTATTTTACGGCTGAACTGCGTCTGCTCAAATCAAGTATAACAGTCCTGTCAAGCCATTCTTGCACTGGCCTCTTTTTAGGGAGGGGACACTTACTGGCATGTCGGCTGTTTTCTCGCCCAGGAAGCTGTATGAACAGTTCCGGGTCGAGTTACCTGGCGTATTGTAGCGCATTTTGCGTACTCATGCAAGAGGGGAAGGACTTGTGACGGGCGGATGGGGGTATACGCGCTCCTGCGGCATAACCAATTCTGCATAATCGCCACGCGCATACTGGCGCTGCTCGGCCACAAAATCCGAGATATCCTCGATCTCGACAATCCATTCGCGAGCATAGCGAGCCAGGATCTCGCCGCGCAGACCAAGTTGGATCGCGCGGCGGGCAAGAGGCGCGCCGGAGGGGTCGTGATCGGGGTCCCATTGCATACG
>CAXUEY010000144.1:13673-15103 GCA_964250225.1 uncultured Ktedonobacteraceae bacterium | reverse complement strand
GCTCAGCCCAAAGGGCCCACCATCATGCTGGAGGGCTAAACCAATAATAAAAGCTGTGTTGTGGCTGTCTTTGTTCGCTGAGCATAAAAGTCACTCCACCTTTCCCAATTACGGGGAGATATTTTCTGCTTTGATTATAACGAACCCTGTCAAGCCCAACATAAAATCTCCCTTTGCTTGAACAAGCATGCTTTTGCGTCAACTGTACTGGCTAAAGAGCGCAGCTTACATCCTTGACTATGCAGTAGAACTCCTTATTTCTATTGGCGTTCCTGTCCATGATATTGGCCTCTATTGGCAAAAAAGTGATGTGTAACAACAGGATACATTCAAATTTTTGTATTTAGGCCGCGGGCATCAATCCTCAAATAAGGAGCTTTGCCACGCCAAAATGTGTTCGAGATTCTTCGTCAATTATCAGGAGGTATATCCTTTGCGCAATGTCTTTCTTCTTGTATAACCAATGTAATATTTTCCATCTTGTATAACGAATATCTTGAATAGATTCTGTATAGACTTGACATATACATTTAGTAATGTTATACTCTCCAATGTGCTGTTGATCGAGCAATCGTTCATTTGAGTAATGCATATATTCATGCAGCTACTCCTTTTAGGTAGTTTATATCTATCGCATACTCATCCTTTCATATGAGTGTAAGTTTATTATACTTATAGAGAAGGTGGTGCATGTAAAGAGGATTTTGCTTCATGAGCGTACTCAAGTTAGTTTGTTCGCCTTGCACATCGCCTCCCTCTGCGCCGCTTGCGTGAATGAAGAGTTGGCTGGCACAGACGACCTAATCGGGCGAGTGGGAAAGATGGGGGCACTGTTGTAACCTGGCGTCAGGGTTCCGTTGCGCATACCATTCAGATGGCTGCCCAATCTCGGACAGTCTCTCAGGTAGCGTTTTCGGAAAAGTCTTCTCTATCAGGCGCCTCGGAGAAGACATGTGCCTCTTGAACCAGGAGAGCACGAGCCAATCAATAGGTATTGGGTACCTCGTGCATATTAAAGAAAGGATTTACCCTCATGGAACTTACTCACAGTGGATTGTTTGCCTTGCATATCGCCTCCCTGGCTGTCAACCTCTCAATTGAGGAACCAGCCGGAGCATATGACCCAAGCGAGCAGTTGTGGAAAGACGACGGCGCTGTCCTGGCCTGGTGTGGTGGCCCCGGGGCGCGTTGTGAAGTAAACTCAGACTGTTGCCCAATCGCGGGTACGCTCTCCGTGTGTGTTCTCGGGGAATGTGTCCTCAACTAAGGGATCAGAGCAGTAGAGCGCCCTCATGGCCAGACGGTGGAAGCCTAGTCTGACAGGCAGCTCCTACCTCAATGGCTGAGAGAAATGACTCTCTGGTTCCCGGAGAGGCGGGGGGGGGGGGGGGGACACAAGGCACGCGCCGCGCGGGACAACCAAATTGGGT
>CAXUEY010000144.1:4840-13663 GCA_964250225.1 uncultured Ktedonobacteraceae bacterium | reverse complement strand
ACTCCCCCGCCGCGTCTCTCCATCACGAATGTGGAACAGGCTGACTCTGACTCTGTCCCTGAATCTGGTGCCACCTGATCGGCAAGCATAATCTGGAAGAATAGGTGAATGGATATGTTAGCTTCGTCTCAGAATGCCGAGAAGTCTATCCTGATCGTTACGCAGGCCTTTGATCCGCACGCCGATGAACTGATGACCCTCTTGCGTTACATGGGGCGCGAACCAATTCGCCTGAACACAAATGCTATTCCTGGAAACTCGTTGCTCTCTTACACGTTTGCTCGTGGCACTGATGATCTCGCTCATCACGGTGCTTTGGTGGAAGACCTGGCACGCTATACACTCTTCATCGACGGCAGGCTGATTGAGGTGCAGCAGATACAGTCTGTCTGGTGGCGTCGGCCCGCGCCTTACCAGTTTGTCGGAACCCTCCAACCAGAGGAACTGCGTCTGGCTACAGCGGAAACCGAGCAGGCCATGCAGGGCTTCTGGCTGGCCCTGATTGCCCAGGGTTGTGCCTGGATGAGTACTCCAGGCGCGCTCGCCCTTGCCTCCAATCTCCCAGAGCAAATGCGGCGCGCTCATTGCTATGGGTTCGCAACGCCACAAACACTGATTACAACGCGCGCCGCACAGATGCGCGCGTTTTACCAGGCAACGGCCGGGCAAATGGTCTATTGTCTGCTTTCTAGCCTGAGCACGCCAATCCTGGACGGACGCCAACAACCTGCGGCGCAGGACAGCGTTGCCTTGCTCAGTTCTGATTTGCTTGCGGCTTTCGAGCATATGGTCAGTGTGCCCTGTCTCTTTTATGAGTGCTTGCCTGCTCAACAATTTTTGGTGGTGGTCGTGATCGCAGACCAGGTTTTTGCCGCGCAGACCACGCAGAGGGCCTCTCTCGATCAGGTGACACACTGGTGGAGTTCGCAGGTGAGCGAACTGTCCTATGCGCCGGCTCTGCTCCCCGATATAGTAGTGGATCGCTGTCGGGCATTCGTCCATAGCTACGGCCTCTCGTTTGGAGTACTGCGGCTCGCGCGCGCTCCCCAGGAGCAGCTCTTCTTTGCCTCCCTCGATCCGGTGGGATCTTTCCTGTGGCTAGAGCAGCAATGTCCTGATCTGCGCATGTCTGAAGCCCTTGCTCAGTGGTTGATCGATGGGAAGCAGGCAGAGCAGTGAGGATTTGCGCTCCATCGTCTCGCAGAGGAGTAGACTCTGTCATCTATAGAGAGGAAGGTCGCATGGTTATATCTGACCCGTATCTTACTACTCACACGCATCCGGGAACCTCCCTTGAAGAACTCTCTCGCCTGCGTCGGCATCCTGTTCTTCTCTTGTGTGGTGCGGACCTCTTTTCTTCACAGACCACTTTTTTGTTGTATGCTCTCCTGCGTCAACTCGGCCCTCAAGAAGCGTTGGATGTGGTCTTCCAGAGCCCTGGGGGAGATCCGATGCTGGCTCGGCGGCTCGCTATATTGCTGCGAACGTATACGAAACGGCTCACCATTCTGGCGTTGCACGAAATCCGTTCCGCAGGCGCGTTGTTCTGCCTGGCTGCCGATGAGTTGATTATGAGTCCGCTCAGCGCTCTCGGTCCGATTGATCCGCAAATGCCCGGCTCGTGGCCCGATCATGGCGAGCAAGCGGCTATGTCCAGGCGGGATGAAAACCGTTCTCCTCTACGCAGCATCGCCACGGAGGAGGTACGCCTTTTTCGCGAGATGGCCCAGAACTGGTTTGGGGTCGGAGAGAGCGTCGAAGAGCGCTTCTCGCTTTTGCACACCTTCAATCAGCGCATCTTTCCAACAACGCTCACAGCCTTCTATCGGGCGGACCAGGAGATGCGTCAGGCGGCTGATGAGTTGCTCCGCTACCACCAACCCGACGCCTCTATTCGCCAGCATATCAGCGATCAGCTCATCGGTGGCTACTTCAGTCACGCACATGCAATCCATTGTGAAGAGGCTCGCGAGCTGGGCCTGCCGGTGCGTCACGCGAGCAAGGAGGAAGAGGACTGCCTCTGGCGTCTGTTGACCTGGACGCGAGCTTATTTTAGCCGTGCACACGTCGATCCAGTAGAACCAGCACAACAGTTTACGGTCGGTGCAGTGCTGGTAACAGACGGGTTTGCGGCCCATGATGCGCGACCTCTGTCTTTCGCGCCCGCACCAATCACTCCCGCGCCAGACAATGCACCCTCTCCTGTCCAACCCCGGCAGAGGCAATCCAGAAGGTGGGGGTGGCGCCAGATACCTCTGGATGCACTGGAGACCAGTTCCGAAGAAATCCTCTGCAGGGCGACAAACGATGTAAACGCAGAAGTATAGAAAGGAAGAACATCATGACCCTTTTCTCAGTAATCGGTACCTGGTGCCAGATCGTGCTATTCCTGCTCTTCTCCGCGTCGATGGTGCAGAAGCTGCGCAACCATCACGCCTTTGAAGAAAGTGTAGCAGGCTTCGCTCTCGTGCCAGCAGCCTGGGTCACGCCGCTTGCCTGGCTTTTTATGGGAGGAGAGGGTCTGGTGGCGCTGCTGCTAGGGATAGGATTGTTGGGAGAAGGGTGGTCACGCATAGCTGGTGTACTGCTTGCGTCTTTTCTATTGCTCCTCTTCTCTGGCGCGTTACTATCGGTAATCGCGCGTGGTTTGTCCATCCCTTGTGGTTGCTTTGGAGCACGCGAGGATCACCCGGTCTCGTCTTTAGATCTGGTTCGTAACGTGGGTCTGCTCGTGTGTTCCACGCTCGCTCTGGTTCCCGCGTTCATTCCTCCCTCCCTCATCCATTCCCCGACATCTGTCAGTTTACTGACTGCCTTAGACGCGGCAACCTTTGTGGTTATCTGGACCCACCTGAATGTTATTACCACGGTGCTATTCCAACGCGCCCAGGGCTAAAAGAAGGAGAAAAGGCTATGGAGCAGATTATCATCTTCAATCTCATTGTCCTCTGGGGCGTTGTCCTTTTGCTGCTCTGGCTGCTTCTGCGTGTGGCGCAAAGGCCGAGCGCTCCAGGTCAGGCCAGATCTGCTGGTTCTCCGCCAGCTCGCGTTCAGGCCGAACCACTAGTGGGACAACCAGCACCAGCGTTTGTGGCCTGGACCCTCAATCACGAGCGTGTCACGCAAACCGACTACCTGGGTTCGGGTCGCGAGGCACTTTTCATCTTCCTTTCCACCACCTGCCCACATTGTCGCACTGTCCTCCCGGAGGTTGAGCGTGTAGGTGAGAAGCTGCAGCAGCGCGGTGGGTCAATCGCTTTTGTCTTTGGGGAGCCTGAGGAGAAGGTGCGCGTCTATGGGGAGAGCATAGGGCTGGATCTCCCTGTGCTCGTCGCCCCGCGAGAACTCAGTCCCTTCACCACCGATTACAATCGTCGAGGGGGAGTTCCTGCCTTTGTCGCCGTCAATCCCGCCGGTATTGTCACCCATGAGGGGGTCGTCAATCAGCGCGAGGAAGCCTGGCGTATGCTCACGCAGGAATGGCAAATCTATCCCACGCTGACAAAAGCTGCCGCTCTTTATCGTTTTTAATAGAAAGTAGGAGTGAGAATGCATCGCTTTCGTGTTGCCGGTTCTCTGCGCGCCATCGTCACCTGCTGGTGGCGCGTGCTGAAATTGTGTTGGAGCATCAGTCGGGGGCCTACCTTATCCTTGCTGCTTTTGACGATCCTGACCGGGCTGCTTCCCGCTCTCCAGGTACAGATCACCAGAGAACTCGTGCAGGAGGTACAACTGGCGATTGCAGCTCATGGAGCATCCGCGCTAGTCTCTGTTGCCATTCTCTTTGGTCTGGCTCAAGGTGGGGTTGCCATTCTTTTGTTGATGGTGAACGCGGGCCAGAAGTACTTTCAGCAATTGCTCCAGTATCAGTTGCTTCAGACAATTAGCATAGCAATCATGGAAAAAGCCGTTGAACTGGACCTCCAGCATTTTGAGGATGACCAGTTGTATGACCAATTGCAACGCGCGCGCCAGGAAAGCTACTCTCGTCCCTACCAGATTCTGAGCGGATTGCTTTCGCTGGCCTCCCAGACCCTCTCTGTTTGCTCAGTTGCGGCGGTGCTGCTCTCCTGGAACTGGTGGCTTGGCTTGCTAATCCTACTCTCGCCTCTACCCTCGCTTTACGCGCAAACCTTTTACGCCAAAAAGACTTATGGCATCCAGCGAGAGCGAGCGAAAGATTTACGTCGCCTCTTCTATTTGCAACAACTAGTGACTACTGCCGCATCAGTCAAAGAAGTGCGCCTCTTCCGCCTGGGCCCGCTCTTTCTTACACGCTATCGCGAAGGTTTTGCGTCCTTTTTCCGCACGGATCGTAGCTTGCTCAGGCGCCAGACAGCGACCACCGCCCCGTTGGATACCCTGAGCGCTTGTATCTCCGCGGGCGTCCAGATCTATGCCATCTTTTTTGCTATTGCACGGGCCGACATGGGTCTGCTGGCGGCTTATATCCAGGCAATCACCATGATGCAGGTAAGTATTACAGGCTTGATAGCGAGCCTGAGCCAGTTATACGAAAATCATCTCTTCATGAGTAACCTTTTCGAGTTTCTCGATATTATCCCGGCGCAACCGCGCGCTGGCAAACGTCCTTTCCCTTCACACTTGCACAAAGGTATCGAATTTCGCCAGGTCAGTTTCCGCTATCCGGGGACTTCCCGCCTGGTGCTACAGGATGTGAGTTTTTTCTGTCGCGCCGGAGAGTGCATGGCGCTCGTGGGGAAGAATGGAGCGGGTAAAACCACCATTGTCAAACTCCTTACTCGCCTCTATGAGCCAACGGCAGGCAAGATTCTTGTTGATGATGTCCCCATCGAAGAATACGATTTGGAGAGCTTACGCAAACAGATCGGCATCATTTTTCAGGACTTTGTGCAGTACGAAATGACAGTAGCAGACAATATTGGTTTTGGCCGCCTCGAAGAGCGCGGGGACCGCGAGCGTGTTGAGACAGCAGCGCGAGCCAGCGGCGCGGCAACCTTCATCGATCATCTCCCCCAGTGTTATGAGACGATACTGGGGCGCATGTTTGAAAAAGGGGAGCAACTCTCCATCGGGCAGTGGCAGAAAATCGCCCTATCCCGCGCTTTCATGAGTCGGGCATCTGTGGTCGTGCTCGATGAACCTACTGCTTCCATCGACGCGGAGGCAGAAGCAGAAATCTTTGACACGCTCTCGCAAGTGGCACAGGGGGTGACGACCTTATTGATCGCACACCGTTTTTCCACAGTGCGTATGGCCGACTGTATTCTGGTACTGGAACACGGGCGTATCAGTGAGCAGGGAACACATGAGTATCTCATGCACATTCAGGGACTCTATGCGCACCTCTTCTCCCTCCAGGCGGCTGGCTATACCGACTAGTGCCACACCATTTTTCCTCTGTAGATTTGCCAGGCCCTGATTGGCTCACCTGGAAAAGAACAATAGCAGAGCTGACCGTAAAAACAGTTGCATCTATCCAGCACGTCCCAGTATTCCCATACTATTGCATGTTTCTACCAATAAAGGTAAACTGTCAATAGTAAAACAAAAATGTTCGTCTAGAACAGTTGTGTAGAGTTGGAGTCAGGAGAAAACAACATGAAAACGAACATTATCGAGGTCGGTTTGCCAACTGCTAACCTGGCCACAGTGCAGCCCGTCTTTGCGCAATGTCTCCAGGAGACAGGCGACCTGCTTATCGGCTGCCAGATGCATGATGACCTGACCCTGCTGGTCGTGCGTCTGATGGGGGATAATTTACGCCTGCATCTCATGGTACTGGACCCGGCTTTCCGTAACGAGCAGGTGGACTCGTTCCAGATCGTCTCCTGTTATTTGTTTAAGATCGTTTTCAAGCACGAGCAGGTTGAAGAGATCATGCGACATTTTCCTCTGCACATGGGCGAGTCCTGGTTTACTGCGGCAGACGCCAAAGACGTGGCCTATCTCTGCCTGAACAAGCCTCAGCCACGTCGAGATCAGACGCGCTGGCTGACCGACGAAACCTCTATCGCGCAATGGACCAGCGAAGCCTGAACACAAAAAACTTGACAATCTTTCAAGGAGAAACAGAGGTATGCATAAAACATTTGGCATAGACACAGTCTCAGTCTCAGATCTGGGGGATGCCATTGTTGGAGAGGCGCAGGATCAATTGCACTTTGCTCCCCACAATTTCGATGTCCTCAAGACTGGCCTGGACAGCGTTGTCCAGCAACTCCCCTCGACCCTCATAAGTGGCGTGCAGCAGTTTGTAAACGATTTTGAGTCAAACTACACGGCACTGCTCAATCAACGCATCGTCATTGGGCAGATTTTGCAGGGCAAGGTGGCACCCACCGCCGAAGCGCAGGATTTGCAAATTAAGGACTCGTTTCAATAAGTAAGGCAGAGTAGAGGAAGACAAGTAACGTCATTTCGTGAAGAAGAAAAGGATTTAGGATTTATGACCTCATTCTTAGATGTTATCAGACCACTCACCGATCAGCTTCAATCGATGAGCGATAGTGCTGGACCAGCAGGCCAGACCTTCACCTCGGGAACGACCACGTTTCACAACCATACCAACGATGTGGGCAGCCTATCGAGCCCCATCCTCTTCCTGGGTCAGGGAGCTGATGCGTTCATTAACACCGTCAATCACAATACCGATCTCTCTACCAAAGCTATCACCAGACTCAGCGATTTCCAGGCAGCCTGCGATGATGCTAAGAAGACTATGGAAGATATGTCGGGTCCCTATGATAGTGAGAGTCGCTATCTGAATAACGTCACTCAGGTGAGTGAACTTAGTAATGCCGACCCATATAGCACCTACGAGTTTCAGTACTTCCTTGATGCGCAAGGGTATAGCACAGCAGGGTATGGCTCACCTGGTATCAGCGATCCCAGAACGACTGTCGTCTGGCGCATTCGTGAAGATACCCTGCCGGGTCTCAGTTTTAACCTTGACACCCTGCTCAGCACCAGCAGTGGGCAGACCCTGCTAGAGGGTAATATCGATGCTGCCGTCTCCTACATCCAGAGTGATTTCCAAAACTATCAATCAAAACGTCATGCCTTTCTGGATGGGGCTTTGCAGAGCAAAGAGATAAGTAAGGCTCAGCACGATTACTATAGTGCAGTGGTGGACGCCACATATAGAGAGGCTATAGGCGTGGTCAATGCTATTGCGAAAAACATGAAGACGGGGTATGACAATTGGGACGAGGAATTTGTTGCAGCTGCTAACAACTTTCTCAGCAAAGTAAGCAACATTGATACTGGAAATCTTGCGCAATACCAGCTCGATACAAAAATCGATAGCGAGTTTCACGATCCCAGAACGCAGGCCCTTCTCTATGCTATGAACTCTTCTCCGTATGGCGCAAAGGTGGTGCAGTACCTGCTAAATGTGGGAAATTGCAGCAAGATGTCCCCGTGTGGGGATGCGCTCTTCAACTGGCAGGATGGCCTGCCCCCTAATGTTGGGGCGTCTAACAATGGCACGGTGATTACGCTGAATACACAAGAGTTTAATAGATCATATAACCCAAATGATCTCACCTCATTGGCGAACCTGGGGGGGGAATTAACGCACGAGGCCATTGAAACCTTTTATGTGCGGGCCTACAATATTCCTGCCAATACGCTGCCAATGGATTACTTCGCTGACTATGCGCGCCAGATCGTCACTAATCAGATGCAAGGTAGTCAAGATGCTGGCTCTTACCCTACCTACAAGGACTGGGTGAATGATCCAAATAATGTGTATAAGAAAGATTTTCATGAGGGTGAAGATCCAACGGGAGGTTTTGAAGAGTGGTGGAATTCTATCTGGAATCACCCAAATGGGAATTTTGCAGGCAACCCCATGGGGCTGAGTCCTTCGCTACTGCAAAACGACTCAACCCACCCAGGCTGGGATATCACCAGGTATTGGGACCCGAACACCAACTCGTTTCACGCGCCGTAGCCACGAGGCGACAAGAAATAGGGGTCATTTGGCAAATAAGTTGCCTTGAAAAGCTAGTTTTCAATTTTGATGAACGCTTCATTCAGGGCAAGCCAATTGTCAGATGACCCAGTAGCGCTCAAGGATCGCATTTTACTGGTGCAGCGTATAAGAGAGGAACTACGTATGGAGGAGAGATCTCCCCAGCCAAACAGAGTGTCTGGAAGAATCGGTCGGCTCAGCATCATTTTCAGAGTGCTCGCAACCCTTGTTGCATGCCTGATGCTCTTTATCGAAGCCTATTTTGCCACGACGATCAATCAGCCTAACGGGTTCTACAACATAGGGACGCAAGCGCCACCACCACCGGGACCACCCGCGCAGCTTGTCTCTTTCCTCCTCCCAATTGCGAACCCCCAGATAATCTGGCTGCTGATTCTCCTTCCGAGTGCGAGCGCGCTGCTACTTCTGCTTGCTATCAGTGGGCACTTCTGGCGCCCTGCCTCGGCGCGGTCTGAGGGAGGCTTGCAGCTCAGACTTGCAAGGACCTCCTGGCCCACAAGACTCTGGCACATTGGCTCTGCCGTTCTGGTCTGCCTCTCTTTACTCGGTATTCTCGCCATTGTGCCATCCTTCGATACGCACGGAACCAATAGCCTTTCCAGCGTGGCTTTCGTTTCGCCTACGCAAGGGTGGGCTGTTGGCTCCTTTGATCGTTACGAAGGGGGGAACTACGGAACAATCTGGCAGTATAGCCAGGGTCGTTGGCAACAACGTTCGCCAGTCCTCGTAGGCGCTCCCCTCACTGCTGTGACCGCGCTTTCCGATGGAGAAGCCTGGGCTGTCGGCGCGGGCGAAACTATTCTGCACGAACAGGGAGGAAACTGGACGCTCGCTTATCAGGG
>CAXUEY010000144.1:0-4830 GCA_964250225.1 uncultured Ktedonobacteraceae bacterium | reverse complement strand
GAATATATGGAAATAGTAAGAGTCCCGAAGATCTGAATGCGATTGCGATGCTCTCTCCGCGCGAGGGGTGGGCCGTCGGCGGCTTTCAACCGGTGGCTAGCAACCCGGCACCCAATACCAGCGCCAATGTGCTTCTAGCCTTACAGAACCCATTGCACACGCTGGCCAGTTCGCGCACCTACGATTTCTGTGACATTCTCCACTACACTGCTGGCAACTGGCAGCCGGTCACGTGCCCGCATATCACTACAAACTCCTTTGGTAAAGCGGGGATGCTGGAGGGCATTGCTGTCCTTCCCGATGGAGAAGCCTGGGCTGTCGGTTCTGGAGGTCTGATTTTACATGAGCAGGGCAACGTCTGGACGCAGCAAGCAAGCCCGACAAGCACCAGGCTGATTGGCGTCACGATGCTTTCACCTACTGAAGGCTGGGCTGTTGGAGATCAGAGTATTCTGCACTATCATCAGGGCGTCTGGACCCAGGTCTCTACAGCTTATCGTCGTCTCACCGCCATTACGATGATCTCCCCTGAAGAGGGATGGATTGTCGGCGGAGATAGCCTCATCCTGCATTATACTCAGGGGGCCTGGATGAAGGTTCCCGCTCCACCTGCGAGCTACTTCTATACAGTAGCCATGCAACCAGGCGAGCCGATGAGCGGCTGGATTGCTGGCCCTGGTGATACTTCCGCCCACAGTATGCCCATGCTGCTGCACCTGTCTCAGGGGATGTGGAAACCGTACACTTAGTGCTGGATTTCATCTCTGCCGACAATGCATCTACTTGAACGCTGCCCGCTTGCATTCTGACTGCCTGTCAGATACAATGAGGCTACTTGTGTGGGCAGTTCGCAAATCTTGAGAGAGAACGGGAAATATAGCCAGTTCCCTTGAACTGCGCGGTACACAGCGAAAAAAAAAGCCTCATAGCGTTCCAGAGGAGGAGCAGATGAGCATTGAAACCCGCCACGGTTCATTCCAGTTCCCAACGACGACCAGTAGCATTGTAGCCTCGACCCAGGATGAAATGGATGCCGCCATCGCGACCCTGCAAGCGCAAAAAAACGCCTGGGTTGCAGTTACGCCCAGTGAGCGCGCCGCCCTGATGGACGCGCTGATGCGTGATTTCGCCGCCATCGCCCCACGCTGGGTGGCCGCGGGTGTGCAGGCCAAAGGCATCAGCCCGGATGCGCCCGCTGTAGGCGAAGAGTGGGCTGCGGGCGCGTGGCCGATCATGAAGCAATTTCGCCAGGTGCGCCAATCCCTGCTTGAGATCGCGGCAGGTGGCCAGCCACGCATTCCCGGCCCGATCACCACGCGCGCAGATGGGCAGGTGGTGGCGCAGGTATTTCCCCAATCGACCTACGACAAACTCTTTTTTACCGGCGTCACCGCCGAGGTCTGGATGGAGCCGGGCGTGACCAAAGAGACGCTGGTCTCGACCCAGGCTGAAATCTACCACGACAAAAACCACGCTGGCAAGGTCGCCCTGGTACTAGGTGCCGGTAACGTGGCCAGCATCGGCCCACTGGACATTCTTTACAAGCTATTTATGGAAGACCAGGTGGTACTCTACAAAACCAACCCGGTCAACGCCTACCTCGGCCCGCTGATCCAGGAGGTCTTCCGCTCCCTGATCGAACCGGGCTACCTGCGCGTAGTTAATGGCGGCGCCGGCGAGGGCGCGTATCTGTGCAACCACGCCGACATCGATGAGGTCCACATCACCGGCTCCGATAAGACATTTGACGCGATTGTCTTTGGCACCGGCACAGAGGGGGCCAGGCGCAAGATGGAGAAAGCGCCGCAACTGAGCAAACGCATCACCGGCGAACTGGGCAATGTCAGCCCCGTTATCGTGATACCCGGTCCCTGGAGCCAGAGTGACCTGACCTACCAGGCCACGCACATCGTCAGCATGCTCACCAACAACGCCGGCTTTAACTGCAACGCCACGCGTATGGTTGTGCAGCACGCGGGCTGGGGTCAGCGCGGCGACCTGCTGCGTGAGATCCGCACCACCCTGGCCAAAGTGCCCCTGCGCACCGCCTACTATCCCGGCGCACAGGAGCGTCAGCAGGCCTTTGTCGCGGCCCATCCCGATGCCGAGGAATTCGGTACACCCCAGGGCAAAGAGCTGGCCTGGACCTTGATTACCGATGTCGATGCGCAGCAGCAGGACGATATCTGCTTCACCACCGAAGCCTTCTGCGGCCTCTTTGGGGAGACCGTGCTGGAGGCCGGCAGCGTCGTGGAGTACATCGACCGCGCCGTCGAGTTTGCCAACCAGGGCATCTGGGGCACGCTCAACGTCACTATCCTGGTGCATCCAGCCTCACTCAAAGATCCGCAGATCGCCGCGGCTGTTGATCGTGCTATCGCCAATCTGCGCTACGGCTCTATCGGCGTCAACTACTGGGCGGGCATCAGCTTCGCTCTTGGGACCACAACCTGGGGGGCCTATCCGGGCCACCCCCTCTACGATATCCAGTCGGGCACCGGCGTTGTCCACAACAATCTGATGTTCGCGCACCCCCAGAAAAGCGTGCTGCGCGCGTCCTTCCACGCCACACCCACGCCAACCTGGTTTGTCTCAGAAGCCGCCAAAGCCAGCAAGACCTTTCCCAAGATGGTCGGGTTTGAAGCGGCACCCTCACCCTGGAAGGTGCCAGGGCTGATCAAATCAGCCATGTTTGGATAAAATCCGATTCAGCGGGATTCCACGCGGGAGAGCAGAAAAAATGATTGCATCGTTTTTTCTGCTCTCCCGCGTGGAATACCGGTTTTATTTTCCCCCAGACACGTGGAAGAGGCATCGCATTCTGTCGTATGATGAGAGGGAAGGGTCTTTCAACCGAAAACACATTTGCTATCATTAATAGAGAGAAGGAATTTGCCTGGGAAAGCGAGAATAACCTCATGGTATGTCCATATTGTGGAGCAGAGAATGAACACGGGGAGCTTTTTTGTACAGAATGCGGCGGCCAGCTCACGGAACGGTCCGTGGCCGCGGTCTCCGCGCACCGGCCGGAGATTGGACCGGCAGAGGGACTCGCCCCAGGCACGAGCTTGCAAAATGGCCGCTATATCATCACAAAGGCTCTGGGCGAAGGCGGCATGGGTTCGGTGCTGCTGGCCAGAGATACGCGCCTGGCCGACAAATTGACGGTGGTGAAGGCGTTAAGCGCGGAGAGCAATGATACGGCGAAGCTCGAGGAAGATGTCCATAACTTTAAACGCGAGGCGGAAACACTGGCGCACCTGACGCATCCCCTGATCCCTGATGTGACCGACCATTTCGAGGAGGACCGGCGCTATTATATGGTGATGAGCTATGTGGAGGGGGAAAATCTGGAACACTGGTTGGAGCGCACCAATCAGCCGATGAAAGAGGAGGACGCGCTGCGCTACACACTGGAGGTGCTCGATATTCTGGAGTATCTCTCGAAACAGCAGCCCGCGATTGTCCACCGCGATATCAAACCGGCCAATATCATCATTGGGGCCAAAGATAAGCACGCGCATCTGGTTGACTTCGGCATTGCCCGCGCCAATACGACGATTGCCGGGCAGCGTCGCAAAACCACGGCGCTGGGCACGCCCGGCTACGCGCCTCCTGAACAATATCAGGGCTACGCAGACCCGCGTTCGGACCTCTACGCCCTGGCCGCGACCCTGCACCACTTGCTGACCAACCGCGATCCAGGGGAGTACGCGCCTTTCCAGTTTCCATCTATTCGAACGCTCAATCCACGTTTGCCAGCTCAGCTTGAGCAGATTTTAGACAAAGCCCTGAAAGCCAACGCCGCCGAACGCTACCAGACGCCGCTGGAGATGCGCCAGGACCTGGAGTCGCTGCTGGCCGGCACCGCGATTCTCAGCGCCACCGACGGCTATCGGCTCAGCGATTCGGTTCCTCTGCGCGCACTGCCACCTCAGCAGCCCGCGCGCCGTCCCCAGGCCAATCCAGTCTCTTCTCCCGGCGACACGTTTGGCGCAAACGAACGCGCGCGCCTGCAACAATGGCGCGAACAACAGCAACGCGAGCAACAGCGCCCACAGCAGCGTCAGTACCAGGAGATGTTGCACGAATACCCGAATCCTGAATCCTACGAACGGATACAGGAGCCACAGCCGCGCCCACTGCGTCAGCGTCAGTATCAGGAATATAATCGCCAGCAGTATCGGCAGTGGCCCACGCGTAATCAAGAGAACCAGATCATGTGGCAGTTTATCATCTTTGTCGTTGCGATCTGCGTCATCGGGCTGATTGCCTACATCCTCTTTAGTATGCCGTTTTACTAAACCATCCGTGCAACGCGGTGGTATACTGCAAAAGAAAACTCAGACTCAGCAGCTCGGATGTGCTAGCTGAACCACAGATATTCAATAAAGTATACATATAGAGGAGAGCAGCGATGCCAGCAACTTTTCACGCGTTTATCGTAAACAAGACTGAGAACGGCTTTAGCGCCAGGTTAGGAGAACTGAGCGGAACGGACCTGCCCGCGGGTGAGGTTCTGGTGAAGGTCGCCTATTCGGGCGTGAACTACAAGGACGGCCTGGCCGCGCTGCCGGAGGGCAAGGTGGTGCGCAATTACCCGATGGTGCCGGGCATCGACCTGGCTGGTGTGGTCGAGGAATCCAGCGATGCGCGTTTTCGAGTGGGCGACGAAGTGATCGTGACCAGCTACGATCTGGGAGTCAGCCACTATGGTGGTTTTAGCGAATACGCCCGCGTTAAAGCCGAGTGGGTGGTCCCCAAACCAGCGGGTCTGACCCTCAAAGAGGCGATGGCCCTGGGTACGGCGGGCTTCACCGCTGCCCTGGC
>CAXUEY010000143.1:0-15122 GCA_964250225.1 uncultured Ktedonobacteraceae bacterium | reverse complement strand
GCTATCACCACGTATGAAGTAGCTGAACTGCTCAATTTGCAAACTGTACGTGAAAGGGCACGCGAGCGGAGATAGTAGGGTTTCTCAAAGGAGCAAACGTTTTTCTGACGCCGTATGGTATATACTCCCGATTTCCATAAAGCGTCGAGAATAGGAGAAATCTTCAGCAGTATTATACAAGAACCAGAAGAACCATAGGTACTTCTGGTAGTTTATTTTATATAAATATGCTATAATCACCCTATTAGATCCACAACTCAACTGTCATATCCAACATTGGGAGGTGTACGCTTCGTGGGGACGCAAGCACTTGTCGCATTTGATACAGACCACATTAAAGGCTATGTCTTCAGTACCAGTCGGCTCAAAGAGATCCGAGGGGCAAGCTCACGACTCGATTATCTCAATCGCTATGAAACAGTGCAAGAGGCGAAGAGCCAGGGCGCAACCTGCATCTATGCACATGGCGGCTCGGCTCTGTTTCTGATCGATGCACAGAAAGCTGAAGCGCTTGGACGGGCGGTGCAGAAGCTCTATCGCGAGCGCACCGGCGGAGGGGCGGCCATTACCTATGCCATCCAACCTCTCCTCGATCTCGATGCTCAGGACACTCAGGATGTCGAGAAGATCAAGAAGGTGAAGATGCCGGACACGCTGGAACTGCTGCGCTGGCGGCTACGGTCGGAGAAGAACAGTCCGGGCATACAGAATCGCCCCGAAACGGAGCACGATGCGCAGGCCGAGGAGAGCGGCTCAGGTCGGCTCATCCTGCCCTCACACCCTTTTTTCGCGCTGTGCAGCTCCTGTGGCACCTTTTACGCGGAAGAGATGCTGCCCGATCCAGATGATCCCGCGAACGCGCAGGATCTCTATTGCCGATCCTGCTATGAAAAACGGTTTGAGGATCGCACGGTCAAGGATGATATTCGAAAGATGCTGCGCTCTGCGGGAGAGCAGCACTTCTCGGACAAAACGCTGTGGGAGCGTATCCTGCGTGTGCTCAGCGAGCAGGGCTACGACTTTAGCGCCAGGCCCGACCGTCCGAATGACTTCAATGTTTTTCGGACATTCACCCAGGGCAAAGACTATCTTGGGCTGATTTATGCTGATGCTAATGGCATGGGCAAGAAATTGGAAAAATTGACCACTTTACAGCAGGTGGGGGATTTTGCGCATGAAGTGGATGAGGCTGTTTTTCAGGCGATGGGGCACGCCATCGCAGAGCATCTGCCGGTACAGGGGAATTTGTTCCCCTTTGATATCCTGCTCGTCGGCGGAGACGATATTGTCATGGTTGTGCCCGCTACCAAAGCCTTGCAGGTCGCTCATACACTGGCTGACCAATTTCAGAAATTGACTGAAAAGGCTATGCAGAAATGCAACTTAGAAAAGTTTATAAATGAATGCACCTTATCTGTCGGGGTTGTCCTGGCACCGGTCAAGTACCCGTTCTATCTCCAGCAAACGCTGGCCGAGGATGTTTTGAAGGCTGCCAAGAAAGCTGGCTCCCCTCATATGGAGAAGCCAGGCGATCAAAACAAGCAGGATAAGCCGGACGAGCAGACGCGCATCAATTTTGTGGTGCTCACCGGCAGCACCAGTCTCGATTATCAGAAAATGTATCAGGAGTTGCATCGCAAGCCATTGCCCGGCGCCATCCATAAAGACGAATTTTACGCGACCCTGCGCCCTTACACCCTGTCTCAAATGACAGGGCTGTTGCGCGATCTCAGGGAGGGCAATGGCAAACGTCTGGGGCGCACCAAGCTCCACCAGTTGCGCGAGGCCATTCTGAAATTGAACCGCACCACGACGATCCTTGAAGCCCTGGCGCTGCTGAGAAATTGGAGATCCAGCGAGCGCATATTTATCGAGGGACTGGTCGATCAATGGGATACGCGCGAACCGCAGCAAAAACGCGCGGAAACGCTTTTCCCCTGGTATCGTGAGTCCGAACCCGCTAAAAACGATAAGAAAACGATTTATCGCACCCCCCTGCTCGATTTTATCGAACTCTACGATTTTGTCGCGCAGGAAGAGAGGAGGACACGCTGATGACGCGCACAGATCGCATTCAGATCCAGTACCAGCTTGCCTTTGATGCCCCATTCCACTTTGGCACGGGTGTCAGCGCTGGCCTGATTGATCGCACGGTCATTCGCGACGATGGCGGCTATCTGTATGTACCAGCTTCGACCTTTAAAGGGGTGTTGCGCGAGTGTTGTGAGCAGCTTTGTCGCTTCTACCTGCCAGCACAGCCTGTCGCCAGTCCCCACGATGCCTATGCAGCCCTCGCCGACTTTAGCGGCCTGCTCACGCCCGTCAGCCGCATCTTTGGCTCACAGCTCTCGCCAGGCCAACTACGCTTCTATGACGCGGCCCAGACCGACGATGAACGCCTGGTATACGATGGTTTGGGTACAGGTGAGAGAGCAGGCAATGGCAAGTACAAAAGCATCCAGACGAGCATCTCAATACAGGCGCGCATAGATCGTCTGACACGCACCGCAGTGGATGGGGCGCTCTACACTAGCGAATTTGGCATTCGCGGCCTGCTCTTCGCGGGTCGCATCGATGGCTGGCTGACCTGTACGCCGATAGAGACGCTGGCCGTCAGCACGTCCACGGAGGGCAGCTTTAGTGGCACACCAACTTATTCGCTACTGCTGCTGCTAGCCGGCCTCCAGCTCATTGAACGGCTGGGTGGCAATAAATCGGCGGGCAAAGGTCACTGTACCTGTCGCATTGAAAAACTGGCGCTCAATAAACAGGTATGCAGTACAGAGCATTGGCAGTTCTGGTTGGAGCATCTAGATGAACTGGCTCATTATGTATAGTAATCGAAGGAGGGACGATTTTTGAAGCATTTTTCTCTCTCTGTACACACGCTCGCGCCTCTGACGATTCGCGCTGACCACGCGGCAGAAGGCGCAAAAACGCTGCCATATATTACCGGCACGACCCTGCTTGGCAGTCTGGCCGCCGCTCATCGCTTGCTGCGACCAGAGCAGCCGGACGAATTTGAGGCGTTTTTCCTGCGCGAACATGTGCAGTTTCCTCACCTGTATCCCGCGCTTTTTGCAGAGAGCAAAAGCGACATCAAGCATGGGATACACTTGCCAGTCTATCCTCTGCCCAAAACGGCCCAGCAATGCAAACGCTTCCCCGGCTTTTGTCCATTGGAGGGCGAAGACGCCGATGAGGAGCGGCATGGGATACGCGATAGCCTGCTCGATTGGGCCGCGTTTGCACTGCTGGATACCGATAGAGCGACGTCCGCAGCCCTGCTCGCCCCTTTCCAGAAATACTGTCGCCATAAAGAGTGTGAGCAGCTCATGGACCACGCGAGCGGCTACTACCGCAGCGCGCGTTCTGATATCCATCAGCGCATGTTGGCCCAGCATCACACCCACCTGCAAACTCATACGGGCATCAATCGCGAGTGGGGCACCGTTGAAGAGAATGTGCTCTATAATCGCGAGGTCTTTGACCAGGGAACGCCGTTCTGGGGCGAGGTGATCCTGCCCGACGAGCTGGCCGACACCTTCAAAGACTTTGTGCGCGAGGCCGCGAATGAAGGAGTGGTGCATATGGGCAGCGGGCGCACACGCGGCATGGGCAGTGTTCAGCTTGAGCTGCGCGACACCTCGCTGGAAGCTCCTGCTGAATTCAAACAACGCCTGCTCACGTTTGATACGGCCCTGAGAGCGCGTGCAAGTCTGACACATCTGCAAGCACAGTCGGTAGATCCACAGCAGCCTTTCTACCTCGCCATTACACTGCACTCGGCCACTATCCTGCGTGATCCTTTTTTGCGCTACTATAGCACTATTGATGGCGCTCTGCTGGAAACGTTGCTCAAGCCGTATCTTCCAGCAGACTACCCGGCGCTCCCCTGGTGCCGAATCTATCAGGCGAGCGGGATGCAGCGCGTCAATGGCTGGCAGGAATTGTGGGGCACGCCCAAAAGCATCGATTGCGCGCTGGAAATGGGTTCGACCCTGCTCTTCTCGTGCTCCCAGACGTTGGACGAAACGCTCGCCCAGGCGCTCCAGACGCTTGAGGAAGAGGGCATTGGCCGCCGCCGCGCCGAAGGGTTTGGGCGCATCCGTATCTCAGACCCTTTTCATCTGCAAGGAGAACAGGCGTGAATACGAATACCAACTCGGATAAGAGCACCAGCATGAACAAACGCACGATGATTATGGTGCGCATCAATGAGCAGGCAGAGCAATTTTATGCAAAATCGCAAACATTGGGAACATTGGCCGCAAAATCCTTTCACGAGGTCCGTGGGGCAGAGAAAGCACGCCATCGCGCGCAAATGACCGGCCTGGAAAATATCGCCGAGACGACGTTGAAGGTGAGCGATGTGCTCGACTATATCAAAAAGCAAATCGCGCGTCAGCAGGGGTGGACCAGGCAGATTGACGGCCAGAGTTTCGGGGAGAGCCTGAAAAGCTATATCGAAGGGGATCTTAAAACAGCGGTAAATAGGGTGTGTGTGAGCGTCGGCATCGGGAATGAGAGTGAGCAGGATACACGGGAACGGCAGAAGATCTATCTGGATCTAGTACGCCAGTTGATCCGCCAAATTGTGGTACAATACGAGTATATCATTGCAAAAGAGGAAGGTTCACCCAGATGATTAGCGCGCAAGAGCAAGAACGCATCCGACTGCTCAGCGATACCGAACTGTATCCGCAGGCTGTGGAGTTTACGCGCAACATCGGCGGGACGTTGCCAGGCTCGCAAATCAACGGGCTGCTCAATGTCGCGCTGGCCAATACCTACGCGCAGCTTGAAACGTTTGTGAAACGCCAGTATGGACGTTCCACCTGGCGGGCCAATGAACGGCACATTCCCGATTTCTATCGCCGCCTGGAGCACAAGCTGAAGGATTTGGAGCGCTCCATCCCGTCCGTGACCAGAGACCGGCAGACAAAGCCTTCAGCAGAAGAGATGCGGGCGCTCAAAATGTTGCTCGCCCGCGAATTCATCCAGCATGTTCTCGCGGAAAACGCCTATCAGGGCGCACAACGCTCTTCCCATCAACCGCCAGGAGGTCCGCAGCAACATCAACCAGCAAGAGGGCCACAGCATCAGTCGCCAGGCGGGCCGCAGCAGCGTCCTGATAAGAGATATCCGAGCAATAATCGAGGCCCAGCGACCAGATAGGAGGGAATCATGGCACAGGATACGCTTTTGACGCACAATAAGTTGCGCAATCGTTACGTTTTTGACGGACAATTAGAGATGCGAACCGCGCTCCATATCGGGGGCGGCAAGGAAACGCTCAGTTATGCAGATAGCCCGGTAGTGCTCACACCCGAAGGCACGCCTTTTATCCCCGGTTCCAGTTTCAAGGGCACGCTACGCAGCACGATTGAAAAGCTGGTGGCGAGCCTGCCTGACAGCCTGGGCATCCGCTCCTGTGGTCTGCCCACCGAGGAAAACACCCAGGAAACATGTCCCACCGCGCGCCAGAAGGACGTTGCTGAAACACGCCGTAGGGTTCAAGACACTGATAAGGTGCTGGCGCAGGCTCGCCAGGATCTGTGCCATACCTGCCAGCTCTTTGGCTCGTCCTTTGCTGCAGCGCGCATCACCATTCACGACCTCTATCTGCTGAATGACGAATGGCACGGCGCCCTCCAGATCCGCGATGGCGTGGCGATTGACCGCGATAGCGAGACCGCGAAGAAGGGGGCGAAATACAATTTTGAGGTCGTGCCCGCCACCACAACCTTCGCAATGCGCGTGATCCTGGAGAACGCGACCGAGCAGGATTTGCAACTTATCAGCATCGGGCTGAGCGAGTTTGTGCATGGTTTTGGCGGCGTTGGCGGCCTGCGCTCGCGTGGGCTGGGAGCATGCGAGCTGAAAGAACTAAAGATCACTGCTTTAGAGCTGATCGGCACTGATATAAGCGATCAGGAACGCATGCGGCGTATGCAGCGCTATCTGCTGCATAAAGAACTGGCGTCATTGAATACGCAGGAGTTTTTCGAGCGGCATATCAATGCGCTGTTTGCAGGCTCGGCAGGCCAGCGTTAGGAGGAGGGCACGCGATGTTAAAGAAACTCGTCAATGAAGCACACCTGCGGCTGAATATCACGACCACCGGGCCGCTACTGATTAAGTCGGGCTACGCGACGGTGATTGGCGCGGATATGGCCCCCGTGCTGACCTATCGCAACGGGCAACAGGAGGTCTACCTGCCTGGCAGTTCCCTCAAAGGGGTCTTTCGCAGCCACCTGGAAAAAGTCACGAACAGCATTAAAGCGCGGGTCGCCTGTGATCCGCTTTCCCAGTCGGGCGGCTCGCAGGCCAGCGCCGAGGCCAGGAAAAACGCTATCGACGCGCTCTATCTCTCCTCGTGTGGACGCTACCTGGAGAACAGGGCCAAAGCGCTGGATAGGGAACACAAGGATTATCCCTCGCACCAGGTCTACGCGGATTCCTGCCCTATCTGCCGTCTCTTCGGCTCGACATCCTTTATCGGGCGGATCGCGATAGATGATGCGTATCTGCACGCCGGGGCCGTGGGGCGCGAGGATCTGCTCGAACATCGTGATGGCGTGGCGATTGACCGCTTAACCGGGGGAGCCAGTGGGAGCGCGAAGTTTGATCTGAATGTGGTAACATCAGGCACAACCTTTGAAACCACGATCCACCTGCGCAACTTTGAGATCTGGCAGTTAGGCATGCTCTTCATCCTGTTGCAGGATCTGGAAGACGAACTGATCCGCATCGGCTCTGGTCGCTCGCGGGGCCTGGGCAAAGTCACCGCGCATATCGACGAACAGACGCAAGGAGAGTTGAAGGGCGGTGTCGTTCTGAGCACGATCCGCGTAAGCCGCGAGCAGGAGCCAGACAACGCCATCTGGGGTCTGGGCCGCTGGTTGGAGGACGAAGAGACCTACGGGACCAGGCACGATGATGACCTCATTACGCTGCCCCAGCCTGTGGCGCACGTTCCCAACGGCATCAGGCAGAGTCGCGTCTTCAGCGGTGCTCTCCTCAAAGAGATTCAGGCCGCCAGTATCGATAACTTTGTCGCGCGTATGCAAGCCTGGCCTGAGCGTACAGCAGCAGCAGCAAGGGGGAGATAGAGCATGGCTCAGGAAGTCTGCTGTGCAGGAACTATCGACGACCTCAGCTCCCTGCTCAAAGGGTATCGCGTGCCGCCCGCCATGCCTGTGCTCACACTGGCGGAGATGCAGCCGCTCACGCGTGTTGAGCCGGCGCAGCGCCAGCAATTACTGCACTTTGCCCCTTTCGAGAGCGCCTTTGACCTGACTCATTATACGTCGGGGCGCATCTTTCACGAAGAGGGCGAACTACGTTGGGAAAAGCAAGCGAGCGCGTGGCAGGTAGTCTACACCGGCCAGGAACAGTACCGGCCCGCGTTCAAGGTCACGGCCAGTATTGAGCTGGATGCCCGTTCGTCCACTGAGCGGCGCTATTACCTCTTTGGGAAAAGGCTCGCTATAACCGAAGTACAACGCATCGGGCCGCCTGCTCAGGCTGGCGATTTTGCTGAAGTACGCATTCCACGCCTGTTACGCTACCCTGATGAATCAGGAAAAACGCGGGTAAAACTTGTTGTGCGTGAGTATAGTGATCCAGCGAGCGGAGCAGGCGTGGCCTCGCGTTTCGTGAAACTGGTAGGAGCGGAAGAAGGCCTATGAATCCCTATGATTTTGTCCCTCTGGATCTGGAGCATCCGCCGAAACTTCGCCAACCTGTCTGGCACGCCGAGTTCACCCGCACCAACGGCCAGAAGGTCTATTCCGGCCATATCTCTGTGTATATGCGCGCCGAGACGCCGCTTTTTATTCGCGATGGGGCTACCTCCACCCAGGATTCCCGGCGCGCGGGCACGCATATGCGCAATAAAAATGGCGAGTATATCATTCCAGGTAGTTCCATCAAAGGGCTCTTGCGTAGCGTCGTGGAGACGCTCTGCGGCGGCTGCATACTCATGTTCCGCATCCCCAGAGAATACACCCACAATCCTCTGCCACCAGGTTTTGCCGCCTGTACCAATAACGCGAATTTGTGCCTCGCCTGCCGTCTCTTTGGCATGATGGGGCGGCGCGAAGACAGGCGCGACGGCATCGATACATTCCTCGGCAAGGTCAATATCGGCGATGCCCCCGCGTATGAGGATAGTGTGGCCTTGTACGATCCAATTTACACAGCCGTGCTGGACGCTCCCAAGCCACGTCACCGCGCCTTCTACCTGGACCAGCAAGGGCGCTATATCGCAGGCCGCAAATTCTACTTTCACCACGACGGTGAACTGCGCACAGAGAATCGTTTGCTCGAAATACGCAATACGGGCGAGTACCGCAATCAGCACATCCAGCCTCTGGAGAGCGAGACCGAGTTTGACGCGCGCATCGACTTTACCCAGTTGGAGGCCGACGAATTCGCGGCGCTCCTGCTGGCCATCACGCTGCTACCCGATATGCGCCACAAGCTGGGGTATGGCAAACCGCTGGGCCTGGGCAGTGTCCAGCTCATCCCCAATGGCCTGACCCTGATCGACTACACCACCCGCTACAGCGCCTTCCGCGCCGGACGCGGCATGACATCCTATAATACAGAAGAGGTGGCTGCCCTGCTCAAAGAACGCTGGGCCTCCCTCGATCCACAGATCAGCGAGACCATCGCGCGCTTCTGCTCTTATCCGTCCCTGCCGCACCTGCAACGCATCTGGCACTGGCCCCCGGACAGGTCTGTAGACTATTGCTATCCCAGCCAGCGCTGGTTCAAAGAGCACGCGCAAGCGCGCATCTCCGCGACCAGAGACCTCTATCCAGGCGACTAGAGACGTATATAGCGTAAAAAAACTTTATAGATGAGGATACATCTGAACAGAAGAAGGAGCAGCAGTTATGGCTGAAGTTCTCATAGCAACCCTCGGCGATTCACCCATCGTCGTCACCAGTATGTATTATTTGCTGACCGAACAGGAGAAGCTGCCTATCGAGCGGGTGATTGTTCTGCATTCTGAGGGAGAGAATCGCCGATCAGGTTATACGATCATCGAAGATGCACTTTCAACAGAACCATGTTCTGTTGACTGTTATCTGCTTCCGTTCGAGGATGCATACAATAAGGAAATTTGCTTTACCTTTCTCAGTCAACTTGTGATTATTCTCCATGCCTGTCAGCAACGCGGTGATATGGTGCATCTGTCCTTAGCCGGTGGACGCAAAAACATGGCGGCGATTATGTCCATCGTCGCGCCGCTTTTTTATCGCAGCATCAAAGGCCTCTACCACGTTATCGACAAAGGCGAGTTTACAAGAGATAGAGAAAACTTCAAATCAATTCAGGAACTTGAAAATCTTTACATAGACGATAAGAATCGCTTGTTGCAGGTCATGCATCCTGATCTAGATAATCTCAAACTTGTACGCATTCCGCTGAAAAACGTTCACCCCGCTCCTGAATCCTACGTGCAAGGGATTTTGAACATGACTATTGAACAAATGTTAGAGCGGGAGGACGATCCAGATGAAGAATTTTATATAGGCGCTATTAGGAATGAAGCGCGGCTCCCGGTATACTTTACAAAACGGGCTAGAAAAGATTTCGAAAATTTAGGAGGAGGAAGTCGGGAGCGCAATTTTAGAAGATGCTTCAAAGGTATGCGTTACGCCAGCCATCTTGTGAAAGAGTGTCATCTTACATTACGCGACGACTTTTATCCCATGCATTTTTACAAAGGGGGAGGCGATGCGGAACGCCCTCTTTTCCACACTGAGCCTGGAGATATTATTAATTATCCAAATAGTATTGTTGAGAAGGTGGTCATTGAGCGGCTGGCCATACATCGCGATGCAAAAAAGTATGAGCCTGAGATAAAACAATTGGAACGCACAGTGTACAGCGAGGGGGAGGATCTTTATGGGATAGATGAAATATTCAAGGATATGCTGACAAAAGCACAGGCTGCTCAACAGCGAGATCCCAGCATCCTGATCGTGCCAATGGGGACGGTCCCAATGGTGGCGACGCAGCTCTACACCCTCTTGAGCAGTCGTGAGAAGCGCGCTATTCGAGAAGTCATCCTTCTCTACCCTGATCGGGCTGAGAGTGTCAGGAACGCAGCCGAGCGCGCAAAGGACGCTTTTAATGACGAGAAGGCTAAGAAGAAGATTGAGGATTTCACCTGTACGCTGAAGCCGATCCCTGGCCTGGCCGACATTACCTCTGCGGAAGATTGCGAGACATACCAGCGCGAACTTGAACAGACCATCATAGGGGCGCAGCGACAATACCCCGACTGCCGTATCGACCTGGCTCTGTCGGGTGGACGCAAGGGTATGGCGGCGATGGCCCTCTTCGCAGCGCAACGCACGCAATTGCGCGAGGTCTATCATACCCTTATTACCGACCCGGATCTTGATCGGCAGATCGAGTTTGCGACGGAAGAGCGGGAGTTTAAACGTTTGCCGCCAAAAGAGAAAAATGATCTCCTTTTCCTGCGCACCTATCAAGCGCGTGAGGCGGATTTTCGTCTTTTCAAAGTGCCAATGGGACCTTTGCGCGGGAAATAGTGCTAATAGCAACAACGGAATTATGGCAGATTTTACGAGATAGAAAGAGGCAATGGTGAAAAATAGCCCGTATGCATCCAGTGATCCCGCGCGTTTATATGCGCTGACCCTGCGCCTGCGCCCACTGCAAGCGGGGACGCTCATGCCCTTTTCGGGTGAATTCGTCCACGGGGCTTTTCTCAGATGGTTGGGGAGTGCGGCCCCCAGGGTCGCGGCCTGGCTGCACGAGGGGCAGAAACGCCGCTTCTTTACCTGTTCCAGCCTGCAATTTGAACGCGCGGGCCACTCGCTCCTCAAGGCAGAACGCGAGAATATTCACCTGCCGCTCGACCCCCAGAAAACCTACACCGTGCGCCTCACCTTGCTCCTGGCTGGCCTCTTTCCCCTCTTTTACGAGGCGCTGACACGGTTCGACGCCTCTAAACGTGGCAGCACCAATGTCCCCTTTATCCAACTCGGCAAGCAGTTGTTCTTGCTCGAAGAAGTGGTCATGGCCAACGACGACCCCACCGCCTGGACCGGCTCTACCTCGCTGGCCAGCCTGGTCGAGCAGGCCAGCAGCGCGTGCTTCAATCGCGAGGCCGCCCTGACTCTCGAATTTGCCTCGTTGACGGCTTTCAATCGCGGCAATAGCAAGACTGGCTACGGCTCGCACCCGCTAATGCTGCCGCTGCCCCAGTTCGTTTTCCAGAACCTGGCCCGGCGCTGGCAAGATATTGTGCCACCCGAACTGGCCAGCGTCGTACAGCAAGAAGAGCTTGAGCGCTATCTTCAGGAAGATGGGGTGATCATCGTTGATTACGATCTCACCGCGCACCACCTGCAGTTCACGACTCACCAGCAGCGCGGCTTCATCGGCACCTGCACTTATCAGTTGCGTGGTCGCGACGAGCTAGTCACCCCCGAAGCGCCCCTCACGCTGCGCCAGCAGGTCTACTTGCTCTCACTACTCGCTTTCTATAGCGGCGTGGGTTATAAAACCGCGATGGGATTGGGACAGGCTCGCCTCAAAATGCTGTAACCTTCAGGCGTATCTCTCATAGAAGAAGGTCTTTGTATCTTCCTGTACATTTTGAGAAGAATCGAAGGAAAAGAGCGGCAAACGCCTCTCACGGTGCCATTCTTCTCAAGCAGCAACGCTCGCCAGCGGCTTGCGGACTATCCAGACATCGGAGTTGCCTGGTGATCTGCGCAACAACGTCGACCCTATTTTTATGCTTAGCGCGTCTTTTTTAACCTGACCATGTGACTACGGTTTTCTTGGATGAACAAGAGAAAACGGAGGATTCGGATGTATTTCCTCTTCAGGCGCAAAACCACGGCTGCCCCCTTGATCGTCGCGGCTCTGCTCGCTCTCAGTCTCGCTTCGTTTATGACTGGCTTTGGCACGGGTACGGCCCACGCAGCATCCACGAACGGCGATGTGGTGTTTCATGGCACGCCCGGCACTGTGACCCTGCTCAGGCGAGGACTGCCCACACCTGGGGCAGCAAAACTGGGCAATACCACGGACTCAGATATGGACGCGTTGACCAACGCACCACCTCTGGATGCCAATGCTCAAACGCAGGCGCCAGCTACCGGCAACACACCAGCGAACACCGCCAGCTTACAGCACAACTTCGTTGGCTTGACCGACAACGACCAGGCTATTGCTAATGGCGGGGTGGGCCATGAAGTGACACCGCCCGACCAGGGGCTGTGCGTCGGCACCGATCCGGGCGTGCTAACCCAACCAGTCGTGTTCGAGACAATCAACTCTGCTCTGCGCGAGACGGATGTAAACGGCAATCCGTTGCCCGGCCATCCCCTGCTGGGCAACCACGATGTTAGCTTCAGCAATTTCTGGGAGCCAAACGCCTTTAGCGATCCGCGCTGCTTCTTCGATCCGACCACCCAGACCTTCTTCTTCACGGTGATCGGCTCCGTGCAGAGCGGTCCCGATCAGGGCCAGACCTCGACCGATATCGCGGTCTTCAACTTCTTCGGCTTCGCGGTCTACCAGATCGATACGTCCTTCGGCGGCAAATTCTTTGGCGATCAGCCTCATGTCGGTTATGATAGCAATAACCTGTATATCACGACTGACGCGTTTAACGCGAATGGCGCTGGTTTCTTTGGGGCCGATCTGTTTGCGGTCCCGCGCCTGCAACTGGTATTAGAGCTTACCACGCTGAACGAGGTCTCGTTCGCGCCCGTCAGCCTGGCTGGTATCCCCATCAGGACGCTGGAGCCGGCCATTAGCACAACGCCAACGCAGACCGAGTATCTGATGAACTCGTTCCCCTTCACGGCCACGGCGCGTATCCTGAGCACCACGCAGCTCGGCTTCTGGAAGGTTGAGAACGGCTTCGAGCTGCTCGTGGGCCGCACCCAGGATATCACGCTGACCGGGCGGATTATTCAGAGCGAGACCTATGGCTTCCCGGTCGGCGCGGTGAGCACCGGCACCGGTGTGACCACCAACGGGATCACCAGCGAAGCCATCCTCAATCCCGATGATTCGCGTCTGTTGCAGATGCAATTCATCGATGGCCATCTGTTGAGCGCGCTGACCACCTCTTTGACCGTGGGCAGCGATCCCGTGGTGCGCGATGGCGTCGCCTGGTTCGATGTCAACGCGCGCGCGGAAACGGTCTCAGACCAGGGCTATGTGGCCTCCGCGGGCAATTACCTGCTCTACCCGGCCATTCTGCGCAACCCAGCAGGGGCGATGGCGATAACCTTCTCGATCACCAGCGCGACCCTCAACCCAAGCGCGGCCTTTGTTGCGCGCAGCAGGGGCGCGGCGAGCTTTGGAGATGTGCAGATCGCGGCTCTGGGCGGCGGACCACACCTCTCCTTCTCGGATACCTTGCGCGTGGGAGGGCGACCACGCTGGGGCGACTATTCAGCCGCCGCCTTCGCGCCCAACGGCCAGGATTTCTGGTTGGCAACCGAGTATATCGATGCCAATCATCCCGATCCGTTCGATAACTGGGCCACCCGCGTCTTTGAGGTGAGCGGAAACGCTTAACCATTGTTTGGCGCTACAAGCAGAGAGCCTGAGAATCGGCATAATCGTTCTCAGGCTCTCTTGTTTTATAAAAGTTCCTCTTAACTATTCTGGATGGTAAATCGCGTCCATATGCTTGAACTCGTGGAAAGGGAGCAGCCAGCAGCCATAGTTCATGCCACCGCCGACGGCTGGCAGGGCCATCCACTGGCCATCGTGGATCTTGTGTTGACGGACCAGCTCGACCAGGGCGGTGGCGATGCTGGCGTTGGAGAGATTGCCGTAGTAGCGGAAGTTATCGACCAGCTTCCCCATCGTCGTTTGCGGCCAGCCGTAGTCGTTGATGAGCAGTTCACCCATGCGGCGCGTAATGCGCGAATTGGCCTGGTGTGGGATGATACACGCGAGTTCGTCATGGCTCAGGCCAGCGTGACGGCAAACCGCGTCCACCGACTCGGCCATCGCGCGCGGGGCCTCGCGGTAGACCTCGCGGCCATTCATTTTGGTGTAACCAATCAAGTATTGGGCCAGAATCTTGTTCAGTTCAGCCCCTTTGCCCTCCTGGAACAGTTTGCGCATCTGCAAATCCACCTCGGCCATCTCCACTACATCTTTGCGCAGAGGCGTCTGGTAGAGCAGCGCGGGCCCCTGGCGGGCGTCGGCGCCGTTGATGACATAGGTGGTCTCGTCGCTGCGTTCGAGCAGGTAGGCAGCCGCGCCCTCACCGAAAAGCGAACTGGTCTTCCAATCCAGGACGTTCATAATGTTGGGCAACAGGCCCTCAGCAGTCACCAGCAAGACCAGTTTCGCGGTGCTGGCAGCCAGAATCTCCGCGCAGATCTGGTACGCTTCGGTCTGGCAGGCACACGCGCCTTTGAGCATGGTTGCGCGGATCGGGCCGAGTCCCAGGCGGGTCGCTACCTGAGCGGCCACGGTTGGGAACGCATCATTGTCTGAGGAAGAAGCGCCGATGATAGTATCGATCTCGGACGCGTCGCGGCCAGCACTGGCCAATGCGCGCCGCGTCGCGACCACAGCCATATCGACCAGCGTCTCATCGGCGGGTCCAGCGCCGTCGATCAAGCCGGGAGCGTCCGCGCCCGCCATTTGCCGACAAAGAGCCATCGTGCTGGCGCGTACATGGCGCGTGCTCAGCCCGGTGACGCGTTCCAGATCATCGGCGCTGCGGGGATCGCCCAGTTTGGTAGAGATGTAGGCAAAGAACTCATTGGTGATCGTGTGCCTGAGGGGGCGTAGTTGCCCAGACCAACCAGGCGCACACCGGCGCGGGTGTAGATCTGCGGGATGATAAATGTGTAGTCAGGCCATGCCTGGCTGACCGGGGTATCTGACATGAAATAATGACCTCCAGAATAAAAAAGATGAGTGCAAACGCTGTCCGTAGTATAGCATAGTTGGGGGACGTTTTTCTTGGCACCTGTTCGGCCACGGGCGCCGGCCTTCACGTCCGGCGCGACACTCAAGGGGATGAGGCGGCAAGCTCCATTGTTATCCGTTGTTATATGTAGCGGGCGGCCTTAATCAGCATT
>CAXUEY010000142.1:0-15319 GCA_964250225.1 uncultured Ktedonobacteraceae bacterium | reverse complement strand
CAGGCGGCTTTACCGTCGAGGTCATGAGTTAGCCAGCTAAATTGCGTGTGGACTATCATAGTTTACCACGTCTCTTGCTTTCGCTGAGCTTCAATCAATGCATCATGAATAGTGCGTAGCCGCTTATCCTGCCCTATCTTCGTAATGCTCAGGCGGTTATACATTCCCTCTAATCGCGCGATATGTCTTCTACTTCGATACTGCGAAGCCAGATCAAGACCCTGTAAGGAATGAGCAAGACCTTTATCTAAATCCCCTGCATATGAATATGCTTGAGCTTTTACTATAGTATAGGAACCGAGGTCGCGCAGAGGACGGAAAGGCCGTAAGCGATCAGTCTCTTTATAGATCTCAAGCGCCTTCTCTGGCTGCCAGAGCATCGTGAAACCCTGCGCCTGCTCTTGCAGACATTCAACAAGGTTAAACTGGTTTGCTAAGTTATCGACGGTATCCTTAATATTTTCTGCTATAGTCAGAGCTTTCTCTATAGATCGAAGAAAATTTTGCTCATCACCGTATGATGAAAAGGTTCGAGCCATAATTTTGTAGCGCATGCCTTGAATACCGGGTTCAGCCGCCGCCGCAAAAGGTTCAGCGGCAGTAAAGCACCTCACTGCCATTTCAAGTCGCCCTCGTTTTCTCAGCACATCCCCCAGGTGAACCATAGCAGAAGCAATAATATCAGCATCGTTTGTTTCTTCCCCAAGAACTTGCATCTCAGAGAAATGGCCTGCTGCTACAACATAATCGAGCCGATCAAAGGCAATCTTTCCCATCATTTGATGTGCATAGGCCAGAAGTTGTTGAGCTGGTTTCATGAACTCGCCGCGATACGCGGTCAAGGCTTTATCCAGGTTCGCAATAAGACTATGCAGATGTTCCTCTGTGGATGGTGCTGCATCACCAAACCAGGCTAACCAGGAAAATTTCACCATGTCGCGGCCTGGCGCAAGGAGCATTTGGAGGATGGCGCTATCTGTCTGCGATACATTCTCGACCTCTATTTTCCGCTCAGGAATACCGCGCCCAATGGCGTCAAGTTTACTTTGAGGTATATCCAAAACGTCAGCAAGACGCATCACCTGAGCTGCACTATCCAGTTTCCTTCTTCCCGCTTCAATTTGAGAGACATAGACCCGCGAATGGCCCCACCGCTCAGCTAGCTCTTCCTGGGTCCAGCCACGTTGTTTTCTGTAGGCTCGCACTAGACCACCGAACTCGTTCCTATTTAATGCCATGTTCTATCCTCTTTATGTAACATAAGTGCTACGTTCAAGCCGCTCTCTGCACCACTATTGTACGTGATATTGCTCTATTCTTCAAGAGAACTCTATGTAGAAAAGTAGCGCGAGTCATTTGTGTAGAAAGAGGGCACAATGCAGTCACGACAATGGAAAGCGACCTGGACCGATGAGGACGGTCAGCTACACACGTACACTTTCGTTGCCTCAGACAATCAGGTTATCGCGGAAATGGATTTCCAGGCCAGCCGCGTGGATCAGGGCCAGCCAGTCCCGCGATTTTTTACGTTAGAAGCGGGCAGGCGGGTCGTGCGCGTTGTGCCGAGCTTTAAAGAACTTGTAGAGAGGGGGCAGCTATGACAAGTGAAGTAGCGCGATTGCGCGAGCAGATCGATCTGGAGTGCCGGGCAAGCTGGTGGGCGCTGCATGGGATTGCCTCTGGATCTGCCCAACACGCCTTTATTCAGACCCGGCTCAACAATATAGCGAAATACCACGCGCAACTTGCCCATATTGTCGGCGAGGAAGCCGCAACCGATGTGCTGTGTGCAGCCTTTGAGCCGAAGGAGCACGAGCAATGAGCGAGCGGGATATCCACACGACGTTTCCTGAATCCCGAAAGCAGTTAGCGCGCCTGATGAATGTGCCTGTTGAGCGAGAGTATGTGCAGCGCCTGACTGACCTGCTGGAAGCGCATGGTGCACGCTTGACGTTGACCCACAGGAAGCGCGACCCCTCCGCAAGACCAGCGCGCACCGTATGCTTCTACACCATCGATTTTCCCACGGGAACGTACCGGGAATACGGGATGAGCCTTTCGCGCTCCGCTCCGTTCACAATTTATTTCCCCGATGGCTACGAGCAGCCTGGGGTCGATCTTTACAAGATTGACGGCGCGCTGGATGCTCCTCCAATGGTGTGCTTGTACCTGCTCAAACAAGGGTGATGTGATGTAGGGGATGCGTGCGAGGAAGCCAACGCACGCGAGGGGCGCCGCTACGTGCAAGGGGTATGGGAGGCAAGCCCCTGTGCCTCGCGCACGCTGTGCTCGCCACGGCCCCCCCTTGTATGTAGCGCCAGCCCTCGCGTCTGGCGCCCCGACCCTACGACCTCTGTGGCTCCTGATACAAGCTACTCCCTGCCGCGCGGAACTCGCGGGCCTTCTCCTCCATACCTGCTGTGAGCGCCTGTTGCTCGTCCAGCCCCTTGCGCCGGGCGTACTCGCGCACGTCCTGGGTGATGCGCATGCTACAGAAGTGGGGGCCGCACATCGAGCAGAAGTGGGCGGTTTTGGCAGGCGCGGCTGGCAGCGTTTCATCGTGGAACGAGCGGGCTGTGTCGGGGTCCAGCGAGAGATTAAACTGGTCGTTCCAGCGGAACTCGAAACGGGCCTGGGAGAGCGCGTTATCGCGGCCCTGCGCGCCTGGATGCCCTTTGGCCAGGTCAGCAGCGTGTGCGGCGATTTTGTAGGCAATCACGCCGTCCTTCACGTCCTTTTTGTTGGGCAGCCCCAGGTGCTCTTTGGGCGTGACATAGCAGAGCATGGCCGTGCCAAACCAGCCGATCATCGCAGCCCCAATAGCCGAGGTGATATGGTCGTAGCCCGGCGCGATATCGGTGGTCAGTGGACCCAGGGTATAGAATGGTGCTTCGTGGCAGACCTCCAATTGGCGGTCCATGTTCTCTTTAATCAGGTGCATGGGAACATGACCCGGCCCCTCGATCATGACCTGCACATCGTGTTTCCAGGCAATCTCGGTCAGCTCGCCCAGCGTCTCCAGTTCCGCGAATTGTGCCGCGTCGTTTGCATCGGCCAGCGAGCCGGGTCGCAGCCCATCGCCCAGCGAGAAGGCTACGTCGTAAGCCGCCATGATCTCACATATCTCCTCGAAGTGGGTGTAGAGGAAATTTTCCTGGTGATGCGCCAGGCACCAGGCGGCCAGGATAGATCCGCCGCGCGAGACAATCCCGGTGACGCGCGCGGCGGTGAGCGGGATATAGGCCAGGCGCACGCCCGCGTGGATGGTGAAGTAGTCTACCCCTTGCTCGGCCTGTTCAATCAGGGTGTCGCGGTAGACCTCCCAGTTCAGTTCCTCCGCTTTGCCACCGACTTTCTCAAGGGCCTGGTAGATAGGCACGGTGCCGATGGGCACGGGCGCGTTGCGGATAATCCATTCGCGGGTGGCGTGGATCTGCTTGCCGGTTGAGAGGTCCATGACGGTATCGGCGCCCCAACGCGTGGCCCAGGTCATCTTCTCCACCTCTTCCTGAATAGAAGACGTGACCGCCGAGTTGCCGATATTGGCGTTAATCTTCACGAGGAAGTTGCGCCCGATAATCATTGGCTCGCTTTCGGGATGGTTGATGTTTGAGGGCAGGATGGCGCGCCCGCGAGCGATCTCATCGCGCACAAATTCCGGCTCAACCTGCTCGCGAATGGCCACAAACTCCATCTCAGGGGTGATGAGGCCGCGCCTGGCATAGTGCATCTGCGTTACATTCTGACCGGCGCGAGCGCGCAGTGGTTGGCGGGTTGAGGCGTTGAGGGTCATGAGCTTTGCGCGGGGATCGCCGGGCTTCCAGCCATTGTCCAGAGCCTGCACCTGGCGGCCCGTGTACTCCTCCACATCGCCGCGTTCCAGAATCCAGCCCCGACGCGTGGGAGCAAGACCCTTGTGAATGTCGGTCGTGAGGGTGGGATCGGTATATGGGCCGCTGGTATCGTAAACGCGGAAGGCTGCTGGCTCCTCCGTTCGGCCATACTCAGGTGCGGCTGACAGCGCAATTTCGCGCATCGGAACATGCATATCCGGGCGTGTGCCCTGGATATAGACTTTCTGACTCTGTGGCAAGTTCTGACCCGAATCGTGAGATACCTGTGTCATGATTGTCGTTTCCCTCCATGTTGAAGATGCCAGAGCATCATCTGGCAAACAGTGATTACCAGCGGCACGGGAAAACGGAGCAAAACAGGTTGTAGAGCAGGTCATGCTCTTTACCACCAGCGTATGCTTATCCAGAGCAATGATTGATCAGGGCAGGCGCGTCTGGTCCAGGCCAAAAAAGTGACCATTCGCGAACCCGCAGCCGGACCGCTCTGGTCAAACGCCTGTCGGTCGCATTCCCTACGCTCGTCTTCCGCTCCGCAGGCTTATCGTCAGCCCACTGTGCAGCTTGTCGAGATCAGGTTCAAAGGGTTGTGGGTTGAACACCCACATCTCAGCTCATCGCTCCCCTAGCGTCCAATTGTTTCCAATACAAAGAAAAAGATGTACGTCGTTTCCGACCTATGTATCGTAGCACATGGAGAAACATGGCAACAAGAGCATGAGCGTAACACTACCCCACTCTTTCCCAAATGCTCAACCGTTCCTCAGTGCTAGCCTCCGTCCCCCCTTGCATGTAGCGCCGGCGCTCGCCTCCGGCGCCTGGGGAACCAACGCTCCATCTGGATACTTCTCTTAAACAGATTTCATATAGGCGGGCAAGTGGGACGCCGCAGTGTAGGCATTACCAGATCTGATATTTCCCGTCACGATATCATGAAACGCTTGAGCGTTGTCAGATTTGCTCTCTTCCCCCAGCTCATCTCTGAGCAACGCGTCTTGAGCATACGCAATCAAATCTTGCACAACCCGTTCATAGAGGTAATAGGTGAGGGCAGTCCAGTCAACCTGCATCGGACCATAGCCCTGAAAAAACGGCGGGATGCTGGATCTCACCGTGTCATCGGTTGGTGGCTCGCCAGTAAAGAGAAAGTCGCGCTCTTTGGGGGCCAGCATCACTTCATCCCAATCAATTACATGGATATGGCCGGCGTGATCGCGTATCACATTGTTCGCGTGCAGGTCCGCGTGACAGATCACATACGGCCCTGCTTGCTTTTGGAGTACCTCCGCAAGTTTTTCCAGCATGGCTACTGCCGTGTGAATCGTGGCCTGATGAGCCATCCAGGTGGAGCGAACCATGTGCTCAGAGGCACTTTCCCCAGGCCGTGAGGATATATGCTGCGTCTCAAGGATATGTATCTGCTGGATGTATTCTGCTGGATCAAAGCTCTCTTTGTGCAGCGCCTCTGAAACGTGGGCAGGCGGCGTGAGCTGGTGAATCTGCCTGAAGGTGCTCCCCGCCTCCCTCCAATGGGCATCGGTCATTGTTGTCCAGCCTGTATCCCCATCGATAAAGGGGTAAACAATCACCGTCCATCTTCCAGCCTGCCCCCACAAGCTCTGCCTGTTTGTGGGAAGAGGAGCCACTACAGAGGCGATGCCCTGATCCCTGAGATAGCCAGGAACCAGGTAACTTGCCTCGGAAAGCGACCTGATTGTGGCTTTGAGCAAATAGGCGCTTCCCTGCTCGCTTACGACGCGATAGACTCCGGCGTTGTAATCAAGTCCCAGCGGAAGGAATTCGAGTGTGACAACGCTCAAATTATATTGTTCCTGTAAACAGGATCGAAGTCGTTCCTCTGGAATATTGGGTGGTTCGCGCATAGTGACTCTTTATCTTTCAATGCTTGTAATTATACTACTGAGCAGATTCTACAGGTACCTGCACTTTCACCGATGCGGTTGCCGCGGCCTTTTCTGGGCGTGCGATCAGTGTGATCGCGGCAGCCACCCACCAAAGTGTCTGGAGGCCCGAAAAGGCCGCGGGAAGTGTAGGGAGGGTGAGAGTGAGGAGGGTGACTATTCCTAAGATCGCAAAGGTGGCCCCTAGCACAAGTGCCAGATATCCGAACACCCGTGGAAGCACGCGCGAGCCAAGAATCACGGCCCCCAGCGGCAGGAAGAGAGTCGGAGCTGCCACAATGAAGTAGAGGTGCTGGGCTGCGTGGATAAGGTCGAGACTGCTCAATCCCATCGTTGGCGGATTACTATTGAATGCGCTAAAGTAAAAGGTGATCTCGACGAGGCTCACCATCGTGAGAATGGTTCCCCCGAACAGGGTCATCCAGCCTGCAAGCCGCGTGGTAGCTCCAGCCAGGCAAACGATGGCGAAGGCGAAAAGCACGATGAGCACCGGACCAACGGCCTGAAGCCAGGCACCCCAGAGGATCGAAGCGTAGTACTGGTTGCCAAAAGCGGTCAGTTGTGCGCTGGTTGCGTTGGCTGGCGGCCCTGGATTAATAGTGAAAGATACGATCAGCATGATAACGCCGACAATACCACTGAGCGCGCTCAGTATACGGAAAAGTTTGTTAGACATGGGATCTCCTTTGGAAATAAAATAGTTCAAATTGGCCGGATGCAAATTTGTGCGATGAAAAGTAATCATCTCTGCATAGTACGAAGGTGGCCTGGCATAACTCACCAGTCGATTTTCTCGTTCTTTCACCCATACCTCGTATTCACCCTGGGGTGGGTTTAGCAGGTGGCTTATATTTTTGCTTCCTGGAAATACATCACTCGTGAAGTGAATCATGCATACATGATATCATAGATGGAGAGATGCAAACCTGGAGCTACCTGAGGGTCAATCGGGAATAATGAAGCATAGACAATGCTGTATCTCTGCGTAGGAAGAAAGGTGGTACATCATGACGCTTGATCCAAAACGTCACAGTCGTATCCTTCTCGAAGGGCGCGACCGGGCCGGGGCGCGCGCGATGCTCAAAGGTATGGGGCTGACCGATGCAGACCTGGCACGTCCAATCATTGGGGTTGCCAATACCTGGACGGAGACGATGCCCTGCAACTTTCATCTGCGCCGCCTGGCGAGCAAGGTGAAGGAGGGCATTCGAGCGGCTGGCGGCACACCGATGGAGTTCAACACTATCGCGATCAGCGATGGCGTGACGATGGGAACGGAAGGCATGAAGGCCTCACTGGTGAGCCGCGAGATCATCGCCGATTCTATCGAGCTGGTCGCGCGTGGCCATTTATTTGACGCGGTGATTGCGCTGGTGGGCTGCGACAAGACCATCCCTGGCGCGGCTATGGCGCTGGTGCGGCTGGATGTGCCAGGACTCGCGTTCTATGGTGGCTCCATCGCGCCCGGTCGCTTTCAGCAGCGGGATGTGACGATAGGCGATGTCTACGAGGCCATCGGGGCTAACGCAGCGGGGAAGATGAGCGATGCCGAACTGCATGAGTTGGAGAACACAGCCTGCCCCGGCGCTGGCGCGTGCGGCGGCCAGTTCACTGCGAATACAATGGCGATGGCCCTGGAATTTCTGGGCCTCTCACCTATGGGCACGGCCAGCGTGCCAGCCACGGACCCGCGCAAGGATGACGTAGCCCGACGTTGCGGCCAGCTTATCATGGACCTGCTCCAGCGCGGCGTCACTCCACGCGACATCCTGACGCGCCAATCCTTCGAGAATGCTATCGCGAGCGTGGCAGCGTCGGGCGGCTCAACCAATGCCGTGCTGCATCTACTGGCCCTGGCTCGCGAGGCCAACATTCCCCTGACTATCGACGATTTTGATGTCATCAGCAAACGCACGCCGATGCTCGCGGACCTGAGGCCCGGCGGGCGCTATGTTGCCGTGGACCTGGATCGCGCCGGGGGTATGCCCCTGCTGGCCCAACGTCTGATCGACGCCAGGCTGGTCGATGGGGCGCAGATGACGCCGAGTGGACGCACACTCGGTGCAGAGGCTGCTCTGGCAGTCGAGACGCCAGGGCAGGATGTCGTGCGCGCACTCTCAGAACCGCTCAAGACGCAGGGCGGCCTGGTCATTCTCAAAGGCAATCTCGCGCCAGAGGGCTGTGTGGTCAAGGTTGCCGGTCATGAACGGCTGTATCATCGGGGACCGGCTCGCGTCTTCGAGCGCGAGGAAGAGGCGATGGGCGCGGTGACGCGTGGTGAAATCAAGGCTGGCAATGTTGTGGTTATTCGCTACGAAGGCCCACGCGGCGGTCCAGGCATGCGCGAGATGCTGGGCGTGACCGGCGCGCTGGTCGGCGCTGGCCTGAGCGAAGATGTGGCGCTGCTCACCGATGGCCGTTTCAGCGGCGCAACCCGTGGGCTGATGATTGGACATATCGCCCCGGAAGCCGCGCTGGGCGGTCCTCTGGCTGCCTTGCGCGATGGAGATACGATTGTCATCGATATCGAGGCGCGCCGTCTTGCAGTAGAACTGCCCGACACAGAACTTGCCGCCCGCCTGGCCCGGTGGACCGCGCCAGCTCCGCACTATACAAGCGGCGTGTTCGCGAAATACGCCGCGCAGGTAGTGTCGGCCTCAGAGGGCGCGATTACCCGCCCGGTGTGGTAAACATGGGTTTCCTGGTCTGAACACGAGAAAGCATGCAGTAATAGGAAAAAGCGCGTTGACTTCGCACATCATCAGCAAAAAGGAGGTTACTATGAGCGATCAGCAGAGAGCTGGCGTTATCGCGGTGCGTCAGGGCATCGCGATAGACGCGAAACAGGAAGTTCCCTATTTCGTGGGTATTTCTGCGCAGACCGTGGGGGCGCAGCAGATATCCATGCAGCGAGTCATTTTTCCACCCGCCACCGCCGCGCGTCCCCATATTCACGCTGGCCATGAGACCGCGATCTACATTCTGCAGGGTAGCGTTGAGACACGCTATGGGCCCGGCTTGCGCAAGGTTGTCGTGAGCGGGCCGGGCGAATTCCTCTTTGTCGGGCCAGACGTGCCGCATCAATCGCGCAACCTTAGCGAGACCGAGCCGGTGATTGCTATCGCGGCCCGCAGCGATCCTGATGAGCAGGAGCACGTTATCCCCTACGATCCCGCTGATCCCGCTGGGCTTGATGATCTCGATGATCCTCTCGCTGACGACGCGTCTGCCTGGTGATGGCTTAAACTGAGGAATTACTTGCCTTTCTCCTTAATAATAGAAGGATCTGCATATGAATACCGCGAAGCTAGCCGTCGCTGTGAAACGGCGCGAGGATCATCGACATATTACCGGTTCGGCGCGTTTTGTCGATGACCTGCGCCTGCCCGCTGAACGCCCTCCCATGCTGCACATGGCTGTGGTGCGTAGTCCCTATGCTCATGCCAGACTGCTTGCGATCCAGCTTGAGGCTGTACGGGCCTTGCCGGGAGTTGTTGCAGCCTTTAGCGGCGCTGAACTGGTGAGCGCTATGCCGGGTTTTCAGCCCGCACCCATGCCTGCTGACCTGAAAAAGCCGGATCGCAGGCCGCTGGCGCTGGAAAAGACCCGCTATGTGGGCGATCCCGTGGCGGTTATTCTGGCGGAGAGTCGGGTGCTGGCCCTGGACGCGCTCGACCTGGTTGACGTAACTTACGAACCGCTGGCCGCAGCCAGTGACCCGGAGGCCGCACTTGCTACTGGTGCGCCGTTGCTCTACGACGAATTTGACTCGAATATGGCCTTTGAGACGCGCCTGAACGGTGGCGATATTGAGGATGCTTTTGCACAGGCTGAGCATACACTGCGCTTGCGCCTCGTCAATCAACGCCTGGCCCCCAGTTCGTTGGAGCCGCGGGCGTTTCTCTTTGACTATGATGCAGCCAGCGGCCAGTTCACGGCCTGGGTCTCGTCGCAGAGCGTGCAGAATGCGCGCAACTGGCTGGCAAGCTATCTGGACCTGGAGCGAGCCAACATCAGGGTCTACAATGCGGAGGTGGGCGGTGGTTTTGGCGCTAAAAATATTTGTATGGGCGAGGAGATTATCGCCGCGACCCTGGCTAAAAAGCTGGGCAGGCCGGTGAAATGGATCGAGGGGCGCAACGAGAATTTGCAGGCCCAATCCCAGGGGCGTGGCCAGATCAACTACATTGAAGCGGCTTTTCAGGGCGATGGACACCTGCTCGGCCTGAAAGTGCGCACGATAGCCGACCTGGGGGCCTTTCTCACCTCGGTGACGGCGATGGTCCCGGCGCGTATGTCCACGTTGCTCAGCGGACCGTACCAGTTGGCCGCGCTGGAGAGCCAGGTGGTGGGCGTCTTCACCAATAAAGCGCCGACGGCGCCCTATCGTGGCGCGGGACGGCCCGAAGCCACCTATATTCTGGAGCGCACGCTGGATGCCATCGCGCGTGAACTCCAGCTTGACCCGGCAGAGGTGCGCCGCCGCAATTTTATCGCGCCCGATGCGTTTCCTTACGAGACCGTGAGCCGAACACGTTACGATAGCGGCAATTACGCGCTGGCTCTGGACAGGCTGCTCGAACTCTCCGACTACGCGGGCTGGCGCGTACGCCAGCGCACGCGGCTTCAGGCGCAAGGCTCCCGGTTGCTGGGACTTGGCCTGGCTACGTTTACCGAACTATCAGGCGATGGCATGGTACCGCCGCCGGGCGCGCCGCGTGAGGCCGCGACGGTGCGCATTCGACGCGATGGGAGTATACTGGTACAGAGTGGTGTCTCTACAACCGGGCAGGGGCATTTTACCGCCTTCGCCCAGATTGCCGCGCAAACGTTCGCGCTTCCACCAGAGCAGATTGAGGTATACATGAACGATTCGGCCCTGCCCGCGTTCAGTAGCGGAACCTTTGGGAGCCGGGTGACGCAGGTTGCAGGCTCCGCCGTTCTGCTGGCTGCCGAGGCCGCGCGCGAGAAAGCCCTGCAAGTCGCGGCCCAGCAGTTGGAGGTGGCAGTAGACGATCTGACGTTGGAGCAAGGACAGGTCGTGGTGCGCGGTGTTCCCAGGCGGAGCATAGCTCTGGGCGAACTGGCGCGCCTGGTCGAGGAACAGCCCGACCTGATTGAGCGCGAGGCACCTAATCCAGTCAACGGCGCGGCCATTGAGGGTCTGGCCGCCTGGCGCGATTTCGCCCCACCAGGACCCGCCTTCTCTTCGGGAGCGCACCTGGCCGTGGTCGAGGTAGATCGCGAAACAGGCGCGGTGCAGATACTCAACTATATAGCTGTGGATGACTGCGGGCGCGTGCTAAACGACTATCTGGCCGAGGCCCAGATGCATGGTAGCCTGGCGCAGGGTATTGGACAGGCGCTCTATGAGCAGGTGGTCTACGACGCGGACGGTCAGTTGCTCACCGGCTCCCTGCTGGACTACGCGCTGCCGCTGGCCAAACAACTGCCGCCCTTTACCACGGCTTTTGTGGAGACGCCCTCGCCCACCAACCCGCTGGGCGCGAAGGGTGTTGGTGAAGCTGGTTGTCTTGCCGCGCCCCCTGCGGTGGTCAACGCGGTGCTGGACGCCCTTGCGCCTCTGGGCATTCGGCACATCGACATGCCGCTCACGCCGGAGAAGGTCTGGTCGCTACTGCAATCTACTTGATACAAGAATAAGCGAAGCGAATAGTATCTGGCTAAGAGCGATGGGCGCGCTCCAGGGGCGCCCGTACTATGGACAGGATATTGTGGTAAGGATATTGTGGTAAGGAGATACTTGCGTGTAATAGAGGATATTGGTGCTGCAATGTGCAGAACAGATAAATATCTTGCGAATACACTATTGAGAAGGGGGAGGAAATAATGTCGGTTATTTTTCAATATCATCCAGACATTCTGGCGCGCTACCCACAGGTCGTGGGAGGGGCTATTCTGGCGCAGGACGTGACGAACGGGCCTGCGCCCGCCGCTTTGCAGGCCCTCTATCGGGATGAACAGCAACGTGTGTTGCAGCGGATTGGTGATACTCCGCTGAGCCAGATTGATTCTCTGGCGGCCTGGCGACGCGCGTTTCGAGGCTTCGGGGTGGACCCCACGCAGTATCGTAGCGCCTCTGAAGCGCTTTTGCGCCGTTTGACCAAGAAAGGCGATATTCCGAGCATTAATCTGCTGGTCGATATCGGTAACCTGGTCAGTATTCGCTATGCCCTGCCGGTAGCGGTCTTCGAGAGGCGCGCGTTGCAGGGAGCGGTGACTGTGCATTTTGCCGATGGCTCAGAACGGTACAGCGAGCTGGGTGAAAGCGCCGAAGACCATCCAGCGCCGGGCGAAGTCGTCTTCTCGGATGAGGCGAAGCTGGTGATTGCGCGCCGTTGGTGCTGGCGTCAGAGCGAACCCAGCGCGGCTGTCGCGGACACGCGTGAGGCCGTGATTACCGTCGAGGCGCACCATAGCGCAGGCCGTCATGATATCGAGGCCGCGTTGCATGATTTGCTCGCCTTGCTGAAAGAATATGCTGGCGGAACCTATACCTCGGCTATTCTCGACGCACAGCACCCGGCGTTACTCAACTAAAGTAGCATCAGTGCCTGTGTTGTTGCGTGTCAGCTCAATGATGAACTCGCTGACATAGGCGGCCTTGCCATCTGAGAGCACGAGATCCTCGCGGCCAGGCAGCGTTTCCTGAAGCAGCAGGAAGCGCTCCGCCGGGTCCGCGATCTGCTCGCTATGCTGGACCATTTGCTCGAACAGCATCATGCTGAGATAGTTGTGAAAATCAATATACAGAGGTTTGCGATCTTTGGTGTCAGCGGCGGGGAGACGCGCAAAGCATTCTTGCGGGATGTGATGCGCGACGAGCCAGCGCTGCACCTTGAGCATGTACTCGAAGGCCGAAGTGCCTTTCTCGCGCTTTGGCAGATGTTGGGTTCCCACCAGCCAGCTCGCGCGCCTGAGGACAAGATTTCCCAGATACAGGCGTGGATAAGCGTGAACGGGCAGTTCTGCGCTCAAGACCTCGATATCCGGCAAATGGAGCAGTGGAAGTAAAGCATGTACCGCGCCTTCGCTGAACAGGTGCAGCAGGAAGCGATAGAGCGGTGGTTGCCAGCGATCATCGAGCAGCCCCAGGTGTACTGGCAGCACCTCGCGTTGTAAGCGGTGCGAGACGAGTCGCAGGTGGTTTGTGCGCGGATCGTGGACAGTATGTAGATCGTTGAGTGGAAGCTGCTCATCCAATGGACGGGCGCTGACCGTGCCTGGATAGGTAATCTCATAGGGAGTCCGGGCGATGCGTAAGCTGGCGTTGCTGCCAAAGACGCCGAGTATATCTGCCCACACGGGTTCACCTTCCTGCTTGCCTGGCATATCACGCGAGGGCGTAGATCTATCGAGTCGAGCTTCTAAGAAGTGCAAATGGCTCTCACTGCGCCCAAAACCACTGCGCAGCGCGTTGAGAACAAGTTGTGGCGCGCCCTCGCGGACCAGCATCTGGCAGGAAAACGCGAGTGAGCGTGGAGGCGTGAGAAATGCTGGCAATCTGGCGATAAATGCACTCAGAGCAGGCGTGTTCCACTGATAGACTTCGCCAGGAGCAAAAGATGGGTGCATAAATGTCTGCGCAAACTCCTCTTGCAAGTCATGGATCTGATCCAGTTCCGCCATGAGGCCCGGTATGTGAGCAGCCCCATGAGCAAACAATTGCCCCAGGTGGGAGCCGCTCACCCGGTAGCCTGGTCGCCAGCCTCCCACTTGCGCCTGTTCGCGGCAGAAATCCTCGTAAAAGCGTAACAGACTGATACTCGCACCTTCTCCATACTGATCGACAAAAAAAGCGGTGGCAGCCACGCGACCCGGCACGTTTTGATCGTAGAGAGCGCTCAATTGCTGCAGCAGCCCCAGATCAGCCAGCGCAGCATCAAAACTGGTCAGCGAGCAGTGGACATCGCTCCCGTCAAGTAAAGTATCTTCGTAGAAAGCGTTATTAGCTGGAATTGCGATGTTGCGCTCTGGCAAGCCGAGTTGTTGATAGATGCTCTCCAGGGTGGTGTAGATTGTCTCGCGCAGCTTGTAGCGTTCTGTGGGTTGGGTGGTGACCGCGTAATTGCGCAAGCTGGTCTGCACTTTTTGCAGTAGCGCCGCGATACTCTCAACCCGCTGACTATGATATGGCTGCAGAGTGGAGAGCAACTGAGCGAGATAATCACCAGCCAGGTCAGGGATACCAGGATCAAGCTCAAGCAGACCCATCTCGATGAGCTGAGCGAGGCCGCGTTGGATCTCGACGGCATCTTTTGGCGTATATCCCTGAACAATTTCTCGCTGGATAGCAGCATACGACGGGTTTGTTGCGTTGCGAATAAGCTGGTGTACCTGTTGCATGCGCGGCGAATTCGCGAGCTTCATTACCGTCTCGCCCGTCCTTGTTCCAGCTTGTTTCCAGCCCAGAAAACGCACCTGCGCAGCATCTTCAAGCAGGCTGGAGTTTACGTGCAGAGGAAGCTCTGCCTGAATTTCCGGCCAGCGCGCGAGTTCAGCGGCCACACGCTGCGCAATACTCCAGTTCAAGGTGACCGCGCTACGCCGCTGCCATCCAGGGGTAGACGTGAGCAGGGGACCATCCTCCACCCAATGGCCGCGTCCACTGCTCATAAACGTGCTGAAAGGACTGGTCTTCGTGGCCATGCGCGAGAGGTACGTGAGAAGGCCGAGTTCTAGCTGACGATCATGCTGCGGCGCGTCTCCAGAGCTATTCTGCACCCATCTCAGCATATCCTCGTACAGATCTGTACTCGCTAGAATCAGCCCTTGCTGAAATAGCTCCAACTGCGCGAGCTGCTGAAGAGTCGCGCTTTTCTCAACCCATTCTCTTTCCAGGATCTCCTGCCCACGCGCGCGGAGATCCACCAGCATTTGCATCTCTCCTAGCCATGTGTTGAGCGCTCCGGCAAGCTCTATTGGCAGTGCTGCCCAGACGTCAGCGCCGGGTGCTTTGGGCAACTGGACCTGATAAATAGCACGACGCATGGCCATCAAATAATACTTGATTTTTTTGTCGGCGAGAGTGCCTATGACGTGATACAGAGTGTCAGAAAGCGGCTCTGCCTGGGCTTGCAGTCTGTTCTCCAGAGCAAAGAGATCGTCGATCACCTGCATCGTCTGCGTGAAGCGTAGAGGGAGTAAAATTTCCATTGGCAGGCCAGCCACGCGCGCGATCAGGGTTGAACCCGGCGTCGCTGAGGGGTGGGTTTGCCTCATCATAACGCTCTTCCTTCAATGTCGCTGCGTGCCGTGTAATAGAGGTACGGTTTCTGCTGCATACAACAATGGAGAGGAGCACGCTCAGGAAGAGAGAGATCTCACTGACCGTGCTCCAACTCCGCAAGCCCACGTCAGAGAACGTGAGCGTTCAACAAGCAGTGTCAGCCATGCCCTGCCGACACTGCTCCGTAGCTGTACAACTTAAGTAAGCTCAATAAGCGGGAACGAGCGATGACGGCGTGGCGGGATCAGGAAGTTCTGACGACGCGTGGCCGAAATGAAGCGCTCCAGCCCGTCATC
>CAXUEY010000141.1:3403-15421 GCA_964250225.1 uncultured Ktedonobacteraceae bacterium | reverse complement strand
GCTGGGTCCAGCGGCGCATTTTACACCACGCGGCCTGTGGTACTGGCACGTTCGGCATAGAAGTGACCAGGAGCGCGGCCTGAACAGCGTGGAAGATGTGTATCTGCCGGGTACTCTCCAGGTGCCGATTACGCCCGGTGAACGCGTGACGCTGGTGCTCAGTGCCGCGGAGAAGCTCGCGCCTGAGCTGGGAAGTTCCCAGCACGAGGACTACACAGCGCGGGCGTTGCGCCGCCATCAACGGCGCAGCAAACAACTGCTGGATTGCGCGGATCGCGTCACCGATGGTCTGGCCAAACGCGACCCCGTGTACGCGCATCTGGTGCTTGCGGCGAACCAGTTTCTTGTCGCGCGCATACAGTCCGGCTCCAGCGCTGGAAACGCCAATGGCAGCCACCTCGCGCCTGAACAGCAAACCATCATCGCGGGCTACCCCTGGTTCACCGATTGGGGCCGCGACAGTATGATCGCGTTACCAGGCTTGCTGCTCTGCACCGGACGTTACAGCGAGGCGCGCGGGCTGCTCAAAGCCTTCGCCAGTTATCTCCACGAGGGGCTGATCCCCAATCGTTTTCCTGAGAGCGGGCAGGTACCAGAGTATAATACAGCCGATGCCACGCTCTGGATGTTTCACGCGCTCCACAGCTATCTCGACGCCACCAACGATTGGCAGCTCGTCAAAGAGCTGTTTCCCAAACTGGCCGAGGTCATCTCCTGGCACCTCAGGGGCACCGCCTATGGCATTGGCGTAGACCCACAGGACGGTCTACTGCGAGTGGGCGCGCCCGGCGTGCAACTGACCTGGATGGATGCCAAAATCGGCGATAGAGTGGTCACGCCCCGGCGCGGCAAACCGGTTGAGATCAACGCTCTCTGGTACTGCGCCCTGGCCTCAATGGAGAAGTGGGCCATGCATCTCTCAATGGACGCGCTCCAGTATGGTCAGTTGCGCGCGCAGGTTCGCAAGAGCTTTGCCCGGTGCTTCTGGTACGAGGCAGGCGGCTACCTCTACGATGTCGTAGACGTGGATGGCGTGCCGAACCAGAACGACTCAGCGTTACGTCCCAATCAGCTCTTCGCGGCCTCGCTGACTCATCATCTGCTCACCGGGGAGCAAACGCGCAGCATGCTCCAGCAAGTCACCGAGCACCTGCTGACGCCGATGGGCCTGCGCACGCTCAGTCCAGCAGACCCCAACTATCACCAGCACTTCAACGGAGATCCCACCCAACGCGATAGCGCCTACCATCAGGGCACTGTCTGGCCCTGGCTGATTGGTCCCTACATAGATGTTCATCTCCATGTTTTCCACGATAGTGCAGCAGCTCAACTCTTGCTTTCAGGACTCGCGCGCCATCTACGGGAGGCCTGTGTCGGCATGATCAGCGAAGTAGCCGAGCCAGAAGCGCCTTTCGCGCCCGCTGGCTGTTTCGCGCAAGCCTGGAGCGTCGGAGAATTGTTACGCGCCTGGCTGGCAGTAAGTGAATAGGACATTTTTTCATCATATGTAATTTAAAAGGAGCATAGCTTCTCATGCACATACCATCTTCACAACTCAAAGCTCTCCACAACTTGCAAGAAGAAGCAGAGGCAGATGGCAAGCAATGTTGTGTCGGCGCGTGTATTCTCAATCAACAGGGGCATCTCCTGGTGCAGAAACGCGCACCTGATCGCAAACTCTTTCCCAACTGCTGGGACATTATTGGCGGCCATGTCGAAGCTGGCGAAACGCTCACCGCCGCCCTCACCTGCGAAATTCACGAGGAGACCGGCTGGGAACACTCGCGGATTGTCGCGTTCCTCCAGATGTGGGAGTGGGAGAGCGAGCCAGCAGGCACCAGGCGCGAATTCGATTTTCTCGTCCAGATCCAGGGCGATCTTGACCATCCTCAGCTTGAACAAGGCAAGCACACCGCTTTTCGTTGGGTAGGACTGGATGAATTGGACACCCTTAAAGAAGAGCGGTTGGCGGGCGACGACGAGCTTTACGAGTTAGCGAAAAAAGCGCTGGAATGGAGCAGCCACAACGTTTGAGACCACTGCTTTGTTCTTGCAGGCAGAGGGCGGCAGGAAATCCGTCCTCTGCCTGCAAGATTTGCAGGTAAACGCAATAAAAGTGTGTTCTGATGGTTAGCCGCGTTCAACGTCCGCAGCGCGGAACTGGACCAGGCCGATGAGCAGGAGCACGAGGGCCACGCCAGTCATACCCAGGAACGCGGGCCAGTTCATGCCATCCACGATAGGATTGCCGTACTGATGGAAAATCGAGAGAGCCATAACCCAGTCGGGCAGCTTGAGGAGTGCTTTGAGAAATTCCAGCAGGTACGCGCCAGTAATATAAAGGCTCAGCAAGCCCAGCACAACGGCATAGCGCACGCGCCCGGCCAGCGCGTAGACCAGGCCGCTAATGACCAGGGCGAGCGGGAACAGGCTGAAGCTGGCCGCCATCACCTTATTCTGGTCAATGGTGAAATTGGCGATCTGCGCACCGACGAGAATGGCCAACCAGGTCAGGATCGGAGCCAGCAATGTCAACAGAAAAACAGCCCCAAAGCGCTCCAATATCATACGCTGACGCGCGTTGGGGGTACCCAGCAGCAACTCCAGGCGTCCATTCTCCAGGTCCGCGGCCCAATTCAACGCCAGGGTCAGAGCAAAGGCCACGACCAGGATAGGCACAAACGTGAAGACGACAAAGCCCAGGAAACTCGCATCACTGAAGAGTTTAGCCAGAAAGGGTGTCTCCTGAACGGCTTTCTGAAACGGCTGCTGGATACGGGGGATCAGCAGCACAACCCACCCTGTGTAAAAGACGATGCCGAGCAGCCACCAGAAAGCCATCCAGCTCTGTGTGCCCAACGCGCGCATCCAGATCGCGCGTAGTGAGAGATTGCGCCTGGCCCTGCGCAGGCTGCGCTCGATAAGATGGTTGTTATCCACCTGATTGCGCTGGAGCGTGAAAGCCGGGCGTCCACTGTCGCGCCGGGCGAAGAGGACCAGGCTGATGACGATAAACAGCAGGCCGAGGCCGCCGAGCAAAAGCGCCGCCAGTGGCGTATCGCCGAAGCTGGAGATGAGCGGGCGGTTCAGGTTATAATAATAGAATGGCGAGAGATACTGCACCCATGTGCCATCGATGCTGCGCCCGGTGGCATCCAGCAAAAACGCCAGGACCATCAGCCCACTGGTCCAGCCAGCCGCGGCCCCACGATTCTGTGTGAACTGCGAGATGAGCAGGGCGACAGTTGCGAAGAAGAAGGCCAACAGACTCGCATTCAGCGCGGCCAACAACGCCCGCGTCAGATCGACCTGTATTTTCAGAGCGGCCTCACCCGCTGCCATGCCCAGCCCGATCAGCACGCCAATTACCAGCAGAGCGATAATCAACGTGCTCACTTTTTCCAGCAGCACACGCACTCGTGGCTGAGGTGTGGCCAGCAGCACATCCATTGTACCGCGCTCCTCTTCGCCGCGTACCAGGCGCGCGCCCACCAGAATTGGCCAGATGCAGAGGATCAGCGGCAAGAAGACCTCCATTAAACGGGTGGTCACATACCCTTCAGGTGTCGTGATGGCCACCGGATCACCCAGAAAGCGCAGGGTCGGCGCGATAGCCGCGTAAGCAGTAATGATCGCGGGTGTGGACGCGGCAAACTCAATCAGCATCAGGAAGCCCAGGCCCAGGCCCCAGCATAGGATGGGTACCCGGTAATCTCTCAGGGATTTGCTCCAAATTGTGCGAAACATGATACGACCTCTTAATCGGCAGGTACAGCAGACGGCTCGTAGAAACGCAGAAAAATCTCTTCCAGCGAAGGTTCATGGGCATCGATATTTGTGGCCTGGTGCTGGCCCGCGATTTGAATGATCTCGGTCAGCTCGCCCTGGATCGTTAATTGCAGGCTGTACTCGTCAGCGCCCGGCGTCACTCCGCTCACACTCGCGACATGCCTGAACCATTCCAGCGAGGCCGGACCCGCGAAACGCAGCTCGACTTCACGCTGGCGCATCTCTTTGAGCGCCGAGACGTGATCGATCTTGACCAACTGCCCCTCGCGAATGATGGCCACGCGGTCACAGGTGTGCTCGACCTCTGGTAGGATGTGCGAGGAGAGAAAGACCGTGCGCCCCTCGGCGTGGACCTCCGCCACCATTTTATAGAATTCCTGCTGGTTGAGCGGGTCGAGGCCCCCGGTTGGCTCGTCCAGGATCAGCAGGCGCGGTTTATGCATCAAAGCCTGCACAAGGCCGAGCTTCTGTTTGTTGCCGCGTGAATATTCGCGAAAACGTTTGCTGGGATCGAAACCCAGACGCTCCACCAGTGTATGCACATATTTCTGATCTACGCCGCCGCGCAGATGGCCCAGGTATTCGATGATCTGCGCGCCCCGCAAGCCGGGATCGAAGGTGAATTCGCCGGGCAGATAGCCGACCAGCTTTTTCACAGCGGTGGACTGTTTCCAGCAATCCAGTCCCCCAATAGTCGCGCCACCGCTGCTTGGGCGCAACAGGCCCATCAGGATGCGCATAGTCGTGGTTTTGCCCGCGCCGTTGGGACCGAGAAAGCCAAAGACCTCGCCCTCTTGAATGTCGAAGGTCACGTCGCGAATGCCTCGGCTTTTCCCGTAGTTTTTGGTGAGTTTTTCCGTTTGAATAAATGTAGGCATGTTTCCTCCTTCCAGGTGCTCAAAATTTCATGAGAAAATGTCATCCCAGAACTACTTTTCGGATGGATGATAGGGTTCTCTGCCTGATGCAAAGAGCCGTTCGGTATAGGCTTTGAAGGCCTGTGCAGCCGCGCGGCGCTGTTCGATAGTTGGCGATATGTCGGGTTCAAGCACGCGTTTAAGTGTACTGGCCATGATCTCAACCGTTTCTTCATCGGGGAACTTAAACATCTCTGGTAGCAACGGCTTCACCAGGATAAAACCCCAGGCCACGGAGACGAGCATGACTACCTGTGTGCGCAGATCGACATCGTCGCGCAATACACCATGCTGGCGCAGAAATTCCAGCAAGTGCATATAGCCCTGCATCTGGCTCTGATACAACTCGCTATCCTCGACACGGATAACCAGTTCGCCAAGCGCATCCACATCTCTCAGGAACAGGGCCTTCATCAAAGGCTGTTGCAGAGTTGCCAGCGTCGAATGCTTGACCAGGCTCACCATCGTCCAACCGTCAGGGTCAGCCGCCATGCGCTGCTGCACATCGGCGAGGAGCCTGAACTTTTCACGTGCAATCAAGGCGATAAACAGATCCTCGCGTGTCTTCCAGTGCAGGTAAATCGTGCCCTTCGCAACCCTGGCCTGCTTCGCGATATCATCAATCGTGGTTTTGCGATAGCCCCATCTTTCTAATAGCTCGGCTGCCACGTCCAGAATGCGCTGTTCACGTTCCTCGCGCTTCGAGACCTCCCTGCTAGCTTCTCCTCTCCCATCGCGCTGCTCTTCCACCGTTTCCTGCTCCTTTCTGACTAAATGACTGAATGAACCTGTGACTATATAAGTTTTCTGGTCATAATTATAAGCGCGGGGATTGGTAAAGTCAAGGGAAAGGGGACAATAGTTAGCACATCGAAGCCGAATGCTTTCGACAGTGGAAATAGTCAAAACCATACCTTGAGAATAGGATATACTGTGAAGCACGATTGTGCCCACAATAATGGGTGATGGTTGCTACTCAGGTGTCAAAAATTCGGCCATATTTACCCCAAGTGGCTTTCATATGGCTCAAGTTTCTATTTCGTCCCCTCTGTCGTACAATGCCAGGGAACAACCGTAGGAGAAGCAGTGGAAATAGGAGCAAGTGCATATTTCCGGGAGGAGACCTATGAAAGAACTACCTGACGCGGCCAGGTCCGCAACCGAACATACACACACCAATCGTCTGATTCACGAGACCAGTCCCTATCTTTTGCAGCACGCCCATAACCCCGTTGACTGGTATCCCTGGGGCGAGGAGGCGTTGCGCAAAGCGCGCGACGAGGATAAGCCGATCATGTTGAGCGTGGGCTATTCCGCCTGCCACTGGTGCCATGTTATGGAGCGCGAGTCGTTTGAGAGCGAGGAGATCGCGGCCACCATGAACCAGCACTTTGTCTCGATCAAAGTGGACCGCGAGGAGCGCCCCGACATCGATGGGATCTACATGCAGGCGGTGCAGGCGTTGACGCATCAGGGTGGCTGGCCGATGACAGTCTTTCTGATGCCCGATGGCCGTCCGTTCTATGGCGGCACGTATTATCCACCGCATGACCGCCAGTATGGGCGCCAGACCGTGCCAGGCTTCCAACGTATCCTTGAGACGATGGCCGAACTCTACGCTAAGCAGCGCGAAGACGTGGAAGCACAGGCCGAGCAACTGGCCACGTTCCTGCGCCAGAATAGCAACGCGCCTCTACGCTCGATGGGCGCGGCGGCAGACCTGGCGAGCCTTCCTCTGGACCTGCTGGTTGGCGCGGGCCGCGATCTGGCGGGGGATTTCGACGAGACGCACGGCGGTTTTGGGAGCGCGCCCAAATTTCCCAATAGCATGGCATTGGAGTTTCTTTTGCGCCTGCATCTGCACCGTCAGCGCGGCGAGATCACCGGCACGGCGAGTCCCACCGAGATGGAGATCATCGAGACCAGCCTGAAACGCATGGCGCACGGCGGGATCTACGATCAGCTTGGTGGCGGCTTCCATCGCTATTCGGTCGATGCAGAGTGGCTCGCGCCGCACTTTGAAAAGATGCTCTACGATAACGCTCTGCTCAGTCGCCTCTACCTGCATATGTATCTGGTGACTGGTGAGCGCTTCTATATGCGCGTGGTCACTCAGACGCTGGATTATGTTGTGCGCGAGATGACCTCTCCCGAAGGCGGCTTCTACTCGACCCAGGACGCCGATAGCGAGGGCGAAGAGGGCAAGTTCTTCCTCTGGACACCCGCTGAGATCGAGCAACTACTCTCAGCCGAGGACGCCAGCCTCTTTATGCTCTACTACGACGTGAGCGAACGCGGCAATTTCGAGGGCAAAAACATTCTGCACGCGAACAAGAAGGCCGCGATCATTGCTGAGGGCGCGGACGTGAGCGAGACGCATCTCACGGATGTGCTCAAACGTGGACGCACCGCACTGCTGGCCGCGCGCGAAACACGCGTCAAACCTGGACGCGACGAGAAGATCCTGACCTCGTGGAACGGTCTGATGCTACGCAGCTTTGCTGAGGCCGCGCGCTATCTCCAGCGCTCCGATTATCTCCAGGTGGCGCGCAACAACGCCGAATTTCTGTTGAACAAGCTGGCCGTCAATGGACGGGTCTTGCGCACCTATAAAAATGGGCATGCCCATCTCAACGGCTTCCTGGAGGACTATATCTTCCTGGCTGATGGTCTGCTCGCGCTCTACGAGGCCGACCTCGATCCGCGCTGGTTTCGCGAGGCGCGCCGTCTGGTGGATGAGGCGATTGCACTGTTCGCCGACGACGAGAATGGCGGCTTCTTCGATACGGGCAGCGACCATGAAGAGTTGCTCAGCCGTCCCAAAGATCTGATGGACAACGCCACGCCCGCGGGCAATAGCGTGGCCGTCGAAGTCCTGCTGCGCCTGGCTGCTCTGACCGGCGAAAACAGCTATCGTCAGCGCGCCGATGACTACCTGCGCGCGCTGAGCGACCTGATGATCAAGCATCCCCAGGCGTTTAGCTACGCTCTGGGCGCGCTGGACTTCGCCCTCTCACCTGCGCGCGAAATCGCCATCGTCGGCGACCTTCAGCAGCCCACCACACGCGTCCTGCTCAACGAGGTCAACACGCGCTACCTGCCCAATAGCGTCCTGGCCAGCGCCGCGCCCGACAACACTGAGGCAACACAGACCATCCCGCTGCTCGCGGATCGTCCACTCAAAGACGGTCAGCCCTGCGCGTATGTGTGTCAGAATTTCACCTGTCAGGCACCGGTAACCACAGGTGAGGAGTTAGCAAAATTGGTGTAAAAGTAAAAAGGGATGGATTTTCGCTTTTGCGTCATCCATCCCTTTTTACTTTGATGAATTTTCAAAGGTACTGGTCAGAAGGTTCTCCACCATACGCACATTGGGGATGCCAGCCAGCGTAGCAATAGTTGTGGTGCTGGCTGAGCCGACCTGTACCGGGCAAGGATGGCCATACTTGATATCTCCCCAACCATCATCTGTTTCTATTGATTGGATTAAGCCTATATCTTCTGCTGTGCGTGAAGTGACCATAAAGCCATGTTTGAGCGCAACTCTGGTAATGATTCGTTGATTGGTGATCGCATATATAGCATTACGCGAATTGACGTTGATGGAGTGATACAAACGATAGAGTGCGTATGCTATGTAAAGCAGGAGTAAGAGCAGAAGAGCTAGAAAAGGTGCGGACAATAACGGCAAAAAACCGTGTGTTGAGATATACAGGCTGATGTCTATATACAGCAGGGCAGCTACGGTGCAGGTGATAGCGGCATAGACAATAAAGGAGAAAACATAGTTTGTCCTGACCTGATGTTTGGGATCGGTTCTTCCCCACCAGAGTAGCTGCTCGCCGGATCTTAGCTCATGCAGAATTGCGGGTTCAACGATTTGTGGATCGAGTTGCATAAAGAGCAATACCTCCTGTTGCTTTATAGAAGCTGAGCGCAGTGCTAATTCAGGTTGGATGAGAGAGACAATGTGCATGGACACCATCTCTCTCTATCATTATTCCTGTGGTTGCGAAGCTGGCGGCGCTGGTTGCTGCGTTGGATATTGGATGAGCATTGGCGGATAGTGTGGTTGCATCTGTGGTTGTGACACATACTCTGGCGACCAGCTTGCATCCGGGCTTTTGAATGTTCTGACCAGAATATCCTCTACCATGTGGGCGTTGGGAATACCTTGTAGCTTCTCTGTGATAGTCAGGGTGCGCATACCACGTTGAATTTGGCGCACCTTACCAAAGGCCACATCACCCCAACCTCCACCAGTTTCAACGCGATTGATCTGTCCGATATCGTTCTGAGTGAAAGAATGCACCGTAGGACCCTGTTTTTTGGCGATCATGACGATGACACGTCGATTGGTGATCCCATACGTCGTATTTCTCAGATTGGTGGTCTGCCTCTGTGTCAGGCTATACATGTGGTAAATGCGATAAACGAACAGCAAAAGCAACACGATACTGAAAAGCAGCAGAAAGATACTCGTAGGATCTGGCCTACCGAACAAGTTATTCTCCTCGGAGATCAGATGGAGAGCATTGAAGATAAGGCCAAGCCCCGCGATTGCCAGGACGCTATAAATGATATAGTTGGCAGTTTGTGCGCCGACGCCGATGCCAGTGTTGATATTGATACTTTTCGCCTTGCGTTTAGGGTCGCACCTGCCCCACCAGAGTAACTGCTCACCCGGTTTCAGTTCATTTTGTAAAGAAAGGTCGATCATCATCTGTTGTTGCTGCATGCCATACCTCCTACCAAAATTCTTTATTTTTTACGTATTGACTATTTTATCATAGAAAATTGTTGATGAATAGGTGGGGAGCGAAGGCAGCAGTATTATAGATGAGTATTGACAGTGAAGAAGGCTCGAAAGTGTGCTATACTACCTACTACTTACACGAGAAACTCTATTTATTCAGCAGGGAGGTCCAGCATGGATTTTGCGTACACAGAAAAAGTGAGAACTCTCCAGCAGCAGATCAGCGATTTCATGGATCGCCATATCTATCCCAACCAGCAGACCTATCGCGACCAGCTTGCCGCCTCAGATGATCCGCATCATCACGCGGAGATTGTTGATGAGTTGAAGGCGCTAGCCAGAGAACAGGGTCTGTGGAATCTGTTTCTGCCCGACACCGAGCATGGTGCCGGCCTGACGAATCTGGAATACGCGCCCCTCTCCGAACTGATGGGCCGCGTCGGTTGGGCCTCTGAGGTTTTTAACTGTGCCGCGCCCGATACGGGCAATATGGAGATCATCGCCCAGTTTGGCACGCCTGCGCAGAAGAAACAATGGCTGGAGCCGCTGCTCAACGGTGAGATCCGTTCGGCCTTCTCGATGACCGAGCCAGCCGTAGCCAGTTCCGACGCCACCAATATCCAGCTCTCTATTACCCGCGATGGCAACGACTATGTGCTCAACGGACGCAAGTGGTGGACCTCCGGGGCCGCGCGTCCACGTTGCAAAATCTTTATTGTCATGGGCAAGACCGATCCGCACCATCCTGACCGCCATCGCCAGCAGAGCATGATCCTGGTGCCGCGCGAGACGCCCGGCGTGACCATCGTGCGCAGCCTGCCGGTGATGGGCTACATGGACAATGAGAGCCATTGCGAGGTGCTCTTCGAGGATGTGCGCGTGCCAGCCACCAACCTGCTCGGCGAAGAGGGCGGCGGCTTCGCCATCGCTCAGGCGCGCCTCGGCCCTGGCCGTATCCATCACTGTATGCGCTCGATTGGCTCAGCCACGTATGCCCTTGAATTGATGTGCCAGCGCGCCAGCAGCCGCGTGGCCTTTGGAAAAACCCTGGCCGAGCAGGGTGTAGTCCAGGATTGGATCGCCACTTCCTACATGGAGATCGAACAGGCCCGCCTGCTGACCCTCAAAGCCGCCTGGGCCATCGACACGTTGGGCAAGAAGGCCGCTCAGCAGGAGATTGCGATGATTAAGGTCGTTGTACCAGAGATGCTAACCAACGTCGTCAACCGCGCCATCCAGACCTTCGGAGCCGCTGGCGTGAGTAACGACTTCCCGCTGGCCTCGATGTGGGCGCATGGCCGCACCATGCATATTGTCGATGGACCCGACGAGGTGCATAAACGAGCCATTGCCCGCACGCTACTCCGTCCATATAAACAGTAATACACGTGGGAGATGGAATAGCGATGAATATGCCGAAAGATACTATCGAGGTGCGCTCCGGTGAGCAACTGGACTGGGAGAAGGTCGAGCAGTATCTGCGCACGCAGATTCCTGAGATCGGCCCTGGAACTCTTCATGTGCGTCAATTTCCTTCTGGTGCATCTAATCTGACTTATCTCTTGCAGATTGGGGAATGGGAGGGCGTGCTGCGCCGTCCGCCGTTTGGTCCACTGGCGCCGAAGGCACACGATATGCGGCGCGAATCGAGCCTGCTGGCACGCATTCATCCGGTGTTTCCCCTGGCGCCTCGTCCCTATGTCTTTTGCGACGACCTGGAACTGATGGGCGTGCCGTTCTATATCATGGAGCGGCGCCGGGGCTTTGTGCTCAACGATGCTTTCCCACCTGATGTAACAGTCACGCCAGAACTCTGCCGACGCCTCTCTGAAACGGTGGTGGATACGCTGGTGGAACTCCATGCCATCGATTGCGAGGCAGCCGGTCTGGCCGAATTTGGCCATCCTGACGGCTTTATGCAACGCCAGGTGAAGAGTTTTATCGAGCGTTACGCTCGTTCAGCCACGGAGGAGAGTCCCAACGTGGACACACTCACACGCTGGCTATTCGAGCACATCCCGGTGAGTCCCGCGCCCGCGCTGATCCACAACGATTTCAAGCTCAATAACATGCTGGTCAATGTCCATGATCCCGCGAGCCTGGTGGCTGTGTTGGACTGGGAGATGACGACGGTTGGCGACCCACTCTACGACCTGGCCATCTCGCTGGGCTACTGGGTGCAGCCCGACGATCCCGCCGAGTTGCGCGCCATCCTACCCACCGTCACCTACCAGCCCGGCTTTCTCAGCCGAGCTGAGTTCATGGAGCGCTACGCCGCCAAGAGTGGGCGCGACCTCTCCACGCTGCACTTTTACATGACCTTTGCCTACTTCAAACTAGCGGTCATCCTGGCACAGATCTACGTGCGCTGGAAACGCGGCCAGACGCAAGACCCGCGCTTCGCCATCTTCGGCTCGCGTATCCGCGTCCTGGTGGAGCACGCGGTGCGGGTGATGGAGCAGGGGAAGGTGTAGAAAGAGAAGGAGAGGAGGATGCGGTGGGGATTTTGCCGCCGCAAACGACGCTCCATTATCGATTTTTTTAGAAGGAACCAAT
>CAXUEY010000141.1:0-3393 GCA_964250225.1 uncultured Ktedonobacteraceae bacterium | reverse complement strand
TGGAGGATGCGGTAGGCAAATGCCCACCGCATCCTCCTCTTCTTTCTCGATGTTTTGCTCAGTAACCATTTGCTCGAAGCATGTGCTGTATCCGAAAGATCAGAAACAGGTTTACCCCAAACAGCAACATGGCGTTGGCAGGATGAAGTGCAGCAAGCAACGGAACACTCTTGCTTGTGGAAGGGAGGATCATCTGAATAATCATGAGCACAAGCAGCAGAAAACCCCAACCTTTCATCATACCCGACATTGGCACCAGTAATCCCGTGAGCGCTAACAATAGCGATAAAAGAATGAGTACCGGACCCATGAAGGAATGGGCCGCAAGACCCCAGGCGGCTCCTCCGAAGAGGAAGCTGCCAATCAAAAATCCTTGTAGAAAGATGCCCAAAAGAATCAAGCTGGCCAGAACGAGGTAAAGAATCTGCGCCCAACGCCGAGTTACGGGCGTGCCTTGAGAAGTGACTTGCATAGATTGTTTCTTCCTTTAACTTGAACAATAGAGGTATCAATGAACAAAGGAGACCGCGCGGTCCGGCCACATTGGCGTAATGGTTCAAAAATCCGTCCGTGATCGCGTTGCCCTTTCAGGCGGCGCTAAGCGATCTCCGTGGTCTACAGTATAGTCAGGTGATATGACGACAACATGAACTTTTCTGGCGTATTCTGTCATCATTTTGTCATCTTTCTGTGTGATAATCAGAGGAGGTCAATCGTTGTTGTGAGGAAAAGCCGAGGAAAGTTTTACCATGCGCATTCTTGTGATAGAAGATAATCATCGCCTCAACAGCTCGCTGACGGCGAGCCTGGTCCACGAGGGCTACAGCGTCGATAGCGCCTACGATGGTCAGGAGGGCCAGGATCTCGCGGAAATGACCCCCTATGACCTGATTCTGCTGGATATATTGTTGCCCCAAAAAGATGGACTGGAGGTCTGTCGTGATCTGCGCCGTCGCCGGGTGCATACGCCGATTTTATTGCTGACCGCGCGTGATAGCGTCGATGATCGTGTGCAGGGTCTAGATTGTGGCGCCGACGATTATCTGGTGAAACCTTTTGCCATGCGCGAATTGTTGGCGCGGTTGCGCGCTCTCTTGCGCCGTCAGCAGCCCGCGAAGCAAGGGCGTCTGGAGATGAGTGATCTGCTGATCGATCCCGTCACCCACACCGTTGAACGCGCGGGACAGATGCTCGACCTGACACCCAAAGAGTTTGCCTTGCTAGAATACTTCATGTACCATCCCAACCAGGTCGTCACGCGTGAGATGATCGAGCAGCATATCTGGAATTACGATTTTGAATGCGAATCAAACGTTATTGATGTCTATGTGCGACGGCTGCGCCGAAAAATCGACGCGCCGTTTGCAGTGAAGTTACTGACCACCGTGCGCGGCGTGGGCTATCGTCTGCAACCGCCCGCGAAGCAGGGATAAGCCATGAAAACACATACGCACCACTTTCGCGTTTCCCTGGCTCAAAGCGTGCGCACGCGGCTGACCCTCTGGTACCTGGCGGTCATGGCGTTTATTATCTGCCTCTTTGGTGGAAGTCTTTACGCCACGCAAACGTTCCTGAACACGGACATGGCCGAGCACAGGATCGAGACGCAGTTGTACCAGGATAGCCAGCAGTTCTCCGACGCCTATAAGCAGGAGCTCGTGACTCACCAGGCATTACCAGCCCTCAATCTCGCGCAGTCCTCGCAGGAGATGGCCTTGTTGCTAAGTCCTGATGGTAACGTGTTGGATGTACACGGCCCTCTCACCAGTAGTCTGACCTTGCAACTTCAGGCTAAAGCCAGGCAGAACGCGGGATTCACCGATCTTGCGGTGCTCCAAAACCAGAGCCACTTTCATGGCGGCTGGTGGGGTTCGCACAGCATGACCACGACCTATCACGTGCTGATTACGCCTGTGCTCAATCAAAATGCGCGCATCGCCACACTGCTGGTAGGCTTGCCGCTCCAGGATTCCGTCTCCTTCCTGGCAATCTGGTTCTTTACTGGCACACTCGCGCTCTTGATTGCCGCGCTCGGCGGGTACTGGCTGGCTGGTAAAGCGCTACGCCCTGTGAAAATGATTACGCGCACGGCCAATGAGATTAACGCCACGGATCTGCGCCGCCGCCTGCATCTCCAGCGCCGGGATGAGTTCGGCGAACTGGCCGCCACCTTTGATCGCATGCTGGCGCGCCTGGAGGCTGCTTTCAAACGCCAGGCGCAATTCACCACCGATGCCAGCCACGAACTGCGCACCCCGCTCACGATTATCGACCTGGAGACCAACCGCGCGCTGACCCAATGCGTGCGACCAGCAGAGTACCGGCACGTGCTGCAACAAATCCAGGCCGAGAATGAGCAGATGACGGCGATTGTGAACAGCCTGCTGCTACTGGCGCGGGCCGATACAGGGCAGATGACGCTGGACCTGCAAGAGGTCGATTTGAGCGATATCGCTCTGGCCAGCGTCGAACGTCTGCTGTCGCTGGCCCGTCAGCGTCAGATTACCCTGGCAACCGGCGACCTACCGGAAATGCTGGTGTGCGGCGACCCGCGCTATCTGGGCCAGATGCTGACCAATCTGATCGAGAATGGCATCAAATACACCAGTGGTTGCGGGAAACGCGTGCTGGTAGAGCTGGCCTGTGAACAGAAACGCTGGGGGATCGTGCGCGTGCGCGACGATGGTCCCGGCATCTCCGAGGAGCATCTGCCCCTGGTGTTTGAACGCTTCTATCGCGTAGATAAGGCTCGCTCGTCCAGACAGAGCAGCAACGGCCTGGAGCACAGCGAGCCTGGTGGCAGCGGACTGGGCCTCTCTATCGTGCAGTGGATTGTCCATGCCCATAAAGGTGAGATCCGCGTGGAGAGCACTGTCGGAACCGGCACGCTCTTTGAAGTGCGTTTCCCTCTGCTGCATAGCGGTTTATGACAAACACATGACAAAACTGGCGAGCAAATTTCATCTCGCTGTCATCTCCCACATCTATACTATGCGTACACCCGCGATGAGTAGGTGACAAATATAAAGATGTGAAAACGAGATACAAAAAGGAGATGACATATGCATTGGGGAATGGGTTTCTGGCCATTGTTTCCATTGCTCTGGATAGGCTTGATCGTCTGGTTCTGTTTTGGTGCGCGCCGCTGGTTCGGCTGGCGAGGTGGCCAGTACCGGCCCTTTGACGGGTCGCCACAGGTGGATGCAATGGAGATCCTGCGCCGCCGCTACGCGCGTGGCGAGATCGATGGTACCACATTCGATCAAATGCGCGAGCGCCTGGAGCATACTGGTCGGCCCCGCGACTAGTCTCAGGACGTGCCCGCGGCCCGGGGTTAATATTAAAAACCACACCACCAACCCCCATAGGGGTGGGGGGGTGGGGGGGGTTATA
>CAXUEY010000140.1:0-15625 GCA_964250225.1 uncultured Ktedonobacteraceae bacterium | reverse complement strand
TCGGAAGTATCTTCGTGAGCGACCCCCCCACCACCCCCCCCCACCCGCCGGCCGGGCAAACCCCCCGCTACTCCAGCCGGTTCTCTCGTGTGATAAGTATTAACCGCGCGACCTGGCCAGTTCGCGTTCGCGCACCTCGCGGCGGGTGCGCCCATCGGGCATGCGCTTCTCACGATTGAAGCGCCAGAGGCCGAGTTCGCCGCGCTCCCAGATCACCAGCAGCATACTGGCGTTGAAGATCGAGGAGTACGTGCCGCTGAAGATACCGATCAGCAGGGCGAACGTAAAGGTGCGAATGCTATCGCCGCCGAAGAGCGTCAGCGCGCTCAGCGTGAAGAGCACGGTCAGCGACGTATTCAGTGAGCGTGACATTGTCTGCACCAGACTGGCATTCACAACCTGCTCAAAGCTCTCGGCAGAACGACGCTGCATATTCTCGCGGATGCGGTCAAACACCACGATAGTATCATGCACTGAGAAACCCACCACGGTCAGCAGAGCAGTGATAAACAGCGCGTCAATCTGGATCTTCGGCGCCCAGCCCAGGATATCAATCCAGCCCAGGATGGAGAAGATACCGAGCACGACCAGCACATCATGCAGCAAGGCAATGATCGCGCAGATGCCATAGCGCCAGGGTTTCTGCACCTTGCGGAACGCGAAGGCCACGTAGAGCAGGATCAGCACCGAAGCCGCGATCACCGCGAGGATCGAGTTGCGGATCGTATCGGAGGCCACCGAGCCAGAGACCGACGAATTGCTCATCAGGTACAGATAGATTCCCGATTTGCTCAGGAAGTTTGATTTGTCGCTCAAGAACGCCGACTGAACGGCGCGAATCGGCGCATCATTGGTGGTGGTCGTTGAGGTCAGGATATTGACCGTATCGGTCACGCCACCAATCTGAACATTCGCGATATGCACGGGAATATTCGCCGCCGGATTCGTTGTTGGCGTACTGGTCGGTGTGGCCGTAGCCGTAGCCGTAGTGGTTGCTGTGGCCTTCGTGGTAGCCGTAGGCGAGACCGCGGGAGAGACCGGCGCAGGCGTCGCAGTTTTGGCTGGCGGCGTGGGGCTTGTCGCATTGGTTGTGTTTGGTAGCTTGCCCAGGGCCGCCTTCAGGTCACTTTCCTTAAAAACCACCGTTTTGCTCTTACTGACAATCGTGACAACCGTCACAGACGTCGTTTTCCCGTTCCTGGTGATCTGCAAGGGATCGGGTGTGGCAAAAACCACGCCTTTGCCGTAATGGTTATCCAGGTCGGTCTGAATGGTCGTCTGCACATTTTTGTCAACGATGGTATTGAGCTCTATCCAGGCGACCTGGTTGCCAGGGGTGCCGGTATCGTCTCCAATATTGACCTGGCTATCTTTGAGCCCCAACCCATCGAGCATATTCTTGATCTGCACAACGCTGGTCGTGGAGACATGCTGCGATGGGCGAAACTGCAACGAGCTACCGCCGGCGAAGTCGATGCCCACGTTCAGGCCCTTGAAGATCAGCGAGAGCGTGCCCGGAATGATCACGATCAGCGAGATGATCAGGAACAGGTAACGTTTGTTAACGAGATTAAACACGGCTTTCACCTCTTACTGCTTTGCTTTCCACACCTGTGCTATTACGCCGTGCTAAACCGCTCGCGGCTGAGGCAATGGAACCTCTGGGTAGTCCGAAGAACCAGGGATGGTTGATCGCCCCGGTGGGCACCAGAAGGTTCAGGAAGGTACGTGTGACGACGACGGCGGTAAACATACTGATGGCGACGCCCAGGAAGAGCGTGGTGGCGAAACCAACGATCAGGGTCGCACCAAAGTTACTGCCGAAGAAGTAGAGCACCGCGCAGGTCAGCATCGTGGATGCGTTTGAGTCGCGGATCGAGGGCCAGGCGCGTTTCCAGCCAATATCGATGGCCGAGGCCAGTAACCTGCCGGAACGCAGTTCTTCTTTGACGCGTTCAAAAATCAGCACATTGGCGTCCACGGCCATACCAACCGAGAGGATAAACCCGGCGATACCGGCCAGTGAGAGGGTTACGCCGATCAGTTTAAAGACGGCGAGGGTGATACCCGCGTAGACCAGCAGCGCGCAGTCGGCCAGAATACCCGGCAGGCGATAGTAGAGCAGCATGAAGAGCATCACGATAATCAGACCGATGCCACCGGCAACCAGGCTCTTGTGAATCGAGTCCGCGCCAAGCGTCGCGCCCACATGCTGAATGCTGGCAACGTGGAACGAAACCGGCAGTGCTCCATATTTCAGCAGCGTCACGATGCTCTGTGCATCCTGCTGGGAGAAGTTGCCGGTAATCTCACCCTGCCCATTGATCGGCTGCTGAATAGTCGCCGATTGGATGACTTTTTTATCCAGAGTGATGATCATAAACTGGTTAACGTTCTTCTGGGTGAAATCGAAGAATCTTGGGGCAACGTTCCCCTGCATGGCAAAACTGATATTTGGGCGCCCAGTCTGGTCCTGGCCCACAAAGACTTTGGAGGCGTCCAGGTCTTTACCGCTGAAAGGTGCCACGCCGTTGGGATTGTACTGGTCGTATTGGGCGGCAGGACAGGCATTGTTGGGTTCGGTCGCACCTGGAGCTGGATCACAAATACTACCAATTGGGATCGAGTTTTGCCCGGTGGCCCAGAATTCGAGTAGACCGCTATTGGTCAGCGAGGCGATAGCAGCCTGCTGGTCGCCGCTGTTCAAGCCTGGCAACTCGACCAGCAGCCCTGGCTGGCCATTGATCTGTTGCAGACGAATATCCGCCTCGGTCACGCCCAGGCCACCGCTTACGCGCTGCGCAATCTGGCTCGATGCGGTGGCGACGTTATTGGTCAGATCGTCTGAGCTGATATGATTGGGATTATTCGGTGCAAGCTGCACGCTGATGCCACCCTGGAGGTCCAGCCCCTGATGGAAGGTCAGCGGGTTGTTGACGCCCAGGAATGGGATATTCAGGCCGGGATTGTTCGGCCATACCACATAGCCGGCCCCTGCTGCCAGGAGAATAATAAACAAGAGGAGTGGAAGTGTTCCTCGACGCATAGGTGTTGTTTCCCCTCACTAATTGATCTAAAGAATGAATACGGGTACGTCTCTATGAGCTAGCGAATGGGCCCTCTATTCCCCCGCAGTATAGCATAGTTGCTCAGGGTTGCCTATCCTCACCCTCAACAGATAGGTTTTACTATGACTTTCGTCATATACCCAGACAAATATGCACGGTTTACCCGCTTTTGGCTCTGGTACCTTTTTCGTTCCTAACTACGAATCTGGCATGGTACAGAAGTACTTCTCGTTTCAGAATACATAATGCACCGCGAGGCCCGGATGTTTCGCGCTTTTCCAGTTAGTTATATTTTATGTGAAGTTGACCCGAATCTTCTCCTGCTTCAGCCACAGAAGATCTCAGAGCGGTAGTAAAAGCAAGGGGATCTCCATCTCTTCGGGCGTCAAACCTCCGTGGTGGCCCTGAAACTGCATCGCGAAGTGCCCATCCTCGAACCACCAGACCGTCTCATGGGGCGCGGGCAGGATCACGACATTGCCCACGCGGGCGAGAAACGTACTGGATGGGCTGGTTGAGCCAAAGAGGTTCTGGGCAATGAGGTCAGCCGTGCGATAGACCTCGGCGCGTCCCTCCAGGCGACGCTGGAGCAGAGCGATGGCCTCGTCGAGCACCTCATCCTTCACATGCAGGAACATATCGCGGGCCGAGCCAGCCGGTACGAGTGGCTGACCCAGACTGTCGGTGCGCAGGTAGCGCGTAATTTCGGGGATCTCGCGGTTGAGGTAAAAGGTCGTGTCGGGAGAGACCTCGATCTGGCCGTGATCGGCGGTGAGAATGAGCAGCGTATCGCCGGTCAGGTGGCGCAGTTTTTGATAAAGAAACTGCTCGATGCTCAAGAAACAGTGGTCGATGACCGCCGCCAGATGCTGTGAGCCAGGGCCGTGGAGATGGCTGGAGGCATCGATTTTATCGTAATAGAGCAGATAATAGGCGGGACTCTCTTCTTTATCCAGAATACGCGCGACCAACCCATCCAGCGCCTCTTCCAGCATCCTGAAAGGATTGAGCGAGGTCGCGCCCTTGAAAATGATGTTGGAATAGGTCGAGTGCATATAGGCGGCTGACTGGAAGATATGGCTCTGCACGCCCAAACTTTGCAGGTGCTGGTGAAAAGTGTGCGTGGGATAGAGCGCTTCGGGCGCGACCCCGCTGGCCTGCAAGGTGTCCGGCTGGCTATCGCGCGCGTAAGAAAAGCGCAGGGGCGTAATCACGGCATCGACCAGGGGTTCGTAGTAGTGCCACTCGTAGACCCCGTGTTGCGCAACCGTCAGGCCCGTATTGATACAGGTCACGTGCGCGGGGGTGGTCGAGGGAAACTGCGAGGTCAGCTTGGAGACAGCTCCCTGTTGCAGGAAGGTTTTGAGCAGGGGATATTTTTCAGCGTACTGGCCAAAGAAGCGCCAGCCAAAGGCGTCGATAAAGCAGAACACCACCTTATTGTAGCGCGTGGGCAACTCACCAAAGACATCCAACGGTAGCGCGCTCTGCCCTACCCCTGTCAACAGGTACGAGATCGTCGCGGGCAGATTGGCGAAACAATACGACTGGTAAAGTGGCTTGACGAAGTGCTGTGAGAACCGGGAGCTATTCACCGCCTTGAGAGATGTCGCATTGAGCATATCTGTGCCTGTTTCCTATCTAAAGGTATCCCCTTGTGAGCCTTTCAGTGTTCGCTTCATGAGCCATAGTATAACATGCTGAATGCTTGCTTGTCTTATGGAGAGATACCCCAATTTTATCGGCAAATTTGGTTGCAGCGTTATAATGAATAGAAATACAATACATTTCTCTTTGAAAGAAGTTGGAAGGGAGTTTTTCGCAAGTGGGTAGATGGGATAGTTTTGCCAAACATCTGTTTCGTTTACGTCCCTGGCAATATGTGAGCTGGCTGCAGGCAGGCGCCGTCTTCGTGGAAACGCTCAATGTCGAACTGAAAGCCCAGGAGATGGTGGCGGATGCACTGCTCAAAGTGTCGCTCAATGGGCTATTGGGTCTGCTCCACGTTGAATGTCAGAGTTATGTAGATCCTAATATGGGCCGACGCATGCTAGAATATAACGTAGGAGCAGAGAATCAGTACGATCTGCCGGTCTGGTCGTTTGTAATCTATCTGCGCAGGATGAGGGTTCCGAAACCACCCTATATTCGTCGGTTTATAGATGGACGACCTGCACATCACTTTTTCTATACTGTGATCAAACTGTGGGAGGTTCCCGCAGATATTCTTCTCGACCTTGAGTGGGATGGGTTTTTGCCTCTACTACCATTCACCAAAGGGGGCAAAAAGCCAAAGATTATCGAGAACATGATGACACGGTTGGAAAGGAGTGGAGATCGCGATGTATTGTCACTGGCATTTGTCTATGGTGGCCTGGCTTTCAAAAATCCAGTAGAGAAGGCGCGCTTCAGAAGGAGATTTTCGATGTTTCAGGATATTATGAAGGATTCGTGGACATATCAAGAATGGGTCCAGGAAGCTAGAGAAGAGGGATTAGAGCAAGGATTAGAGCAAGGATTAGAGCAGGGGCGAGTACAAGGCTTAGAACAAGGGCTGATGCAGGCGTTGCACTCGCATCGCCAGACGGTGATTGATATCGTCAGCCGGAAGTTCCCTCGGCTCGGTATGCTGTCGGCTCAGCAAGTGGAGAGGGTGATGGACCTGGAAGCCTTGCGTATGCTGGTGGTCAATGTGAGCATCACGGATCAAGAAGAGGCTGTACGCCAACTTCTGGTAGATGCTGCGCAAGATAAGCCATAGCATATCGCTCTGGAGCCATTGTCCGCATATCTACGGCATAGTCGGGGCGCAATTTATGATATACTTTGATACTCTAAGGCGCCTTTTACAGATATGGCTGGTGGGTCAATTCCACACATACGTTGCCATTGGAAACTGGCTTTTTCAAGCTCGATAAGCGCCAAAGCAATGGCTACACAATTGTGGTGTGATCCACTAGCTCTTTTATGAGGAAGCGATAGCAGGTAATGTTTTACGATCATACAAAAATTTTTGTCAAAGCGGGCGATGGTGGGAATGGTTCGATTCACTTCCGCCGCGAGAAGTTCGCGCCGCTTGGTGGGCCGGATGGCGGCGATGGCGGACGAGGCGGCAGTGTCTATATGGAGGCGACTCCCAACCTCAATACGCTGGTTGATTACCGCTATCGCCAGCACTTCAAGGCCGATGCGGGCGAGGCCGGTGCGCGCCAGAAGATGCATGGAGCCAAAGGTGAGGATATTGTGCTCACGGTTCCCTGTGGCACTGTGGTGCGCGATGCCGATACACAGGAGTTGATTGCCGACCTGGTGGAGGGTGGCCAGCAGGTAATGGTGGCGCGCGGTGGGCGCGGCGGTCTGGGCAATGTGCATTTCGCCACCTCCACGCGCCAGACTCCGCGTGAGGCGCAGAATGGCGAGCCAGGCGAAGAGCGCTGGCTCGCCCTGGAACTGCGCCTGATCGCCGATGTCGGTCTGGTGGGGTATCCCAACGCGGGCAAATCCACGCTGATCTCGGTTGTGACCGCAGCCAAACCCAAGATCGCCGATTATCCCTTCACCACCCTGGTTCCCAATCTCGGCGTCGTCGAAGTTGGTCAGATAGGGGACGAATTTGGCTTTGTCATGGCCGATATTCCCGGCCTGATCGAGGGCGCGGCCCAGGGACACGGCCTGGGGCACGAGTTTCTACGCCATATTCGCCGCACCCGTCTGCTGGTACACGTGGTTGACGGAGCCTCGTATGAGCATGAGCCGTGGCCGAGCTTCCTGGCGATCAACCAGGAACTACGCGAGTACGATGAACGTCTGGCCACGCGTCCACAGATCATCGCTTTCAACAAAACCGACCTGCCCGAAGCCCAGGAACGCTGGGAGGAGTTCAAGGCCCAGGCTGAGGCCGCCGGCTATCCAGTCTACGCGATCTCTGCCGCCGCGCACCAGGGTACGAAAGAACTGATCCAGTTTGTCTCGTTCAAACTGCAGGAGATTCAGTTGGATGAGGCCGAACGCGAGGCTGCTCAGGCGCTGCTAGATGCGGAAGAAGGGGCCGTGCTGCGTCCTCAGCCCGAAGACGCCTTTACGGTCAGCAAAGAAGCTGGAGTCTTCGTGGTGCGCGGCAAACGCGTCGAACGCGCTGTGGCCATGACCAACCAGGAGAGCGACGAAGGCATGGACCGCTTGCAGGTCACTATAGAGAAGATGGGCGTGACGAAAGCGCTGGAGAACGCCGGCGTACAGGTGGGCGATCTGGTCCGCTTTGGAAAAGTTGAGCTGTACTGGGGCGAGTAACTATAGAGCATTTTCCACAAAGAGCGCGTGGATCATTCACACGCTCTTTGTGAAGAGAGGTCGTCTTTTTTAGCTTCATGCCGGCTTTCATCAGCCTGCCATAACCAGGTGGCTCATTTTTTTGAGAGAAGACCCCACCTGGACTATCTCAAGCCGTTCCTCGCGTGATCCCCACGTATGCTATACTTGAATTGAACAATTCAGTCCCATACAGAATGAGAGAGAAAACCAGCTCATGGCAGAAACACTGAACCTGCTGTTTCAGAAGCGCGAGGACGAAACCTTTGAACTCCAGGTGCGGGGAAGCTGGTCGGGACGCTTTGTCAGTGGCAGTTTTGTGCCACCCTATACCACGCGCCAGCTCAATACGCTGCTCAAACGCCTGAATAACCTGGAGAGCGATCAGCGAGAATTGCGCGAAATTGGCTATCGACTCTTCCTGGCCCTGTGCGGCGTTGAGTCAGCCGAGACGAGCAGGCGCGAGGCGAGCGAGCAATCGGTGCAGGCGGCCCTGCGCAGCGTGATCCAGCGCACATTACGCCGACGCGCGACGGTGGCTCTGACGTTCTGCTTTGGCCCCGGCTGCGAGGAGTTTGTGCGCTACCCCTGGGAGCTGCTGCATAACGATGAACATTTCCTGCTGGCTTCGGGCGTCTTCACCCTGACACGCGCTATTCTGCACCCGGATACCGCCGCTGAGTCCTCACTGCCGGTCTATCCGCCCGCGCGCCTGCTCTATATCGGTTCCTCGCCGATTGATTGCCCTTCCCTGGAGACGGAACGCAGCTTTGAGGCGCTCGAACGCGGCCTGTCCCGCCTGGTCGATGATGAGCTACTGCTAATTGACCGCCTGGACCCACCGACCTTCGATGAACTGGTGCGCTACCTGACTTCAGTAGGCGGCGTCAACCATTTCAACGAGCAAGAAACGCCGATTCCTTGTTACGCCATTCATTTCGATGGACACGGAGCCTACGGGCGCCTGTGCCCTTCTGATACATGCGATGAGCTGAACAATGCCAATGCTCAACGCTGCCAGAGCTGTAACACCCTCTTAAGAAGTGTCAGGCCCCAGACCTACCTCTGTTTCTGCGATGACGAGGGGCGCAGCCGCCTGATTGATACCTCGACCCTGCGCGAGCTGCTGCTGAGCAGTGATGTGCGCCTGGCGGTCTTCTCAGCCTGCGAAACCGCGACGCTCTCTGGCGGACGGCCCGAAGAACGACGGCGCGCAGTGGTGGACGCAACCCTGGCCACAGCTCTGTTGATGGCGCAGGTTCCGGCGGTGGTGGCCATGCCGTTCTCGCTGCAGGATGATCTCAGCCCGACCTTTATGTATCATTTCTACGATGATCTGGCCAATGGACGCACCCTGGAAAGCGCTCTGGCACGCGCGCGCCAGGCCATGTTGCCCCTCTCAAAAGCGCATGGCTGGTTTGTGCCGGTACTCTATCGTCATATTGTCGAGGACGACAAGGGTCCGGTGGCTTTCCTGGCTTCCGCGGACAGAGACGAGCCGGATGAGCGCGACCATCCCCTGGCCCACATGGGCGCCTCAACAACGTTTGTAGGACGCGAACAGGAGCTAGAGGCGCTGCACACCTTGCTGAACCAGGTGCTCACCAGCGTAGGGGCCACAAGCATGACTAGCGCCCATGATGGCATCTCGACGGCGTTGAGAAACCAGCGCGTGCGTCCGGGCATCCATCAAATCGCTCTGACAGGACCAGCAGGGATTGGCAAGAGCGAACTGGCATTCGAGGCGGTGCGACGCAACCAGGATAAGTTCCCCGGCGGCATCATCGGTATCTCTCTGGAGGGTGGCAAATCGTTGGGCGACGCGCTCACCGAGATCGTCCACGGTCTGCGCCTGCCCGCGCGCACAGTACAGAGCGCGGATATTGAGCAACGCACACGCGTCGTTCTCAACGCCCTGCGCGTCCTGGCCAATCGTCGCCTGCCCTGCCTGCTGCTGCTCGATAGCTTTGAGGAGGTGCAGGAGCGCGCCGAGGTGGGCAACTGGTATCGTTTCCTCTGTGGCCTGCCCGAAGAGGTCGTGGTTGTGCTGACCTCGCGCTTTAACCCTGCTACGGTGGCCGCGCTGGAGGGAACGGCCTGCCGCTGGCACGAGTTTGCCGTAGGCAAGATGAGCAGCGAAGATCTCCTCAAACTCTTCGCGGAACTGGCGGCGAGTAGCGGTCTGGCCGAGCGCATTCACCTGGAAGACACGTATCAACAGGCGCTCTTGCGCGAGATCAGCACGCTGCTGGACGGCTACCCCCTGGGCGCGCAGTTGATCTTTGGCACCGCGCGCAATATCCACGGCAAAGTCTACGCTCCTGAAGCCGCAACACGTTCGCTGGAAGAGGTGCGCGATGAACTGCGCGAGACGCTACCAGAAGGGATCTGGTCGGTGCTGGATATCGCGTATCGCCGCCTGCCGCTCGTGGCCCAGCAGTTGTTACCCTATCTCTCTGCCTTTAAACTGCCCTTTAGCCGTGAACAAATCATTATGCTGGTGTCCCCGGAGACGCCACATATTGCTCGCATTACCGGCTATTTAGAGAGCACAGGCGCAAGCACCGCGCTCAAAGAGTTGCCGACCAATACACAGAGTGGGGTTCCAGTGGAATTGCAGCAAAACTGGCGCGCGGCGCGTGATGCGCTGGTGCAGGCGGCCTTTATTCAGTTCGACGGGCGCGTCTACACCATCCACTCACCGGTACGCCATTACGCGCTGGGCCATCTCTCCCTTGAAGAGCGGCAGCGGGCGCAACGCGTCGTGGCCAGCTACTATAGCAGCCTGCCACAGCCCAGTCCCTATGAATGGTTCGCGGCCTTTGAACATCTGGAGGATGCAGGCGAGTCGCAAGATCTCCAGCACGCCGTCCAACTGGCTGTGCGCGCATCCTGGGCCATGTGCGGGCGTGGCTATGCCGCCGAATTGCAGGGTATCCTACGTCGGGCCGAGGGCTACGCGCTCCTGCAGAACGACAAGACGGGCGAGGGCCAGATTCAATGCTGCCTGGGCGCGATCCTGCGCCGTCTGGGACAATACGCCGAGGCGGTTGGCTGTCTCACGCGCAGCCTAACCCTGCATCGCGAAAAAAACGAGCGTGACGAAGCCGCCTGGGCGCTCTACGAACTGGCCATGCTCTTCCGCGAGGAGGGCCATTTCCAGCAGGCAGGCCAGCACGCTCAGGAGGCGCTGACCCTCTTCCGCGAAGCCGGCGATACCAACGGCGAGGCCTGGATGCAACTGGTTCTAGGCGAGGTCAGTCGCGGCTACGGACGCTATCACGAGGCTCTGGAATATTTTGAGCAGGCCTTGAGTAGTTTTCGCGCCATGCCCAGCAACCAGGGCTATCCCTCGGCCCTGCGGGACCGTGGCAGCATCCACGAGGTGCTTGGCGACTATCCTCAGGCCCTGGCCGATTATGAAGAGGCCCTGCGTCTCTTTCAGACGTTGGGTTCGCGCTACTGGCAGGCGTGGCTGCTGGCCGACCAGAGCGTCGTCTACCTGGATCAGGGCCATATTGATCAGGCCGAACTGGTGGCCAGCCGGGCTGTGGGCATCTTCCGCGAAGAGGGAGCGCGCCGTGGTGAAGGCTGGTCCATACGTGCCCTGGGCGATATTGCGCGCAAACGGCGCCGTTTCGATGATGCACGCAGCTATTATAGCGAGGCTCAGGCCATCTTCAGCAACCTGGGCAATCGCGTCGATCTGGTGCGCGTCATCAACGCCCTGGGTGCGATCTCTTTTGAGGAGGGCGCGCCGTTGATCGCCAAAGAGCACTACGAGCACGCCCTGGTCATCGCCCAGGAGCAGGGGACCATGCAGCTCAAGGGACGCGCCCTGCGTGGTCTGGGCGATGTTCTGCGCGCACTCCACCAACCCGACGAGGCCGAGCGATCCTATCAGCAAGCGCTGGCCATCGCCGTCGAACTGGACACCCCCGCCGAACGCTGCGCCGCTTTGCACCGCCTGGGTCAACTCTACTACGAGCAGCAACGGTACAAAGCCACCCTGGAAGCCTGGAAGCAGGCGCTAACCCATGATCGGCGCCTCGGCCATCCCGAACGCGAGAGTTTGCGCGAAAAGATCGAGCAACTGGTGCGCGAGCAGAAACTGGAGGGTTAAGCGCGCCGCACAAACTTCTCGATCACCTCATACAGGACACGTGTGCCCCATTGCATAGCCTGTACGTTAATACGTTCATCATGTCCGTGCACGCCACTCCAGCCATTATCGCCGGTATACAGCACAGGCGAGAAACCGTAGACTTTCGTACCGAGCTGGCTGACAGATTTGGCATCGGTGCCACCGGTCAGCATACCTGGTATCACCGTGGCTGTGGGCGCGTGCTCGCGCAAGACATCTTTGATGACCTCGAAGAGTGGAGAGGCTGGATCGGCTTCCAGCGCGGGAGCAGGATTGATGAACTCGATCTCGCAATCAGTGCCGAAGATGGCGCGCAACTCCTCCAGATAATCCTCCAGCGTCTGGCCAGGCAGGATGCGGCTATCGACATAAGCCACAGCCTCAGAGGGGATGACATTGATCTGCGAGCCAGCCTTGAGCATAGTCGGCGCGATAGTATTGCGGGAGAGCGCGTGTAGTTCGCGTTTGAGATGCTCTTCGATGGGCAGTTTGTCGATGACCGCGCTGGCGCTCTGCTCGTCGGCCAGGACCGCGCGCAGGGCCGTAGCCAGTTCTGATGGTTGCGCGCTGGCGATGCCTTCGAGATAGCCGCGCAATGTCGCGGTAAAGTGGACCGGCGGCTGCTGATCGCGCGCCTTGCTCAACAGTTCAGCCAGTTTGATGACCGCGTTATCTTGGTGGGGAATCGAGCCATGACCGGGCGTACCGGTGACGCGAATTTTGAAGCGCGCCGAGCCTTTTTCCGCCGTCTGGACCGTGTAGTACAACTGGCCATTGATCTCCAGGCCATCGCCACCGCCTTCGTTCAGCGCGTATTCCGCCTGAATCAGTTCTGGATAATGCTCAACAACCCAGGCGGCTCCTTCCTGCCCACCCGTCTCCTCATCGGCCTCAGCCATATAAATCACGTCGCGTTTGAGCGGCACGCCTGCCCGTTTGAGCAGAAGCATGCTCATCAACTCACTGATGTATCAACAATTTCGACATTGGCCGATCCAACCTGAACCTCAGCACGTCCATGCTCAGGATCGTCAGGGCGATAGACCTTGACCGAGACGCCAAGTAAACGCAGCGCCATACGCCGTTGCTCATACGTTGCCGCGTGGGGGTCGCCTACTGCTTCTAGCTGTGTCAGGAAGGCTTCAATGTCAGCCCGCATCCTGGCTTCTTCCTCAGCTACCGGCAGGACCACGCGTTTCTCCGCCATCAATCGCTCTAAGCGATCCTCGACCAAATTAAGATCACGCATGACCAGATCGCGCACGCGCCCACGTGCTGCCTTTAAATCCTTCATGAGCAGTTCTTGTTCCTCTTCTGCCTCTGCGATAGAGCGGTCAAGTGCCTGAACATCTGATCCAATGGTTTTCTCATGCGCCAGGACTGCCAGGGCTTCTCTCACGTGGTTGAGGTCTGAGAGGAAAACGCATACACGTTCCCACACGGAGGGATCAAGGAGTTTGGCCTGAATATAGGTTCCTTTGCATCCTCTGTTCGCGTTGGTCATGCGTGGGCAGACGTAGGTGTGAACAGGTATCCTCCCTTCAGCGCGGTTCATCATGGTGGTGACGCTCGACATTTTGCAGCCACAATAGCCACAGGTCGCATAACCAGCGCGCAGCAAAAATTTCTCCACATGCTGGTTGTTGCGGGTTGCCTCACGTTTCGCTCGCTTCAACTTGGCCTGCGCCTGGTACCAGAGTTCATCCGAGACAATGCGAGGAATGGTGCCATCTGGTAGAGGAATAGCATCGTCACGGAAAAACTGTGTGCGTCTCCCGGCCTGGCGAGTGTACCCAATGCGGAACGCCACGGCTTGTCCATGATAGGCTGGATGGATCAGGATATTGCGCACAGAGATGGCGTGCCAGCGCCCGGTTCCGGTGGGTGTAGGAATGTCGTGTTCTTGCAGGTACCTGGCTATCTTGACGGTGGAGAGGTTGCGGTAGACGTAGAGGTCATAGATCAATTCCACGACCTCAATCTCTTTGGGATCGCCGAGCTTCCAACACGTTTTCCCTTCGTCAGCCCACACGTACCCATACTTTGGGCCGCCTTTGCCAAGCATTTGCCCGTTCCTCGCTCGCTTGTGCATGTCATATGCGGTTCTATCGATGATCTTCTCCCGTTCAAGCTCAGCAGCAAAGGCCAGAGCATGGCGCACAAATTTTCCGATGGGGGTGTCATCCAGTTCTTCAGATACGCTGATGAGTTCCGCACCATGATGGTTAAGCTCATCCAGCAGTACACCCATATGGACTTCATTTCGGGTCAGCCGATCAAACGCCCACACGAGCACGACCTCGACCTCGCGTTTTCGCACCAATTCCCGCACGTCGGTGAGGCCAGTCCTCTCACGATAGACTGTTGCAGTCATCACGTCTTGGAGCACATCGACCAGTTCAATTCCACACTTGAGGGCATATTCGCGTATGCGGTGCTCCTGCTCTTCCAGGGAAGCCCCGTCTTTTTGCTTTTTGCCCGATACTCTGATATACCCAATGCCGCGTCTCATATTGTTGAACCCCTTTCTTCATAAAACGACGTACAACAATAGTACCATAGGACATTACCAATGTCAATGCCTTGACTTTTCCTATTAGCGTGTGATAAGATTGATGCATCAACTTACTTCCGTTTAAGTTTACACTGTTCATGGGGAGGGGTAGAATGACTTACGACAGGGATGTGGTGTACACCGCAGAGCAACAGGAAGCGTTCTCGCAAGAAGTCAATAAGCGACTGAGGACACTTGGATGGAACAGAATACAGGCTGCCGAAGCTGCTGGCGTCCAGGTGGAGAAAGTATCCGCCCTCGCTCGCACCGCGCCTCCAGGGATGGCTTACGGGACATTTTTGAAGGTGATGCTGGCGCTTGATATCGATCTGTACGAGGTGTGCGAGTTACTTGGCCTCACTGATGAAGTCAAAAGACTAGCACAGGAAGACCCAGCGCATCATCCGAACGCCCGGAAGTACCTGGGTGGGAAAAGAGGGAGTGATCCTATGACCGCCCTGGTTAGTGCGTTACCAGAGGAAAAGCGAGAGGGTGCGCGTCGCATGATTGACGCTATTCTTAGGAATGCCTAGAAAAGAGGTTGACCCCTTACCAGGGTTTCCGGTAGGGGGTCTTCTTTTATTTCTGGTAGGTTGCCACAATACAGGATGAGAGCGCTGTGCCTCCCACATTGGCGACATACACTAAACGCCAGCCTTGTGTTGCAAGGGTTCGGCAATCTTCCTCCAATGCGATTGTGGGATACTTGGCCATCAATCCAGCGTGGTAGCGGTAGAACTTCGTCATCTGTTCCGGCTTTCCAGCCGTGAGGATAGGCTGTTTATCTCGTGACATATGCGTCCTCCTTCTGCTCAGAGTATACGCTACCGTTGATCGCAGTGCAAGAGCTTATTTCACAGCGGGCATCTTCACAGTGGGCTGTGTCAGTCGCCCTTGATTGATTGCATAGACCGCCGCTTCGATCAGTGTGTCGATCTGCTCTGGGCTGGCCTTGACTCCAGCTTTCTTGAGCAGCGAGCTGACGAGGTTAGTAGCGTACTCTTTCTTGACCTGAGCAGGAACAAGAGCACTGCTCTGCTCCACCGCCTGCACTACTTGTGCAATAGTGCGCTCCACCGTCTGACGCTGCGCTTCTGGCAACTTACCGAGGATCAGGCGATAGAGGAAGGCGACGAGGGCTACCACCACCGGGAAACCGTACTGTGCTGCGAGAATAATTTGGGTATCGGACATGTGAATAACTCCTTTGAAATGAGGATGAGCTTTCCGCGAGCCTCAGTACCGGACTCTTTGATCGTAGGTTCGCGGGTGTCTCTACAAGCGGCTTGGGGGCTATTTCTGTATATAAAGTCGAGCTTGAAATGTGTAGAAAACTCGCACTTATAATCGCCTCTCGGAAATGCTTGACTAGCGCGGCTTGTAGTGCTATACTATGAGAGTGGCAGTCTAAAGACTGGTTTTCCTGCTTGCGGGTTTGAAACAGTTATAATCCGCTCTCCAAAAATCTTAGGCAATTAAGTCTAAAGACTGGTTTTCCTGCTTGCGGGTTTGAAACCTCTGGTAATTCCCCTTTGGGTGTAAATGTACAAC
>CAXUEY010000139.1:0-15634 GCA_964250225.1 uncultured Ktedonobacteraceae bacterium | reverse complement strand
TGTTCAGGCCGCGCTCCTGGTCACTTCTATGCCGAACGTGCCAGTACCACAGGCTGCGCGGTGTAAAATGCGCCGCTGGACCCAGCACCAGACGATAGGGATGCGCCCCCTCGTAGGCGCGCACCTGACAGCCATTGCCCAGGCTCTCGACCAGGAAGTGCCAGTCGGGACTGCCCTGTGTGGTCGCGTGGTGGTCGCGATAGAGGCAGAAAGGGGAGAGCGTGAGCATGAGAGGCTCTATCTGTGTTTCCCTGCCGCCAGAGCCATGCAGGAAATACTGGATGTAGGTGGTATTCTCACCATATTCCATCCAGACGCGTTTCTCGAGCCTCAACTTTTTCTCAAGTTGATAGGTAAAGCAGGGGATGTCGCCTTCTAACGCGAACGAGATCAGATAGGTCTGACCCTGGGGGTCAAGCGTGCCGTCCTTGTACTCGTTGACGCCCAGCCGTAGCGCATGCCCGGCGGGAAATGCAAGCTCCTCGTCAACTTTTGTCACCAGCACCACGCGCTCTACCGGCGGATGCAGCGCAGCTACCAGCAATCCGTGGTAGCTGCGTGTGGTTGTGCCCAGTACCGAGCCTGAAGCATAGCCGCCCAGCCCGTTCGTCACCAGCCACTCGTGAGTAAGTCCCGCGGTGACATAATTGCACACATCTCTTGTGAGTGAGAGATTTCGCGCATGTTCTGGCATGCTTATCTCGTTTCCTTCCTGTGCTTGCTTCTCTCTCCGCGTTATACCGCTATTTCCTCTGATGTTCTCACTCTTGACGCCGCTACCGCCTCTCTTTAACGTGTATGCACAGATCTAAGCACGCACTTGCAGGGCCTCGTGCATGCGTGTGAGCGCTGTTTCGAGACGATCTTGAGGCTCGGTCATTGAGATGCGCACATAGCCCTCGCCGGCCTCGCCAAAATTGGTGCCTGGCGTGAGAAAGACGCCCGTCTGGTCAAAGAGCCAGCTCGCGAACTCGCGCGAGGTAAAGCCTGTGGGTATGGCAGCCCAGATATACAGGCCCGCCTGTGTGCGCTGCGTATGCATGCCTAGCGCGTTACAGCCATCGACCAGCAGATCGCGACGGCGGCGATAGATGGAGTTGCGCTCCTGCAGCCAGCTCTCCGGCAGTTGCAGAGCGGTGATGGCCGCGTACTGGATCGGGCGGAACATGCCGCTATCAATATTGCTCTTCAAACGCCCAACCGCGTCCACCAGTTCAGCATTTCCAACCAGCATGCCCACGCGGAAGCCCGCCATGTTATACGTTTTGCTCAGCGAATGCAGCTCAACCGCGACCTCTTTGGCCCCTGGAATCTCCAGAATGCTCATTGGCCGGAACTCATCGAAATAGACCTCGGCATAGGCCATATCGTGAACGATCACCAGATTATGCTTGCGCGCGAACTCGACAGCCTTTTCAAAGAAAGCGCGTCCGGCACAGGCCGCCGTGGGATTGTTGGGGTAGTTCAACCAGAGCAATTTTGCCCTGCTCAACACATCCGCCGGGATACGTTCCAGATCGGGCAGGTAGTCGTTCTGCTCCAGCAGTGGCAGCAGATAGGGCTGCGCGCCAACATTGGTCGCGGCGGTGAGATAGGCGGGATAGTAGGGATCACCGGTCAGCGCGATATCCCCGGCATCCAGGACCGCCGCGCCCACATAGACCAGGCCCTCTTTTGAGCCGAGCAGGGGCATCATCTCCACTTCGGGCGTCAGTGCAACTCCGAAGCGCCGCTGAAACCAGGCCGCGAACGCTTCATGCAGCGCGCACATCCCGCGATATTCGGGATAGCGATGATTGATCGGATCTTGCAGCGTTTCGCTCAAACGATCCAGCACAGCCTGTGGAGCGGGCAGATCGGGATCGCCCATCGAGAGGCTGATGACATCGACGCCAGATGCTTTGCGCTCGGCGATCTTCTTCTTGGCATCGGCGAAATGATAGGGTGGTAAATTCTGAATAAGCTGCGATAGTCGCAAAAATTTGCTCCTTCTTCTCTAAATGATAAGCACTGGATATCAGGTGCAGCAGCGCGCACAGCAAAAATACACCTTGTCTGGCTGTTGGAACGCGTTGGGTACTGCGACTGCGTTGGATATACAACAATATTATACAGTATATTGTCTGCGATTGTGGGAGAGTGGGCCTGTGTGTGGCGCGGTCCAGCGAGAGGCTCTGCGTCTGTTGCCAGAATGCCAACTTTTCCCCGGTCTAGAAATCCAACAATTTGCCCTTGACACCATAGCGCTTTGACCGTATAATCTCAGTAGTGAAGTTGCTGAAGCGGCAAATTTTCTTTAACCGGAAAAATCTCAACTGGTTGCTTGCCAGAAACGCTATTTTGCGATCCAAATTTACGAAAGGAACGGGGCACCTACATGGCAAATCCCAACACGCTCGGTCTGCGCTTTACGCGCCTGCGAGACGCTCATGGCTACACTGGCCGTGCTCTCTCTCTGTGCGCCTTTTTTGCACCTGATATCTGTGCCTCCGTTCATGGCGCACTTATCACCGAGCTGGCCCAGAGCCGCATTGTGTCCATTTCGAGGGGGTCTCCACCGCCTAAACTGAGGTGAGAAGAGAAAACGAGAGACTCTCGACCGTGGGCACTGATGCAAAAGCATTTCAGTCCCGCGGTTTTTTGTTGCTCTTTTTGCTCCCGCTCAAGGCCAGCGATAGGAGAAGCGGTCAAGGTTTCCGCCAGAGGCTTGTCGAGTGAGAAAGAGTTAACAGGAAATAATGTTCGTTCCTGACAAAAGGTGTCAGGATGTCGCGCTTATACTGAGTAACACGTGAGTTGAAGCCAGACTGAAGAACGTGCTGATCTGGAGGAGGTACTTTAATGTGGTAAAAAGATTGTCCTGTCGTACAGGTGCCGACCTGTGCTGATGATCGGTGTAGTGGGCACCTCTTTGATTTACGTTTGAAGTAATGGATAAAGTGTTATTTGTTTGTGAGACGAAAGAGAAGGTACGCACATGGCGCTACAAGAGGCCGAAGCGACACATCTGACCCAGGATATTGTGATCGATAGAACCAGAGACGCGGTGGTGATCGAGGGCGTCTCGAAGATCTTTAAGAAGCATCGTTCCCTGCTGAGCCGCGTCAAGAAGGGACCAGCGAAGAAGCAGGGAGAACTGGAGAGCGCGAAGAAAGAGGAGAAGCGTGAGGTGCGCGCGGTTGATAACGTGAGCATGACGGTCAAGCACCGCGAGATCATGGGCATTCTGGGTGCCAACGGCTCCGGCAAGTCCACGCTGATCCGTATTCTCTCGACCCTGCTCATTCCCGACGCGGGGACCGTGAAGATCTTTGGCTACGATGTCGAGAAGGACGAGCGCACGGTACAACGCCTGATTAACCGTGTGAGTGTCGAGGCCTCGTTCTTCAAGAAACTCTCGCCGATGGAGAACCTGATCTACGCGGCCCGGCTCTACAACATGCCCGGTAACGAGGCACGCGCAAAGATCCAGCAGATCCTGACGCGGCTGGGCATTCCCAAAGATCGCATCGGACAGCCGCTGGAGAACATGTCGCGTGGTATGCAGCAGAAGGTCGCCATTGCGCGAGCGTTTCTGACCTCGCCTATCGTCCTCTTGCTGGACGAGCCGACCACCGGCCTCGACCCACGTTCCAAGATTGATGTGCAGATCTTTGTGAGGCAGTTGCGCGAGCAGCACGACGCTACCATCCTGATCACCACACACGATATGGACGAGGCCGAAGCACTGTGTGACCGCGTGGCCATCATCGACGAGGGCAAGATCGTGGCGATGGGCACCATTGAGGAACTGCGCGCCGCTGTGAACACGCGCCTGGAGCGCACCACGCCCGTCACAGTGAATGAGATATTCATGCACTATACCGGCGCGCATCAGATCACCGAGGCCGAGATCGAGCGCTATGGCAGTTGGGAAAAAGCTTTTGAAGCGTTTGAGGCGCAAAAAGAAGAAGAATAGTTACAAGGAGAAATACAGAGAATGGCTTCACTACAACATCAGGGACGAGCGAGCTACGCCTTTTTTGAGCGCAACTGGAACCTGACCAAGCGCTATTGGGGTTGGGAGATCGTCTGGCTGTTCTATAACATCATCAACGCCCTCAGCGTCGTCCTGATTGCGAAAGGGGCGAACCAGTTCGCTGGCAAGCAGGTCATTACGCAGGCCCAGATCAATCAGATGACCCTGTACCTGTTGATTGGTACCTCGGTCTGGTCGTATTTGAGCGTGACCTTTGAGGGCGTGACCGATCTAATCAACATCGAGCGCTGGGAAGGCACGATTGAGCACACCTTCATGGCTCCGATCTCGCGTTTTACGCATATGATTGGCAGTTGCTGGTACGCCGTGGTACATGGCCTGCTCTTCACTTTTGCCCAGATTATCGTGGTCTCGCTCTTCTTTCAACTGGATCTGAGTCAGGCCAACTACCTGACCGCCGTCTTTATGCTGATCCTGGGCAGCATCTCGTTTGTCGGCTTTGGGATTGGGACCGCGGTCTTGCCGCTGCTCTATACCGAGCGTGGTTCGCAGATGTCGTTTATTGTGCGCGCCATCATTCTGGTGGTTTCAGGTGTGTACTCACCAGTTTCTGTGCTCCCTTTTTGGATGCAGGTCATGTCCTGGATTTCACCAGCGACCTATGTACTGGATGGTCTGCGCCTGGCTTTGCAGCACAACCAGCCGATCTGGTCTCCCGACATCTGGAGAGATATCTGGCCGTTGCTCATCAGTGGTGCGATCAGCATCCCGCTAGGCTTGCTAATCTTCCGTATGGGCGAGCGCTATGCTAAGCGGACCGGGAAGCTGAAGAGAAACGGGTAGGTAAGGGGCTTGGCCTGGCCCTTGTGCAGTCGGCGTTTGCTGAGTTCTATCGCCGCGACCTGCACAGGGTTGGCGTGGCGGTTGACTCAGAGAATACCACCGGTGCGACCCGACTCTATCAGCGGGCTGGCATGCGGAAAACACGCGAATATCTCAACATGGAGAAAGAATTGCGGACGGGCGGGAACTGACCGCCCTGATTGAAAGGAATAAGAATAGATGATGAGCGGTATTTTACCAGAGGGGCTGACGATGCGTCCCCCAACGCTGGATGATTTACAAAGTGCCTACGAACTTAATCGGGAATACAACATGGCGCTGTATGGCGAAGAGGAATTTAGCCTTGAAGACCTGCGCCGCTACTGGACCGCGCCGAAGCACGACCTTGCGCGTGACCAGCGTCTGGTTTTTGACCAGGATGGGCAACTGATCGCCAACTTATACATGGACCAGCGTCAGTACGCGAAGTTTTTTGTCGATGTTGTGGTGCGGCCTGGCTATGGCGATCCACGCGTGGGCGATTATCTGCTTGAACTGACTGAGAGCTTTGCGAGCGAACAGATGGTGCAGGCTGAGCCGCATGTGCGTGTCACGTTGAATGGTGGGGCGAACTCGGCTGACCAGGACGGGCAGCAACGCTATGCGCGACATGGCTTCCAGGAAGTGCGTCGCTTCTGGATGATGGCGATTGAGATACACGAAGCACCCCCGCTCCCTGTCTGGCCAAAAGGCGTTGAGTTGCGGCCCTTTGTACCTGAGCGTGATGCGCGCGCGGTCTTCGATATGATGGAGACGGCCTTCAACGACCACTGGGGCCACATGCCAGGCAATTTTGAGGAGTGGCGACACCGCAAGATCGAGCACGCGGACTTTGATGCTTCGCTCTGGCATATTGCCTACGAGTGTGAGCAGATTGTCGGCGGTGCGCTTTGTTCCGGTAGTAGCGCACCAGGTTGGGTGGATACGCTGGGTACTCTGCGCAGTCAGCGGCGTAAGGGGCTTGGCATGGCCCTGCTGCATCATTCATTTGGCGACTTTTATCGCCGGGGCATCCACGAGGTTGTCCTGGGCGTCGATTCACAGAACTTAACCGGCGCGACTCGGCTGTACCAGCGGGCCGGTATGCATATCAAACGAGAGCATGTGAGCTTTGAGAAGGAATTGCGTGCGGGAGTGGAATTGAGCACGCAGGTGCTCGCGGTATGAGGGGAGAACCTCACGCGCCGCATCACCCACCACTCCCCACTCCTTCTCTGGCTGGAGTGATCCTCTTCGTCCGCTTTGACGAACAGCTGTGTATCTGACTGCTGGTCGAGCGAATGGTGTTCTATCCGTTCGTTCGATCAGAGTGGGACAACCTGTTTCTTATAGTCGAACTGAGAAGAGGAAGAATGGAGTGACAGGCTATGGCTGTACTACTCAAAAACCTTGTGGCACGTCCACCGAACATCAAAGATCTCGACGCTATCGCCGCGCTGGTTGTGGCCTGCGAGGGCGCCGAACATGGCATAGCGGGCAGCTCGTTGGAGGATCTGCCCATCCACATACAGCGACCAGACTTTCACCTGGCCACCGACGCCTGGGTCATAGTCACAACCAGAGGACAAATCGTCGGCTTTGCTTGCGTCTGGCACGAGGAGCACGCGTTGATCTCGACCTTTCTCTGCGTAGACCCTGAGTATCGCAATCGCGGCATCGGCACGCTATTGCTCAGGCTGGTCGAAGTGCGCGTTCGCCAGCTTGGTCGGCTGGTGGCACCAGGGGAGCGCGTTGTCCTGCGCAGTCTGCTGAGCAAGGCCAACGCGAACGAACAACTGTTGTTCGAGCGCGAGGGCTATCAGGCGGGTCGCCAGTTCCTGCGCATCTCTTTCACGCTGGCCGAGGATACGGGCGCGTTGCCCGTTGCCGATGCCCAGCAGAAACTGCGAGCCGATATTTGCCTGGAACAGGGCAAACTGCTCGGTGCAACTCCCTTATATGACCGCGATGGCCTGTGCAGCGTGCATACCTACCGGACATACGAGAAGGAACTGTGTCCCGCGAAGATGGTGCACAATGATGCAGAAGATGGGCTGGCACTGTCCAACACCGTGGTGGGTGTACACTAACCCGGCCAGGGCGCATCCAACGCGCAAGGGGTAGCAAAGGCGAGCGTGGGAGCTTGCCTCCCCATCCCCTTGGGTGTAGCGGCGGACCTCGCGTCCGCCGTGGTTTTCGTGCCGGAACCCATTGCGGCGCAGGTGTGCCGGGACCCATCGCGTCCAACACCCGTGCGCCGGAACCCATTGCGGCGCAGGTGTGTGCCGGGACCCATCGCGTCCAACCCCATGCGCCGGAGGCGAGCGCCGGCGCTACACGCAAGGGTGGCGAGCATCACCGTATGTTGGATACGAAGGTATACAGTTCGAGGCTGCTCCGTTCCTGCTCAGCACATTGTTGGGAAGGGGCGGGCAGTCCCGGCCTGATGTCTATGAAAGGCATGACGCTATGACATCTATTTTACCAGCGGAGATCATTATCCGTGTGCCTCGCGAGGACGAGCTTGAGGCCATTTGCGAGATGCTCAACACCTGCGATGTCGCGGATTGTGGCCGATTTGATAGCCCGCTTGATCAGTTACGTCATCAGTGGCGATACCAAGAATTTCACCCGGAAACTGATGCCTGGATCGTAGCCGCGCCTGGAGAGCGCATCGTAGCTTATGCAGCATTAGCACCGGATATGTATGATATGCATATCAGCATAAATTCGTATGCGCGTGTGCATCCTGAGTATCGCGGGCAGGGCGTCGGTACCCATTTGCGCGCGCTTATTGATCAGCGGGCCACGGAATTTGTGTCGCTCGCTCCCCAGGAGGCCAGGGTTGTTGTCCATTCCTGGTGTCACAGTGGGAATGAATCTAGCAAACAATTGTTGGAGAAGGCCGGCTATACCTGCACCCGCCATACCTGGGCCATGTCCATCGATCTGCCTACAGAGCCGCCTCAACCCGCGTGGCCAGAGGGAGTGAAGTTGCGTCCCTTTGTGCCTGAGCGCGACGCCCGCGCCGTTTTCGAGGCTGTTGACGAGTCTTTTCGAGACCACTGGGGCCATTTGCCAGGAAATTTTGACCTGTGGCACCAGGGCCATATTGCCAACAACCCTAAGTTCGACCCTGCGCTGTGGTTTATCGCCATCGATGGCGATGAGATAGCTGGCGCCTCACTTTGTGACTATTACCTGGACGATGGGTTGGTAGGCACGCTTGGTGTGAGGCGTCCCTGGCGTCGCAAAGGGCTGGGCCTGGCTCTGCTGCATCATGCGTTCGGCGAATTCTACCGCCGTGGCACACATACAGTTACGCTGGGCGTCGATTCCCAGAGCCTCACTGGTGCGACCCGGCTCTATGAGCGCGCTGGAATGCATATCATATTATCTTACGATACGTATGAGAAAGAGCTGCGTGCAGGGATTGATCTAAGTACACAAACATTAGAGGCGTGATTCTCGATTGGCGTTTGAGAGAGGCAAACATCTCGTTGCCGTGAGCAAATGGGAATGAGATGCCATTGAATAGAAGAGGATATCAACATGACACAACCGACCCTTCCACAAGGTTTTACCATGCGCCCGCCGACATTTGATGATGTCCCGGTGGTGACGCAATTAATCCGCACGTGCCAGATAGTTGACCGTGGTTCGAGCGACTTTTTCGAGGAAAATTTACGTAACGTCTGGCAAACTCCTGGCGTAGAGATGACAAAGGATCTCTGGATGATCTTCGCGCCCGATGGTCAGCTTGCGGCAGAGATGATGCTGAACCGGGTGATTTTTCCCAAACTGTATGCCACGCCCTGGGTACATCCTGATTATGTGCAGTACAGCCTGGATGCATATTTGTTGAGCAAAGCCGAAGAGCGTGTGCAACAACTGATCCCGTCTGCACCTGAAAACGCGCGCATCACGCTCACTACATCATGCTCTGAAAAGAATCACACACGGCGACAGAACGTAGAGCAGGCTGGTTTTACCCATATACGTAGCGCCTGGGTTATGGAGATCGAACTGGATGCGCCGCCGCCTGCACCTGTGTGGTCGGAGGGCATCCAGTTGCGCCCATTTACACTGGAGATGGCGCGCGCTGTCTACGCAGCTGACGACGAGGCCTTTAGCGACAGCTGGGGCTATATGCCGATTAGTTTTGATGTCTTTGAGAACGCGCTCCTGAAAGGCTCTGATTTTGACCCGACGCTCTGGTTTATCGCTTATGACGGCGCACAGATCGCGGGTGAAGCGCTCTGTGAATATCACCGTGGCAGTGGGAGCGGTTGGGTCGGCGCTCTGAGTGTGCGGCGTCCCTGGCGGCGTAAGGGTCTGGCGCTGGCCCTGCTACATCATGCCTTTGGCGAATTCTATCGCCGAGGTATTCACAAAGTCGGCCTGGATGTGGATACCGAGAGCCTGACCGGTGCAACTCGTCTCTACGAAAGGGCTGGTATGCATGTGGTGCGCCAGGACAATCAGTACCAGAAAGAGCTGCGTGCCGGGATTGAATTGAGCACACAAGCATTGGATGTGTAAGCACTTTGGAGAGGAGATAATGTATAAACCCTCTATTGCCGACGGGCTTTCAGGTGAGGCGGCCAACGCTGGACGATCTCAAGCCTGTCGTTGCCTTGTTGCAGGCTAACGAACTGAGTGAACTCGGTCATGTGCAAACCACCGAAGATCATCTGCGCCAGAACTGGCTGCCCATGCCGGGTTATGATATTGCGCGGGATGCCTGGCTGGTGATCGCGCCCGGCGGCCAGGTAGCGGCTATGATCGGCGTTGGTCACAACCATGCCTCGCGCATGTATGCCCAGCCGCGTGTACACCCCGACTATGCAGGTTTGGAGCTGGATGCTTATCTGCTTGAGCGGGCCATAGAACGCGCGTGTGAAATCATGGTCGAGGCTCAGGCTGATGCGCGTGTGACCCTGAATGTGTTTTGCGTCGCGAAGAATGTCGAGGCCCGGCAGGCTTTTACACAGGCCGGGTTTGTCCATGTGCGCACCGATTGGCTGATGCAGATCGACATGGACCAGCCGCCACCCGCACCGGTCTGGCCGGAGCATGTGATGCTGCGTCCCTATACGCCTGAGATGCTGCGTGCGATATTTGACGCGAGAAATGAAGCATTTCAAGACCATTGGGGTACGATGCCCGCTAATTTTGCGACGTGGCAGACATATTATAGTACGTTTGAAGATTTTGATCCCAGCCTCTGGTTTACCGCCTATGAAGGCGAGGAGATTGCCGGCATCGCCATCTGCGAGAAAGAAGGGGAAGCGGGCTGCGTGGAAGAACTGGCTGTGCGGCTTCCCTGGCGGCACAAGGGCCTGGGTCTGGCCTTGTTATATCAGGCATTCGGTGAATTCTACCGCCGCGGCGAACGTCGTGTCGTACTGAACGTCGATTCACAGAATATGAGCGGTGCGACGCGCCTCTACACCCGCGCAGGCATGCGTCCGATCCAGCAGACGGATCAATACGAGTTGGAGTTGCGCGCCGGGATTGAACTGAGTGACCCGGCTGCTAGAGGCGTAGAGAACATGCGCGAATAACAATATAAGGAGTATTCCATGCAATACCAATTACCAGCCGGTTTTAGCGTGAGACGGCCCACAATGGACGATGTACCGGCAGTGGCCGCCATGCTTGCGGACAAAGAGCGCATCGAAGAGGGCAGCGTGAGTATTACCGAAGACGAACTGCGCAGCCGTTGGGCGCCTTCCCCTATGCATGATCTCGGTAAAAATAACTGGCTGTTTAGTGCGCCCGATGGCCGTGTAGCCGGGATTACCGGTGTGGGACACTGGGAGCCGACGCGCCTGGCTTCCAATCTGGCTCTACATCCCGACTATACCAATCGGGGACTCTATCCACCCGCCATTGAGCTAGTGCTGGAGCGCGCGCGCGCACTGGTGCCAGCGGCGCCGACTGATGCGCGTGTGACCCTGAACTTCTGGTGTTCTGAGAAAGACGCGGAGGGGCGCCAGGCGTTGGAGCAGGCCGGTTTTGCGTATGTACGCTCCAACTGGACCATGCTGATCGAGATGGATACACCGCCGCCTGCATCTGTGTGGCCGGAAGGCATCGAGTTGCGCCCCTTCACGCTGGATATATTGCGTGCCGTCTTCGAGGCCGACGACGAGGCCTTTCAGGACCATTGGGGCCACGTACCCGGCAACTTTGAGGCGTGGGAAAGCTGGCTAACTGGCCGTACCAACTTTGACCCCAGCCTCTGGTTTATCGCCTACGAGGGTGAGGAGATCGCGGGCGTCGCGCTCTGTATGAAGGTTGGCGAGGAAGCCTGGGTGGACGACCTGGCTGTGCGGCGTCCCTGGCGGCGCAAAGGGCTGGGCCTGGCGCTGCTGCATCACGCGTTTGGCGAATTCTACTGGCGCGGCGAGCGCAAGGTCGTGCTGAACGTCGATTCGCAGAACCTGAGCGGCGCGACCCGCCTCTACATCCGAGCGGGCATGCACGCGGTGGAGCAACGCGATACGTTCCAGTTGGAACTGCGCCCTGGCATTGAGCTGGGCGTTGAGTAATTGTACTTGACATAACAAATGTGGAGGATAGGTATGTCTGACCCACAACACGACAATTATTGCCTGATCCCGCATGCACGCGACTCCTGCGTGTTGCTCTGCGAAACAGAGGCTGGTTGGACGCTGCCCCGGCACGCCGAGACCGATGTGCCGAAGATCAATCGAGCGATGCGCAAACTGCTGCCCGGCCTTGATGTGACGTATTTGCGCGTGGCCTATGATCACTATCAGGATGAGGAGCGCGAGGAACAGCATATCGTCTACGCGATGGAGAACCACTCGCCGGCGTGGAAGCCTTCGGCAGGTGGCGCGTGGATCTCGTGTGGAGAACTGCGCGAGTTGCCGCTGGCGGTATCGGAGCATCGCGCCGTGCTGGAAGAGTGGTTCGCGGAACTCGTCAGCGGGCAGGTTCCGGCCAAACGCGTGCCCTGGGCGCGTCCTGGCTGGTATGCCGGGGCACTCACGTGGATTGCTGAGCAGTTGCGCGCCCACAGGTATCAGTTGAGCGGGCCGATTGAGCAGGTACGCATGCGCGTCTGGTCCTGCGTGCTGCGCGTTCCCACGACAGCGGGCGACCTGTATTTTAAGGCCGCGCCCTCTTCCTTTGCCTACGAGCCAACCCTGACCGCTGGCCTGGCGCAGATCTGGCCCGCTCATCTCCCGGTTGTGCTGGCCGTCGATCCCGCGCGCCACTGGATGCTCATGCAAGACGCTGGTATCATCCTGCGCCGTACTGAGCAGCGCGAGGAGGTGGCCACCTGGGAGCGTATGCTGGACCTCTTCGCGCACATGCAGATCGACGCGGTAGCTCGGCAAGAACAACTACTGGCACTGGGTTGCCCCGACCGCCGCCTGGACCGTCTGCCCACGCTCTTCGAGGAACTACTGAACGAGCCGTCTCTCCTGCTGATTGGCCAGGAAGATGGACTGAGCGAGGAGGAATATGCCCATCTGCGCGCACTGGTGCCAGAGGTGCGAAGGCTCTGCGCTGAACTGGCCAACTACGGTATCCCGGAGACGCTGCATCATGATGACTTCCACGATGGGAATATCATGCTCAAGGACGGTCGCTACATCTTCTTCGACTGGGCCGAGTGCGCACTGGCTCACCCGTTCTATACCATGATTATCGTCCTACGCTGGACCAAACACGTGCTCGAATTCGACGAAACCGCCCGTATGCGTCTGCGCGCCGCCTACCTCGTGCCCTGGACCCGCTACGCGTCAATGGACCGTTTGCTGCAAGCCTTCGATCTCGCGCAACGCCTGGGCCTGCTCTGCCGCGCTCTGACCTGGCGTCAGACGCTCTCCCAGCTTGAGGAGGCGGAACGCTGGGCCTATGTCGATAGCGTGCCCTGGAACCTGCGCAGTTTTCTGTACTATCCACTGGATTTGCTGCTGGAAGAGTAGATTCAAAGTTAAGTGAAATGAGCGTTAAAAATTTGTTTTAAACAAATTTTTAACGCTCATTTCACTTGCCCAATTTAACTAAAGCTGGCGGAATAAAGGCTGCTGCTCATAGCGTTGAGATAAGAGGATTGCAAAGACGCAGGGGATATTACTCCTCTTTCCCATTATCTATGCTGATACTTTCTTCACGTTTAAACGTATAGTGTCCCCGTATAACTTCTTTTAACTAGTTAAGGATTACACAATGACCCGGCAAGCGAAAATTTTAGTGTTGAGTGGACTGATGTTGGGGATGGCCCTCGCCGCCATTGATACCACGATTGTAGGGACGGCGATGCCCAGCATCGTGGGCAAATTGGGCGGCTTCGACCTCTATTCCTGGGTGTTTAGCGTCTATTTGCTCACCTCAACTACCAGCGTCCCTATCTATGGTAAACTGGCCGATCTCTATGGACGCAAACCGATTTTCTTGTTTGGCACAGCGCTCTTCCTGCTTGGGTCCGTGGCCTCTGGTGCCTCACAAACGATGGAGCAGTTGATCCTGTTCCGCGCTGTGCAGGGTCTGGGCGCGGGCGCGGTACTGCCGATTGTGCTGACCATTATCGGCGATATCTTCGACCTGGCCGAGCGCGCAAAGATGCAGGGCTTTTTTAGCGGCGTCTGGGGCATATCCAGCGTAGTTGGTCCCGCGCTGGGTGGCCTCATCGTCGATCACTTCTCGTGGCGCTGGGTCTTCTTTGTGAACGTGCCTTTCGGGGTGCTCTCGGCCTTGCTGCTGATCCTGGCCTTCAAAGAGAATGTCACACGCAGCAAACCAAAGCTCGATTACGCTGGAACCCTGGCCCTGACTGGCGCGATTGTGGCGCTGCTCTTCGCGCTGTTGCAGGGCGGAACCTCCTGGGCCTGGACCTCGCCGCAAAGTCTCGGCCTCTTCGCCACGTTTGTGTTGTTGCTGGTCTACTTCATCTGGGTGGAGAGACGCGCGCCAGAGCCAATTCTGCCATTGAGCTTGTTTCAGAACCGTATTATCTCCATTGCCAGCCTCGGTGGTCTGATCCTGGGCGTGACCATGTTTGGCGTCACCACGTATGTGCCGCTCTTCGTGCAGGGCGTCAAGGGCGGTAGCGCGACGGACGCGGGCATTGTGCTCACCCCGCTGCTCCTGAGCTGGCCAATCTCCTCCTACCTGAGCGGGCGGCTGGTCCTGAGCCTGGGCTATCGTATCACCGCTGTGGCAGGGGCGATTCTGACGACGCTAGGCGCGGTGATGCTACTCTTCTTCCAGCGCGGGACGGGCATCCCCTTTATCGTAGTGGCCATGCTGTTCATGGGCACCGGCCTGGGCCTGGATAGCACCTCATTCACGCTTTCGGTACAGAACGCGGTGCCCTGGCGTCAGCGCGGCGTGGCAACGGCCTCGACGCAGTTTGTACGCACCATCGGCGGAACTATCGGCGTGGCAGTCATGGGTACGATCCTCAATATCCAGATCGCCCAGCGCTTCACGCCCATCTTCGCGCATTCTGCCGCAGCCACTACGCATCTGCCAAAGAACATCGCGCCCGCGAACATCCTACTCACGCCCAACATTAGCAGCCTGGCGCCGGCAGATTTTCTGAGCCAGCTCCAGAGCGCGCTGGCTGGGAGTCTCTTCTGGGTTTACCTGGTGGTCTTCGCGCTGATGCTGGTCAGCCTGGCCGCCATGTTCTGGCTCCCCGCTGGGCGCGCCGACGACCTCAAGTACCAGGGCGAAGACGAAGAGTCCACAGAGCTGGTACGCGAGGTCTCGCTGGTTGGCTAAATAGGTCGGATCACTTATTGGAGCAGCGGGAGAAACGTGCCCGCTGCTCTTTTATATCTCATTACTGTTCTCTACGCAACTCACACCAGTAGCTCAGCGCGTTCCCGCAACGTCGGCCACGCGCCCCAGCCTGGCGGTCTTCGATAGAGATATATTGCTATACTTACTGTTGTCTCCATATATACGCCAGCGTGCAATTGAGCACGAAGACCAGCGCGAACACAAGACCCAGCTTGCGGTGGCCAGAGGTATAGAGGGCAACAGCGGCTGAACCAAAGAAAGCGATTTGCAGGAGCAAGAACCAGATACCCTGCAACTGCGAGGCTGAATTTGGCGCGCCCCATAGCGCCCACACCACGATGGCTACTAAAGGCAGACCGATACAAAGGCCAATTTTCACAGGCATATTTGGTCCCGCGTGAAAGCCCCAATAGCCTAGAGCCGCTAAAACACTCAATTCTAGAAAAAATGCCAGGGCAGCATTTGCATTTTTGAGAGTGGTAAAAAGCATGTGTTATATGCCATTCCTTAAATGATAATTTGTGTCAATTCAATACGCAACAATAATTTGCGTCAGTTCAACACGAAACAATAATTTGCGTCAACTCAACGCGATTGCCGAAAGGGTCGCGGAACTCGAAGCGTTTATGGCCGGGGATCGGCACGGCCTCTGCGATGGTGATGCCGTGCTCTGTCAATTTGGCGCGCCAGGCATCCACGTCGTCCACTTCGTAGGCGATGTGGGCTTTGGTTGCGTGCCGCTCCACTCCGTCCTCGGTGCCGACGTGGACCTGGCGATCCCCGACCTGTAGCCAGAAGCCGCCACGACCCTGGAGCGCTGTGGGCTTGGTGATCTCCGGCAGGCCGAGCACGCCGCAGTAGAAGGCTTTGCCAGCCTCTTCTGCACCTTTGGGAATCGAGATTTGCGCGTGATGGAGACCTTGAATGGTTGGCATACGAAGAAATCTTTCTATTTATTTGGCGTTGTTTACGCCGGTTTTGTGACGTTTGATGTAGAACGTGCCG
>CAXUEY010000138.1:0-15773 GCA_964250225.1 uncultured Ktedonobacteraceae bacterium | reverse complement strand
CTAACCAGATCCAGCGTGTGGTCATCGCACGTAGTCTGCTAGGTAAGGGGTTTTAAGAGATTCCTCAAGCACAAAAGATGGCGTATGTGAAAAGATGCATCTTTTCACATACGCCATCTTTTGTGCTTACGTTCTGGGCAAAATCCACGCTGATGCGGTATGCTAATAGAGAACAGAGATTTTATATCCATTCCTTGAGAGGAGCACAACATGCCATCCATTTCGTTCGATCCTGTGGCCCACGCCTATGATCATACACGCGGCTACCCGCCCGGTGTTGGACAGCAGATTGCCACGGCGCTGGAGCAGACGGCGCGGGCGACTGAACAAACCACCTTTATCGAGGTTGGCGTGGGTACTGGTCGCATCGCCATGCCCCTGGCCTCGCTGGGCCACAGCTATACCGGCGTGGATATTTCGGAGAAGATGCTGGCCCAACTGGAGAGCAAACTGCTTGGCCAGGACTGGCAGGAGTATGAGCAGCCCTGGGGCAGCCGAGCCGATGAAACCGTGTCCAGTCCCCATCAAGTGCGCCGTTTTGCTCGCGTGGACCCGGCAGCCTCCCTGCGCCTGGTGACTTCCGATATCACGGCCCTCCCTTTTACGGATGCCTCGTTTGATGTCGCGGTGGCCGTGCATATTTTCCACCTGGTCGATGGCTGGCAGCAAGCTGTGAGTGAGGCCCTGCGTGTCCTGCGTCCCGGTGGCCTGTTGCTGCACTGTTGGGATGAGCACGATGATACCTCTCTGAATATCGTCACCGACACCTGGATTAAGCTGGTTGAAGAACTTGGTGGAAACACGCACCACGTTGGATCAGAGTCGCTCAGAGGCGTCAGTACATGGCTGCACGAGCACGGTCTGTCCGTCGAAGAACTATCCATTGCACGCTGGGAAACTACGACGACACCGCGTCGGGCGTTGGCTCGCATCACCAGCCGCCTCTGGTCGCGCACCTGGCTGGTGCCGGATGAGATCTTCGCCGCCTCGGTGCAGCGCCTCACCGCCTGGGCACTCGACTATTTCGGGGCTGAACACATGGATACACCACACACGCTGGTCAATCAGTTTGTCGTGCATCGTACACAGGTTGTAGAATAGTAGAGTCAAGCAAGGGAAAACGGGGTTACTAGAAGCGATGGGGACGCCGGAAGCGAGGGCCGGCGCTACACGCAAGGGGGCATAATGGAAAAACACCGCTAGTATTTTTATGTGTAGCCATTATCTTGATTATTTTGCCATGCAAAGGAATAGCGGTTATGCGCGAGATCACTGTGTTTACTGGAACAGCCCACCCGGAACTGGCTCAGGAGGTGTGCGAGCACTTGCAGGTTGCGCTCGCGCCCACGACGATTCGCCATTTTAGCAATGATTGTCTCTATGTCCAGCTCAATGCCAATTGTCGCGAAAGTGATGTCTTTATTCTACAGCCCCTGGTCCAGCCGGTTCAGGAGCATCTTATGCAATTGCTTTTTATGCTAGATGCCGCACGCGGAGCTTCAGCAGCGCGCATCACAGCGGTTATTCCATATTATTCCTATGCCCGTTCTGATAAAAAGGACGCGCCCCGCATCTCGATTGCGGGGCGCTTGACCGCTGACCTGCTGACCACAGCAGGCGCGAATCGTGTGCTGACCATGACCTTGCACGCGCCCCAGGTGCATGGCTTCTTTACGGTCCCAACGGACCATCTGAACGCACTCGATGTGTTGGCCCAGTATTTTCGTAATCACGACCTGGGCAATACCGTGGTTGTCTCGCCCGATCTGGGCAACGCCAAAGAGACCTCTAACTTTGCGCGCCTGCTGGATGTGCCAATGGCCGCCGGGCGCAAACATCGCATCGCCGATGATCGCGTGATTATCGATGCGATTGTCGGCGATGTTGAGGGCAAAGATGTGATTATTCTCGATGACGAGATTGCCAACGCTGGCTCCATTATCGAGTTGATGGACCGCCTGCGCGAACGCCACGTCAGGCGCGTGGCCCTCGCCTGCACGCACGGTCTCTTCTGCGGCCCCGCTATCGAACGTCTGCGCGCCCAGCCGGATATTGTTGAGATTGTATCCACCAACACTGTGCCCATTCCGTCAGAGAAGCGCCTGCCCAATATGATGGTGCTCTCCATCGCGCCGTTGCTGGCCGAGGCGATTCGCCGCATTCATATCGGCGAGTCGGTAAGCAGCCTGTTCGTGAATACGCTCTAAACAACGCGCTATCCCATCTCCAGGATACTCATAACCTGCGGAAGCGCGACAGCGGCCCGTTCGTCTAGACCTTGCTCGCTGACCCGTCCAATGGGATGGAGAATTTCGGCGTAGGGATAGCCGTGCATCCCAAAGGTCTGGGCGGTCATGCGGGCGGAACTGGCAAATGGCTCGGTGCAGATCACCGCCGCCGCTGTGCCATGTTGCTCAAGCATTATTCCGTCGTGTAAACTACACGAACTGCACGAGCCTCAGTCGCCGATCCCGACCAGCACGCTGTCGCACTCAGCCGCGACCTGCTCGATGAGCGCGGCTGGCGCGGGTCGATACGCGCCCGGCTTGCGATAGTATTTCACCTGTACGTCGGGATGCTGCTCGCGCAGTCTCGCGGCCACCTTGTGGAGCAGTCTGTCCGAGTTGGGTTTGCCGTTATCCAGCAGCCCAAGCAGGTGGACTTGCCCGGAACGCGGTGCGCGCTCCACACGCGCACTTTGCACTTCAAGCGTTGGGTCAAGAATAACCAATTTCTCCGGCATACGATTATTTCTCCTTCTCTGTGATGATTGTGGCAAGCCCTCTCAAATAAGGGCTGAGCAGGCTTGAGCCTCTGTTGCATCGTATTACTGACAATCGATGCACACGCCAATGGCGCGGGTGACGGGCAGTGAATCGGCTCCCGCAGCCCAGGGCGGCACGAGCGCGGAGAATCCCCCGGCTTTGCCGCCAGCCGTGACGATCAGCAGGTCATCAGGATTGTTGAGATAGCGGTAGGCGGCCTGCTCGTCTTCAACAGCAATGGCGCTATCGGGCAGGCCGTTCACGCGTTTAAAGTCTGCCAGGGGGCGTGTCGCCCGTTCAAAGACAGCCTGACGGATCTGCACTTTGTCCCAGCCCTCTTGCTGAAAGACCGTCACATGCTCAGGGCAGAGCACCAGCACCCAGCAGCCACCGCGATAGGCCGTTCCCATCATCGTATTCACGATTCCACCCACCAGACGTTCAGCCGCAATTCCCAGGTGGCTGTTGACATAATGAGGAGCCTCGCCCGCGAAGACCGTGACCGAGCTGACATCCTGGGGCATGCCGCGCTCGTTGCCAAGCGATGTCCAGGGATTGCCCTCAGCATCTTCTGCGATACAATAACTATATTTCCCTGGATGGCCCAGGCAGGCCTTATCCAGCACGCCGGGAATAGAACCGCCCACGTTCATCAGAACCAGGCGAAGCGCCCGGCCAATCGTCGCGTTCGCACGCACACCCGGCCCAAAGCAGTTCACCCCGCCGTTGATGTTGAGTTGCTGCGCGACTGGTCCGCTGACGATCAGCAGGGGAGCGGTCCCGCCCGTCGTCGCTGTGATCCCATGCAGGTTAAACGGCTCCTGGCACATAGCCTCGATAGCGGCCACGATCACCGGCATATAGTTGGGCAGGCAGCCCGCCATCACCGCGTTAATTGCCACCTTTTCAGCGGTAATGATGCGGTTGCGCGCGGGAATGGTGCCCAGAATAGCGTCGGGAGCTTGCCCGGCATAGGCTAAAAATTCGCTGACCCGCTCAGGCGTGGGTGGCACAACGGGCAACCCATCGGTCCAGCCCTGGAGGTAGCAGAACTCCACTGCCTCAGCAGGATCTGAGAGTTCAAAACGCCGCGAGGTCAGAGCTGAGCTGACATCAGCCTGTTCTGTGGAGGAAGAATGCAGAGTCTCCATTGTGTACTGCCTTTCGAAACATGCTATGTTCTGTATAACATCAAAATGTGCGCATTACTCTGGCACCATAACTTCCTGGAAGCGGCATTGGAGGGCAGCATCGCGCTCGATATGGCGGCGATATTGTTCCAGAGTGCATGCACCAATCAATTGGATCTCGCGGCGTGCCAGGGCTGGTTTGAGCAGGCCGAAAGCATCAATTGGGTATTTCGCTGGTTCGCCACCAACGAGGCGATGAACATGATCGATGTAAAGGCTCAGGCGCGTCGCCCACGGCCATCCGACGAACTGCTTCGGCCACGATTGCCCAGCGTTTGGCCTCATGAGGGCCTATGAGCACGGGATTGCATTTTTTATCCCGCAGGAGAATCTGAAATACGCGGTTCACTGCTGCTTCCTGACCAGCGAGAGGCGCGAAGGCACCGCGTTTCGCCAGTGTGGTCAAATTGTGTCCATAGCGTTCTAACGGCGCGGATTCATTGAGCATCATCGGCATCAGCTTCCTCCTTGTAAAGCATATGAGCCTCGCCTAACTTCTTCTCTGCCTCAGTATCGCACAAAATTGCTGTGCAGCCAAACATAGTAGCAACGGGCTATATTTTGGAAAGCCAAAAGTGAAAGGTGTTATTGCGGAAAATACAAGAGCATTTGTACGCTTGATGCATATGACAAATGTCATCCCCAACTCATGATAGTCCTCACTACCCCAGCGCCCGCTTTCCCTGTACACTCATAACCAGAGAACATGATGGAGATGCGACGGGGCGGCAAAGAAATTATAGATAAACAAACAATCGAGCAAGGAAGGAAAAAATCAATGAACGTAGAAAATGCAGAAAAACAAGCAACAAACATGGAGGTTACTCCAAAGCAGGCACCAGCGCGTCGGCGACTTTCTGCTCCTGGCCGGGTCGCTTGCTGGGCCTCGGTGGTGGGGTTTCTGGGCAGCCTTGCCGGTGCTATTGCGATCACGATAGGCACAGGCGCTCCGAGTCGGGATATTGTGATCACGACGGCTTGCTGGCTGGTAGTCCTGGTGCTGCTGGCCACAAAGTTGCGCTGGGCGACGCTGGTAGCTACGCTGGTTGCAGCATATAACCTCTATATCATCTATGTAGAGCCGTTTGCCATAGAGAGCCTGGCCAATCCTAAAGGCCCCAATGGCGGATATGGCCACTTTATTGGGGATGTAGTGGCCCTGGCAGCCGCAATCCTGGCGCTTGGAGGGTGCCTGGGCGCGACGATACAAAACTATCGTGGGGGATCGCAGCAGGCCCCGCGCTGGCTGCCAGTGTTTTTGAGCCTGGTGGCAGGCCTGATTATCGGCGCTCTTTTCATCGGCGCGCTCGCCCAACCAGCGGCGCCTGCCGGATTAACCTACACCAACGGCGTGCCAACCATTCACATGGACGCGGGCAGCTTCTTGCAGCCAGCGGTGACGATCACCAAAGGCTCAAGCCTGATCCTGATGGACAATAGTTCGGCGGTCCATATTCTCGCCAATGGCACATGGCAGAATGGCAAAGCCCAAACCACGCGGGAGAATGGCGCACCGCTGGTCAACAATCGGCAGGTCAGCGGGAATAGCACGGAGATCGGGCCATTCGCCGTCGCGGGTACCTACCACATCCTATGCCTGGTCCATCCAGGCATGAACCTGACGGTGATTGTACAGTAGCGAGGCGGCTGGTGAGCAGGTGTGGGAACGGGTGATGGAGCATGGGGGCGCGTGTTGGAGAAGCGCGCGCCTCCATTGTACAATGGGAGCGTATTTGCGAGGAGGTTAGACATGACTGATTCAAGACAAACGCCCACGATTGCCAAAAACATGAGCCGCTCACCCTATATCTTGTGGATGATCTGGGTTAGCTGGCTGCCCTTTCTCATTCCAGATATGGTTCAATGGTTGCAGCAACACCCCGGCCCCAGCTTGCCGCGCATCATCGCAACTTTTATCGTGCTTGCCATTTTCATTGCTTTCTATCTCTGGCACACCTTGCAGAATGCCCGACGCCTGGTCGCGACATCACAGCCGACGGAACGTACAAAAACCTCGGCCTGGCTAGTACTCGCTATTTTTGTCGTGTTAAGTTGCGTCCTGGCGTGGCTGGCGAGCGAGCATCACTTTGCCTGGTCCTCGCCCTTTATCTTTACGATTGCCTATGCGGGAGGCCGTTTTCCAGGCAAACGAGCTTTGCAGATCATCATCAGTCTTGTTCTCCTTATCGCTGCGGGCGGCTGGCTGCTCGGCTTTAGTGTGTATAGTATCGGATCGGCGCTTTTCTACGTGGTGATCGTGGGTCTTATCGTGATCTTCCTGATGCGCGTGATTAAGACAAGTGGGGAACTGCGGGCCGCGCGCGAGGAGATTGCGCGCCTGGCGGTGACGGCGGAGCGTTTGCGCATCGCGCGCGACCTGCACGATCTATTGGGCCATAACCTCTCGCTGATCGCGCTCAAAAGCGAACTGGCGCGTCGCCTGCTCGCGGTTTCACCAGAACGCGCGGGCACCGAGATCGGCGATATCGAGCAGGTGGCGCGCACGACCCTACAAGAGGTGCGCGAGGCCGTGGCTAGCTATCGTCAACCCGCCCTGGCCAGCGAACTGGAGGCCGCGCAGGAGATTCTGGCCGCCGCTGGCATCACCTACAGATATCAGGGCAACACGCAGTTGCTCGCGGGCATCGCGCCAACCGCCGAAGCGATTCTCTCGTGGGCCGTGCGCGAAGGCGTGACTAATGTCATCAAGCACAGCCGCGCCCATCATTGTATGATCGCGCTCACCCGCGACGAGCAGAGCATTGGCGTCGAGATCGCCGATGATGGCCGGGCTTTGAGCAGTGTGAGCGAGGACGCGGGCAACGGTCTGCGCGGCCTGGCCGAACGCGTGAAGGCCGTCGATGGACAGTTCGAGGCGGCCTCACGCGCCACCGGCGGTTTTCGTCTAGCCGTCACGCTCCCCCTGGTGTTGAGGCTACAGGTGACGAGTACCCGGACACCTGGCACTCTCACGCCCACGGGGATGTTGCGCGTGCTGGATGAGATGTCAGATAATGAGCAGGAAGAGAGGATTGAGCAGCTATGATTCGTGTTTTGTTGGCCGAGGACCAGGCGATGGTGCGCGGCGCGCTCGCGGCCCTGCTGACCCTGGAGGGCGATATCGAGATTGTCGCCGAAGTGGGCCGCGGCGACGAGGTCGTACCTAAAGCACTGACGACTCAGCCGGATGTGGCCCTGCTGGATATCGAGATGCCTGGCTGCGATGGCCTCACTGCTGCCGGCGCGCTGCACACGCAATTGCCGTCCTGCCGCGTCATGATCCTGACAACCTTTGGGCGGCCTGGCTATCTGCGCCAGGCCATGCAGAGCGGCGTCGTCGGTTTCCTGCTCAAGGACGCGCCAGCGACCCAGCTCGCCACAGCTATTCGTCGAGCCATTGCAGGCGAACGTATCATCGATCCCACTCTGGCTATGACTGCGCTCAGCGAAGGCAACAACCCCCTCACTGAACGCGAACGCGCAGTGCTGGCCGCTGCCACACGCGGCGCGAGCATCGCCGAAATCGCCTCTTCGCTTTTTCTCTCCGAAGGGACCGTGCGCAACTATCTCTCGGTGGCCATCCAGAAACTGGGCGCGCACAACCGCATCGAGGCCGCGCATATGGCGCAGGAGAAGGGCTGGTTGTAGTTTTTACAGGGTATTTTAGAAAGAGAATAGAGAAATGACGAACATGCTTATACGTAATGCGCGTGATGACGAGCGCGATGCTATTCGGGATATGGCGGTAGCTGCCTACGCACAATATAGAAATATGATGCCCGCGCCCGCCTGGGAGGGTTATCGGCGGAATATTCAAGAGACGTTGGCAGAGGTTGGGCCGGAGAAATGCATCGTAGCTGTGCGGGATCACACGCTTGTGGGGAGTGTGCTGCTCTATCCCGCTGAGACACACGTGGATACTGGCCCGCTGGCTGGTTTACGCTGGCCGGAGCTTCGTCTGCTGGCTGTCGCGCCAGAGGCACGCGGCCAGGGCATCGGGCGCGCCCTGGTAGACGAGTGTATCCAGCGAGCGCGCGTCACGGGAGCAACCCTGCTCGGCCTGCACACCACGGATATGATGCAGGTCGCCCAACGTATGTATGTGGGTATGGGTTTTGTTCACACGCCCGAACTCGACTTTCACCCGGCTCCAAATATGGTAGTGAAGGGCTATGTGTTGCACCTCGACAATATATAGATAAATGGTTTCTAAAACGTCTCAAAACAATCTTTGAGACGTTTTAGAAACCATTTATCGGAAAACGTTAGAACGTGGCACCCTGTACACTGGTGTCGGGTGTGCTGGACTCCAGCGCGTTGGCCACAATCTCGGCGATATCCTCAATCTGCATCTTGTCCTCGGCCTCGAGGCCTTTGATGCCATCGTCGAACATAGTGATACAGAACGGGCAGGCGGCTGCCAGCACTTCGGCTCCCGTGCCCAGCGCCTCCTGCATACGTGTCTGATTGACGCGTTTGCCGATCTTCTCCTCCATCCAGGCGCGACCACCGCCGCCGCCGCAGCAGAAGCTCTTGTTGCGGTTGCGCTGCATCTCCGTGACTCCCTTGCTGTTGAGCATCGTCAGCACGCGACGCGGCTCATCATAAACGCCGTTGTAGCGCCCGATGTAACAGGGATCGTGGTAGGTCAGTTTGCGCTGATCGAAGTCCTCCGGCAGCGTGATCCTCTCGTCGGCCAGCAGCTTGTCGATAAAGACCGTGTGATGCACGACTTCGTAGTCGCCGCCGAGCTGTGGGTATTCGTTGCCGATGGTGTTGAAACAGTGCGGGCAGGCCGTGATGATCGTGCGATGCTTGATCGCCGTGCCATTCTTATGCCCGTTATGCGTTTCTTTGCCACGGTTGAAGCCGTAGCCATCCAGGGTCTCGATGTTCTGCTGCGCCTGCATCTGCCACAGGTACTCGTTACCGATGCGGCGCGCGGGGTCGCCTGTGCAGGACTCTTCTGGCCCCAGGATGGCGAAGTTGACGTGAGCTGCCTTGAGGATCTTCGCTACAGACGTTGCGACCTTCTTGTTGCGCTGATCGAACGAACCCATGCAGCCGACCCAGTAGAGTACGTCGGCGTCGGGGTTCTCGCCCATCAGCGGCACCTCAAGACCGGCGGCCCACTGGGCACGCGTATCGTTGCTGTACTCCCAGGGGTTGCCGTTGCGCTCGATGTTATTGAAGAGCGAAGTGACCTCTGTTGGGAATTCGCTCTCCTCCATTACCAGGTGGCGGCGCATATCCACGATTTTCGGCACATGCTCGATAGAGACCGGACAGATCTCCATGCACGCGCTACAGGTCGTGCAGGCCCACAGCGCGTCGGTTGAGATCGCTCCGCCCACCAGTGCTTCTGGCTCTTTCTCACGCATCATCGAGCCTGAACGCGTTCCCAGCGGTCCCAGATTGACCCAGAGGCTATCTTTGCCCAGAATCTCCGCGCTATCGGCGAAGACCGCCTCTTTGACACCCAGAATGATCTCTTTGGGCAGCAGTGGTTTGCCGGTAGCGGTGGCCGGGCAGACCGTATTGCAGCGTCCACACTCGGTACAGGCGTAGCCGTCCAGCAGTTGCTTCCAGGTGAACTGCTCGACTTTGGAGACGCCATAATCTTCACGTTCCTCAATATTTTCCAGCAAGGGCAGCGCGCCCAGTGGTTTGTAACTGCGGAAGAAGACGTTGAACGGCGTGGCCAACAGGTGCAGGTGCTTGGAGCGTGGCAGGTAGACCAGGAAGTAGAGCACCACGCTGATGTGCAGCCACCAGAAGACGCGGAAGAGTACGACATTGGTGGTGTCGCCCAGCGAGCTAAACAGTGGACCGAACCACTGGCCAAAGAGCGACCATTCCGCTCCACCCGTCGCTGCGTAAGCGAACGCCTCGACCAGGGCCAGGGTGACCAGCACGGCCAGGATCAGGCCCAGGATGATATAGCCATCCCAGGGACCGTGGCGGAAGCTATCAAGCTGCTTTGGATGGAAGACTGCGCGTCGGATAGCAAAAACAATCAGGGCAACCGCGACCAGAAGGACAAAGACATCAAGTGTCGCTACAAAAGCAGGATTCCCGCCAATAAAGGGAATCGAAAAACCGAAGGCTCGTATCATCAGGTCGAGCAGACCAATCTGAATGATGATAAAGCCCCAGAAGGTAACAAAGTGTGCAAGGCCGGGAATGGGGTCGCGAAGCACACCACTCTGGCCCAGCACAACTTTAAAGAACTCGCCAATGCGATCATCCAGGCGGTCAGTACGGTCCTCGCGACGTCCCTTTGCAAGCAGCACGACCAGTTCGCCCGCGCGCACAGCAAAGATGCCAATGCCCGTGAGGAACAACAGGACAAAGAGTACCGTCCCGATCCAGTTCCCGGTTGGTGAAAGGGGGGTCATAAGAAAAACCTCCATTATAGCCTGTGTATAATTGCAATTTTAATCATACACAGGCGTAGTGAACAATCCGGGAGTGCTTAATGCGCTTTGCGCTTCTTCACCTCGGCAATCAACTGTGGCAGGATGGTCAGGGTATCGCCCACCACACCGAAGTCAGCCGAGGCGAAGATTGGCGCGTGCTCGTCCTTGTTGATCGCTACAATATACTTGGAGCCTTTCATGCCCGCCAGATGCTGAATCGCGCCGCTGATACCGCAGGCGACATAGAGCGTGGGTTTGACCGTTTTGCCGGTCTGACCGATCTGGTAGCTATAGGGTAACCAGCCGGAGTCCACGATAGCGCGAGTCGCGCCAGGTGCGCCGCCCAGGGCTGTTGCCAGCTCCTCCACCAGGTGATAGTTTTCCGCTTTGACCAGGCCGCGTCCGCCGCTGACGATCACGTTGGCGTCTTCCAGGGCCGGCCCTGTGCTTTTCTCTTCAATGCGCTCCAGCACCTTGATGCACTGTGAGGCGCTGTTGAGCGTGACATTCACGGTTTCGATCTCAGCGTTGTTGCCCGCGCCCTTCTCAATGCTGAACGCTTTGGGACGGGCCAGTACTACGCCCGTGCCGCCCTGTGGATGGGTCGCGGTGACGACCGTTTCGCCGCCCCAGGGAACGGTGACTTGCAGCTCATCGCCCGCGTATTGCAGATCGGTGGCGTCGGTAATCAAGCCCAGGTTGTGACGCACATTCAGGCGCGCCGCGATATCACGGGCGTCGTAGGTAGTTGGAAAGAGCAGCAGATCGGGTTTGTGCGTGGTCATCAGTTCGCTGATCGTATCCGTCGCAGGCAGGGTTAAATAAGTATCGTAGGCCGGGTCCGCGTGGATATAGACCTTTGCCGCGCCATATTCGCCCAGCATGGGAGCGACCGTCGCGGCCTCGGCGCCAAAAACGAGGGCTTCGGCGCGACCCAGCTTGGCAGCTTTGCTCAGCACCTCCAGAGAGGAGCGGGCGGGCTGGCCATTCTCGGTTTCGACCAGTATCCAGATAGTTTTTGCCATAATGATTTCTCCTCCTGAAAATAGCTAGAGCAACGAGTTGCGCTGCAAAAAGTCCGCAATTTTTGTCGCCGCATCGCCTTCGTCTTTAATAATCTGGCCAGCCGCGCGTGCCTCAGCCGCGCCAATTGCCAGCACGCGTTCGCGCGCGCCCGCCTCGCCAACCTCGGAGGCATCCAGGTCCAGATCCGCCAGACTCATCTGCGTAAACGGCTTCTTCTTCGCGCCCATAATGCCCTTCATCGTCGGGTAAATCGCCTCAAACGAGCCGCTGGCAATCGTCACCACAGCTGGTAGGCTCGTTTCAACGACCTGGTAGCCAGCGCCGGTGACGCGGTGGACCGTAGCTTTGTTGCCCTCGACTTTGATCTCGCGGGTGAAGGTCAACTGCGGGATGCCTAAAAATTCGGCGATGCCGCCTGGTACCATGCCGGTATAGCCATCGGTGCTCTCGGTGGAGCAGAAAATCAGTTCCGCGCCCTCTTTGCGCAAGACCTGAGCCAGCACGCGTGCCGTGCCGATAGCATCGGAGCCGCCCAGGGCGGGATCAGTCACCAGAATAGCCTTGTCCACACCCATCGCCAGGGCGCGGCGCATGGCCTCCTGAGAACTGGCCGGACCCATGCAAACAGCCGTCAATTCGCTATTGCCCAGGGTATCGCGCAGCTTAATCGCGGCAGAAATCGTGGTTTCGTCTCCTGGGTCAAGCACGAGCGAGACGCCGCTGCGCACGAGCCGTTTGGTAGCCGGGTCGAGCTTACTAACCACAGTGTTAGGATCGGGGATCTGTTTAACACAGACATACATCTTCATCGTTTTATTGCCTCATCCTTTTATGTGCAAAACGCAAGAGTAGAGCTTGCCTACTGAGTTTATTGGCAATGTTATTGTACCCGTCGCTAAAAGAGAGTGTCAACGTTGCTGGCTAACGCTCTTCCGGCTTTTTGGGTCGATTTTGCCTGATTTATTGATCACTTGCTTTGGGATAGTATGGCTCTTTCGCCTGGTTTTCCCTTCTTGAGCTACTGTCTGTCGCCGGCTTGTGCTAGTGGTTACTGGAGACCCGTAACTGTCAAACTAGCCAAATGCAAAAGATGGACTGATCGGACCGTCAGCGATCTGGAGAGAGGCAGGAAGACGATGGTGATCCACCGCTATCTAAGAAGCGGTTTGATTGACATAATGCAATGAAAGTAGCCTGGTAGGAAAAAGGGAGAAACATCTGAAACAACGTCTGCTGGCTGCAATAATTGTTGAGAATAGAAACAGCAAAGAGCGCGATGTAAGGATAATGCTAGATAAGAGGATGCTATCGACAAAAGTCCTGTTCCCTTATGGAAAACGAAAGATGCCTGTGTCTTTAAGATTGCCGTTTAGAAAAGCAGACACGACAGCCTGAAGAGAAGGAGATGATCGCATGAATACATAGGGAAGGAGTGTGAAGCGCTAATGAGCGAGAGGCATATTTCTCGCTCATTGGCCGATGTTAACAACTTGATGCTTGCATTTTTGCGTGCTATTTTTCATCAGGGCAAGCCCCTAATCTCCCCAATAAGTTTTCTACACGACATTATATTGTCGCAAGAAATGTGGAAATTATTGTGTATTACGTCGGAGAGAATAGTAAGGAGATTTTTGAGCGAAGTGATCGGATTGAGGCAGGGGGAGGAAGAAGGTAAAGGGCATCCCCATTGCCCTGCTTTCTCGTGTAGAATAGAGATATGTTTTTTGGCGAGCCATATCCTACGTATCGTGAAAGGAAGAAAGAAAATGGGCTTACTCGATGGAAAGGTTGCTATTTTGACCGGTTCTGGACGTGGTATTGGGGCTGCTGCGGCGAGACTCTTTGCGGAGCATGGGGCTGCTGTTGTGGTAAGTGATCTCGATCCCAAGCCAGCAGAGGAGACCGCTACTGCCATTCGGAACGCAGGCGGAAAGGCTTTAGTTGTGCCTGGTGATGTCACTAACCCCGCTTTTCCCAAACAACTTATCTCGGCGACGCTCGACAGCTTTGGCGGATTGGATATTATCGTCAACAACGCTGGCTACACCTGGGACGGCGTGATTCAGAATATGTCGGATAAACAGTGGTACGCCATGATCGATGTCCACCTTACCGCCCCTTTTCGGATCTTGCGGGAAGCTGCTACATTCATCAGAGAGGTATCCAAACGTGAGCAAGCAGCCAATGGGCGCGCCAACCCTCGCAAAATCGTAAATGTTTCCTCTGTTTCAGGGGTGTACGGAAATGCTGGTCAGGTGAATTACTCAGCCGCAAAAGCAGGAATTGTAGGGGTGACATTAACGCTTGCCAAAGAATGGGGGCGCTACAATATCCAGGCAAATGCTGTGTGCTACGGCTTTATTGAGACACGCCTGACGGCAGCAAAAGAGAGCGCCGAGAAGCTTGAACGCGACGGTGAAGAGATCGCCCTGGGCGTACCCGACGCCATGCGCTCGATGGCTCCTATGCTCATCCCTCTGGGTCGCCCTGGCACGCCTGAGGAAGCTGCCGGGCCGATGTTGTTCCTTGCTTCACCTCTCTCAGATTATGTCTCTGGGCATGTGCTCGAAGTTACAGGAGGACGCGCAATATAGTAACCGTTGACTGGTCTGGCGACTGGAATAACTATCTATTATGCGCTATCGCCAGATCAGCCAAAATCTGCTTCTCTGGAGTGAATAACACTTTTGCCTGTAAATGTGGCAATGCACACTTATACTATTGAAAGTTATTCTGCCTGCAAAACCGCAAGAATGTTACCAGCCGGATCTTTAAACCATGCGATATCCGGGCCCATGTGTAGGGCGCGACCGCGGAGGATGCCCTTTTCGTCAGCTTGTGGACCATCTTTATAGCGCTCAAACTGTACGCCCCGTCTGGTGAGTTCATCTACTGCTTCATCGATATTTTCAACGACAAAATCTAGAATAGTGAACGTAGCTGGTTGGTGATCGTCTTTGGGATAGACAAAGACTGTACCACCTCCAGGCAAATGCAGCCCGATCCCTACGCCTTCATCTTTCACCTGTAATCCAAGAGTTTCAGCATAAAATGTTCTGGCTTTTGCCAGGTCGCTCACTGAAAAACCACTAAATACCCCTTTTAATTGAAACATAGATTCTCTCCTTCCGTTTATCTGGCGTCACACCGATTCACAAAACTAGCTTCTATTTTATAGATCAGTGTCCTATCTATCTTTTCTGATTACCATTTGTAGAAGTGGAAGCAGGCTTTTCTCATCAGACCAATCATAATGTATACTCAATAGTGGTTATTTGGAATCACATATAAAAGGGAGATCCCGATTATGGCTCATCGAATGCAGCAACATTGTGAATATTGTGGCTCTGTATTTCCTGAGACACACCAGTGGCCCGTGCAGTGTGACCATTGTGGACGTCTGACATTTAACAATCCAAAGCCGGTCGTATGTATATTGCAGCCTGTAGAGGGGAGCGTGCCCGGCATTCTTGTTGTGCGACGCGCGATTCCCCCACAAGTCAGCCAATGGGCACTGCCGGGGGGATTCATCGAGTATGGAGAGACCTGGCAGGTAGCAGCCAGCCGCGAATTGGAGGAGGAAACGCTGGTGCATGTGCCAGGCGAGTCTTTCTCGCTTTTCACTGCTTTGTCGAGCCTGAATGATAACATCTTGCTCATCTTCGCGAAAGGGCCCACTCTGCAAAAAGCTGCTCTACCAGCATTTACAGCAACCGCTGAGACACAAGAGCGGATGATGATTACAAAACCCATCCTCCTGGCCTTTCCGCTTCACGAGCAGGCGGTGGCGCGTTTTTTTGAGGAACGTGGCTGAGCAAATCCCCTCTAACATAACTCCATTGCTATGTTTAGACTAATGCTCGACTTATTTGACGAGGCGGGTTGCCTGTGCTACCATAGCCAGTGGAAGTGTCAACGAGAGCCGCCCGAAGTTGTTAGCCCTGCTCAAAGATCAGCAGGCCACCCGGATTGTCGTTGAGCAGAAGGATCGGTTGACCCGCTTTGACTTTCACTACCTGGAAACGCTTCTGGGCATAGCCGGAAGAAGCATTGAGGTGGTCAACGTGACAGAGAACGACAAAGACGACCTCCTTGCCGATCTGGTGGTCATCGTGTACTCGTTTACGGCGCGCCTGTACGGGCAACGGCGGGCCAAACGCAAGACGGAGCGGATTACGCAAGAATTGCAAACGGATGGCAAGGGCAAACGAGATGGATAACCGGAAGCGTCTCGGAAGAAGAAAGAAGAAAGGGACAGGCCATGCAGCTTGTTGAGCAGCACCGAGTCAAACGGACCGATCCCCGCTTTGCGATAATAGATCAGGCAGCGTTTGCGGCGAAAAACCTGTACAATCAGGCACTCTCCCAGATTC
>CAXUEY010000137.1:4694-15800 GCA_964250225.1 uncultured Ktedonobacteraceae bacterium | reverse complement strand
GCCAGCGCTTCATCCAGAGCAATGTAGAGTTTTGTCATGATATACTTCCTCTCTGTGCGCAATGGATTCCTGTTTCTTTTATTATGGACACAAAACGTCATTTTATGATAGGCGACTCACGCTGAAAAGGTGCTCTCTCTCTCTCTCTGGTACGTTGCGGAAAAATCAGTCGCTTTCAGCACTATGCAGTAGCCCTTTTCTGGTGTATAATAAGCAACTTGAATCCAGGAATAATCTCGATCATACAGGCGCGATCATCACGGACGGAGATCCACCCGTTGACTGCTCGGAGAGGGGCAAGACCAATGACCACGACAACCTCGATAGCCAGAGGTCGTTATCACCTTTGGACGGTTGGTTGCCAGATGAACCAGGCCGATTCGCAGCGCATTCAGGCGCTGCTGGATGAACTCGGCTGGGAAGAGACTGGCATGGACCAGGCCAATCTGGTGATACTGAATACGTGTAGTGTGCGGAAAGCGCCGGAAGAGAAAGCGCATAATCAGCTCGCACAACTCAAACATGCCAAAGAGAAACGCGATGATTTGCTGGTCGCGTTGATGGGCTGTATGATTGGCAACCAGAAGACTATCGATGAGCTGAGCAAACGCTATCCACATATCGATCTCTTTTTGAAGGTTGAGCAGGCCGATATTCTGCCGCGCTTCCTGGAGGAGCGCTGGACGCCTATCTCTGGCGCGGGCTGCCTGGATGTGGAGTTTATGGCTCCCGACGAAGAAGAGACGAGTACCCCCGCGCCCGCGCAACCAACTATCGCCGCTTTCAACCTGCCGCTGACCGGCAAGCGCACGGTCCTGCCGATGGCGATCACACCCAAGCCCGGCGAACGCATCGCGCACTATCCTACCCAACTTGAGCCGGTCCAGACGAGCCCAACAGCCTGGCTGCCCATCGTGTTGGGCTGCAATAAGGTCTGCACCTATTGTATCGTACCCTATCGCCGCGGACGCGAACGTAGCCGCCCGGTGGACGAGCTTGTCACCGAGGCGCGCATGCTGGTGGCAAAGGGTGCCAGAGAACTCACCCTGCTGGGCCAGACCGTTGAGGCGTATGGACTGGACCTGCCCAACCAACCCGACCTGGCCCATCTGATGGCGCACTTGAGCGAGATCGAGGGCCTAAAGCGTATTCGTTTTATGACCTCGTATCCGCGTCATATGACCGACAGTATGATCGAGCATATGGCACACTTGCCCAAAGTCTGTGAGCACCTCAATATCCCGGTGCAATCGGGCGATGACAATTGCCTGAAACGCATGAAACGCGGCTATACGCTGGACGAGTATCGCGAGAAGATTACCAGTGTGCGCAAACTCTGGCCCGGCATTTCGCTTTCAACCGATGTCATTGTAGGCTTCTGTGGTGAGACCGAGGAGGAATTCCAGCACACCCTGGACCTGCTCGAAGAGATTCGCTTCGACGTCGTGCATGTGGCAGCCTATTCAGTGCGCCCTGGCACGGTTGCTGCGCGCTGGGAGGATGATGTGCCTCTGACGGAGAAAAAACGCCGCCTGCACGCGCTGGAAGATGTCCAGGCCCGTATCGCGCTGGAGCTGAATCAGGAACTGGTGGGCAAGATTGAAGAGGTCATGATCGAGGAGACCAACGACAGTCATGGCCGCCAGCAATGGAAGGGGCGCAATCGCACCAATAAATGGGTTTTCTTCCCACAGCCAGCAGCGGAATCCGAACAGACACGCCAGGTGCAACCCGGTGATATGGTCCAGGTGCGCATTGAGAAAGCCACTTCCTGGTCTCTGCAAGGGTCGTTGCTCTCGGCTGTGACGGCGGGAACACTGAGCTAAGCGTTCGTTACCGCGAAATAAAGAGGAATCTTTTTCGTCGGGACAAACTGCATCATCAAGGTCTTGCGTAGGTAGAGTATAATGGGCGAGGTTATCTAGCGAATATCCCGTGCGGACGAGGAGGCGTAATGACACAAGCACAATCAACCGAAGAGAAGGCGCGGTTGAAAAAACAATGGACTGATCTGGCCATCAAACAGGCGCAGACCAGCGAGTGGGATGAGGCTGTTCTCACCAACAAGAACATTCTGCAAATGTTTCCTGGCGAGACAGAGGCGTATAATCGTCTTGGCAAGGCGTACAGCGAATTGGGGCAATACACAGAGGCGCGCGCAGCGTACTCGCAAACCTTGATCTATAACCCCAAAAATACGATTGCCAAAAAGAATCTGGACCGCCTGGCGCTTTTGCAGGAAAATTCGCCGCAAATGGTCCATACCGGCAGCGGACGGCTTGATCCGCAGCTTTTTATTGAAGAGACTGGCAAAACGGGGGTCACTGAATTACTGAACGTGGGCTCCAAAGCGGTGCTGGCACGAGTGGCAGTGGGCGATAAAGTGCATTTGCATGTGATCGGCCACACCGTCCTGGTGCGCAACGGAGCTGACGAGGATCTTGGCCAGATCGAGCCACGCCTGGCCAACCGTCTGATTAATTTCATGAAAGGTGGCAACCGGTACGCGGCTGCGATCCTGGTGATGGAGCACGGTCAGGTGCGTCTGATTATCCGCGAGGAATATCAGCACCCCACGATGTTCGGCAAGGTCAGCTTCCCCTCACAGGGTGGTGGTGATACGATCCGCGCGTACATTAAGGATAGTATGGTGCGCCGTGACCACGACGACGACGACGAGATGGGCAGCGACGACGAATACTATGACGGCGGCGACGAGGCCGAAGAGATGAACGAGGTCGATTTCGAGGATTCGAACGATAATGAAGAATAAGCAGAAAGGAACAAGAGCATGAACAAGACCAAACGCGTCGCCTGGCGCAAACATCGTGTTTCCGCCAAAAAAGCGGAGCTGAAGCGCAAGGCTCAGAAAAGCAGTGGCACTCCCGCCACGACAGCGCGGCGCTAATCGCCGCGCTTCCCTTTTGAACGAGCGAAGCATCTATTTTTTCGTGCAAAAACGCGCCAGTATTGAGGAAATGGTCAGCCAGCTTGCCGTTGGTGCTATCCTTAATATAGCTCGTTTCCTCTCCTGAGAAGGTGACACGAGTGATACAGGGATTCTTAAATAAAATCCCTGAGGGTTGAAACTATCTCTGAGAGCGACAACTGATGAGCGGTTCTCCATCCCCTGTGACTTCGGCCTCGGTGCGCAATATTCTGACCTTGCTGATCTCGCGCGACGCCCATCTGGCAGCGGGAGGTGAGGGTCTGGAACGGCGCGTCACCTGGGCTATGCGTATGCGAGCGCGCCTTCCGGCGTTTGAAAGCGTGCGCGGGGGAGAACTCGCTCTGCTCGGCCTCGCCCAGTTGCGCCGCCTGGACGAGACGCTGCCCCAGTTGCTCAAGAGCCTGCACAGAGAACGCGTGGCGGCGGTGGCGGTCGCGGCCTCCTCGCTTGAAGCACTGGGGGCCGAATCCCTGAGCAGCGCCGACCAGCTTCATCTGCCCCTGATTCTCCTTCCACTCAATGCCCCCCTTGAAGAAATTGAACGCGATGTCATCACCTTTGTCGTCAGTTTTCGCGGCGAGATCGAGCGTCAGGCCGGTGAGATCTCCCACCAGTTGATGCAGCTCAGCATTTCTGGAGCGGGCATCGAAGGTGTCTGTACTCACCTGGCCACGGTCTGCCACAAATGGGTCATCCTGCACAACGCGGAACAGACCATCCGTTGCCAGGCCGTGCCTCCTGACCTGGCAGGGCAAACGCTGCCCGACGATTTGAGCGACGAGGCCCTACAAAAACAGGGGTTGGCGCGGGTCATGCTGCCGATCCAATTGCCCCACGAGGTCGTTGGCTATCTCTCCCTCATCGGGCCCTATGGCGACTTTGACCACCTTGAGCGCCTGCTTATGGGCCAGGTCGCCCCGATCCTTTCGCTGGAATTCGCCCGTGAACGCGAACGCAGCAAAGTCGAGAGCCGCTACCAGAGCGAGGCGTTTATGGATGTGGTACAGGGCAATTATCAGCAGGCCGAGGAGATGCTGGCACGCGCGCGCCTGCTGGGGCACGACCTGAGCGCGTCACGGGCTGTTGTGATCTTCGAACTCTCCCCATCTGAAACGCTCTCACCCACCGGCGGCCTCCACGCCCGGTGGAGCAAACATCTTCGCGCAGAACTGCTGCGCACCTGGCCGGATGCCTGGGTGGTCCACGAACCACGCCGCGTCATGGCGCTGCTGCCCTCGACCAGCAATGGCAGCCCCCAGGAGACAGACGCCCGGCCTGGTGACGAGCAAGCCATACTGAGCAGTCTGGAACGCGTCCAGGCACGGCTCCAGCCCCGCAACGCACGTTCCATACCCTTTTATACTGGCGGCCTCGGCCAGCTCGCCAGGGACTTCCAGAGCATCCCCCAGGCCTGGCGCGAGGCTCAGCAAGCCCTGGAGATCGGGCGCCGTTTGTTTGGCGAGGGTCAACTTCACTCGTTTGCCCGCCTGGGCATCTATCGCCTGCTCTCTCCCCTTTACGGCGAACAAACCCTGCTGGACTTTTACCAGGAGACGCTCGGTCCCCTGCTCGACGCAGAGAGCCGCGGCAATCAGACGCTACTGGAAACGCTGGAGGGCTTCTTCCGCTGCAACGGCAATCTCAGCGAGACCGCCCGCTTGATGCACCTGCACCGCAACTCGCTGCTCTACCGCCTGGGTCGCATCGAAGAGTTGCTGGGCCGCTCGCTGGAAGATGCTGAACTGCGTCTCTCGCTGCAAATCGCCCTGAAGATTCGCGTGCTGCTGGAACGCTAAAAATCGCACAGGTCTTTGTGGGTGCGAGCTACGTATGTTTTGGCGCGCATTTCCCTGTAAATCCCAAATTAATCGGCTCATGTCCACTTCGGGGGCTTAATGTTCGCTTGCTTGGAATAGATATATCAAGAGTGATATAGTTCCTTCTAGAAGCGTCTTTCATTGCCAAGAATGAGGTCATGATGGAAGGAACATCCTTGTTTTCTTTGCCAGAAGGAATGCTCGTTGAGCACATTCAAATCACTGAAAACGGTATGAGCGTCGAGGTCGTTGCAACCACTCCCACATCGAGGTGTCCAGCCTGTTCTGAGCCATCATCATCAATCCATTGTCACTATCACCGGACTTTGCGTGATGTTCCCTGCGCAGGCCGTCGTGTCCAACTTTTCCTGACCGTTCGCAAATTTTCCTACCGCAATCTCCTTTGCCCTCGGAAAGTGTTCGCCGAGCGGCTCCCAGCCTTTGTGGAGCCATTGGTCAGGATGACGATGCGCTACTGCCAGCAGATCACCTCCATCGGGCTAGCAACCTGTGGCAAAGGGGGAGTTCGACTTGCCGCCCGTTTAGGTATCCAGACCACTCGTCAGACGATCCTGCGCCGCGTCATGGATCTCCCTGATGCCCCTCCTGCTTCAATTCTCTACCTTGGGATAGACGATTTTTCGTTTCGACGAGGCTGCCGGTTCGGTACCGTCCTAGTGGACCTGGAGAGCAGGCGGGTGATAGATCTCTTACCTGATCGGGAAGCTGACTCCTCTATTACAATATGGTCAAGGCTAGCTGCATGCACTGTTTCCAACCATCCTTTCATCCCAAATTGGACAGGAGTTGAAGATGTCATATCATCACTGTAAACTTATCGCGTCGGGAGTGGCGCGACTTCATGGAGATCTGTTGCTCGTGCAACAGTCCTATCCAGGCGATCCGCGCCCTTACTGGGGACTCCCAGGTGGCCAGGTTGAATCAGGAGAAGAGCTTCTTGTAGGTCTCCAACGGGAATTGCTTGAGGAAACGGGCCTCACCCTTGTTGGAACGCCAACGATTGCTTTCGTTCTCCAGGTGCTTCGCGAGACAGAGGAGGGCATCCAGGAATGGCTCGCGTGTCATTTTGCTTGCGACGTGGCTGGCCAGATCAGCCCACAAGATCCTGATGGTCTGGTTCTCTCAGCCCATTGGGTGGAGGAGCAAGCAGCCCTGGAGCACTTGGGGACGGACCCCGGATACGATTGTGAACCATTGCGTCGCTGGCTCTATGGAGAAGCAGCACCGGGAACCGTTTATACAGTCAAGGTCACATAAAGCTGGTGTCCACTTTGGGAAGGTATTGTTTGCTGCTTTCTCTCCTCAAAGAAAACAAGCAGGCAGTAAGCCCCCGAAGTGGACATGAGCCGCATCCTCACTCGTAATACTCCGGCAGCTTTTTCAGCCCTTTCCACTGCTCCTTGTCATGACCAAAAATCACAAGCCCGATATGCTCCCGTTCGACCAGATCAAGCAGTTTCATCGTACTGGCGCGGATCGCTTCGGCGTCCGGGTTGCTCCCGTCGTCCTGCTCGTCACGGGTAAAGCCCTCGCCGAAGGGGACCGCGTCAATCGGCAATAAAATCGCCCCCGTTTTGGGCAGCCGCACCAGCACCGATTGATGTCCCGGCACATGCCCGCTCGTCTCAATCAGCTCCAGCCCCGGCAGCAGTTCCGTGTCCCCGTCCACCAGCCGAATGCGCTCCATTGGCTGATCCCATTGGGGTCGATTGGCAGCAAAACGTGGGTTGCTCGCCGCATCCAAATGATGCACACGCTGAACAACATAGTGCGCCTTCGTGAATGCCGCGTGTCTTCCGGCATGGTCGATATCATAATGCGTCGAAATGACTGTATCAATATCGTCCGGTTGTAAGCCAATGCTCGCCAACTGCTCGATAACGTCCTGCCCATTCTCGAACTCCGATTCTCCTTCAGGCATCATCTCCGGGAGACCACTGTCAATCAGCATATTCTTGCCGTCACCCGTTTGCACTAGATAGCACACAATCGGAATCTGGTATTGCGGCATGGACCCAACCTGCATCAGATACAGACGCTTCATGGCATTCTGGCTCATAAACTCCTCCTCGGAATTGAAATATATATTCTCTCACATCAATCGTATTGGCATTCGTATCAGCCCGGCGTTCGCTTTCTGCTCACACAATCTAACAGCTCACGTTGGCCCGCTCTATGAGCGGGCCGAAGCTGATCGCCTCTTCCTGCTCATGTGCGAGAATCGGCCCCGATGGGCTTTACAAAGGAGAGCGGCAAAGCCTGAATTGATGCGGCCCCGATCAGAGCATGCTTGCTAGTTATCGGGTCCATGAGATTTCGTCACGAGATGCGCTAACGCCGGGCCTGTCAGTCTTGCGCACAAAGGTCTTCCGCTCCCTCATTGCATACAAGATATTCTACCATCAAACCTGCGCAAAAACTTCTCCAATCTTGCTCACATCCGGGCGTCCGCTGCCTAAAGCCTCGCCTACTTTCGCAAAGCTGCCCACATTGCGCGCAAAGGCAATTTGGCACCGGATGGCAGCTTCGTGAAAACAGATCTGACGAGTATCTATATCGAGCGAGCGAAAGCGTTGGCATTGTTTGGCCGCTTTGATGAAGCGCATCAGGCCTTAGCAATCGCGAGAAAAAACCTGAATCCAGAACTCACGTGCTGGCAGGTCAATCTATTGATAGAAGAGGCGAAGACCTATGCGCTGCAAGGCGATATCTCTGCGTGCTGCCACGTGCCTCTCGAAGCGTTGCCGATTGTCCGGGCCATCAGCCTGCCCAGCAAAGAGACAAAAATCACCCACCTGTATAAGCAGTGCCGTCAACGTGAGCCAAACAATGCCGTGGTTAAAAGCCTGGGGAAAATAGTCCCCTCACAGGCTTCATAGCTATGAGCCGTTTGAAATTTTCACCGTTTCCCGCAAACCCTGACCGGTGTACGAACCGACGGTCTGAGCGATCTGTTCGGGCGTTCCCTGTGCGATCAGCTTGCCGCCGGCTGCCCCACCTTCCGGGCCGAGGTCGATGACCCAATCGGCGGCCCAGACCACTTCCAGGTTATGCTCGATGACCAGCACAGTGTTGCCTGCATCCACGAGGCGCTGGAGCACTCCCAATAGACGGGCGGTATCGGCCAGGTGCAGGCCGGTGGTCGGCTCGTCGAGGAGATAGAGCGTGCGCCCGCTGACCCGGCGGCCCAGTTCTTTGGCCAATTTGACGCGCTGGGCCTCACCGCCTGAAAGGGTGGTGGCTGGCTGCCCAAGCTGGAGATAGCCCAGGCCGACGTCAGAGAGCACCTGGAGACGCGAGAGGGCGGCGGGCACATCCTGGAACAGCGCCAGAGCCTCTTCGACGGTCAGATCGAGCACCTGGGAAATGTCATGCTCGCGGTAATGCACTGCGAGGGTCTCGCGAGTGAAACGGCGCCCGTGACAGGTCGGGCAGCGCACTTCCACGTCCGGCAGGAAATGCATCTTGACGGTCAGGACGCCGGTGCCTTCGCAGCGCTCGCAGCGCCCACCCGCGACGTTGAAGGAGAAGTGGCGGGCAGTTAACCCACGGCGGCGCGCTTCAGGAGTCGCGGCAAAGGCCTCGCGGATGGAGGTGAACGTCTCAGAATAGGTCGCGGCATTCGAGCGCGGGATGCGCCCAATATGTGTCTGGTCGATGGTGACGATCTTGTCGAGATATTCGATACCTTCAATCGTGTCGTGGGTACCAGGAGTGTCGCTCGCACCATATAGGCGCTGACGCATGGCGCGGTCGAGGATATCGAAGATGAGCGAGGATTTGCCTGACCCGGAGACACCCGTGACGGCCACCAGCAGGCCCAGCGGCAGGCACACGGTGATGTCCTGGAGGTTGTGCTGGCGCGCGCCGTGGATGGTAATGGCTTTGCCGTTGGGGACGCGCCGGTGCTCTGGGACAGGGATGGATGCGCGCCCAGCCAGGTAATCGCCGGTGAGTGAGGCGGGCTGTTGCGCAATTTCAGCCGGGGTGCCAGCGGCGACCACCTGGCCACCGTGCTTGCCAGCGCCCGGACCGAAGTCGACTACGTAATCGGCGGCGGCGATCATCTCCAGGTCGTGTTCGATGACGAGGACGGTATTGTCCAGGTCACGCAAACGCCGCAAGACGTCGATCAGGCGGCGGGTGTCGCGATGGTGCAGCCCGATGGTTGGCTCGTCGAACACGTACAGTACGCCGCTCAAACCTGAGCCGAGCAACGAAGCCAGGCGCAGACGCTGGGCCTCACCCGCTGAAAGGCTCGGCGAGGCGCGTTCCAGGGTCAGATACCCGACGCCGACTTCGATCTGACGCGCGATGCTTCCATTCAGCTCGACCAGGATAGACTCGGCGATGAGCATTTCATCGGGGCTGAAAACGGCGGGCAGAGCGTCCACCCAGGCACCGAGATCATCGAGTGGCAGACGCGAGAGCGCGATGATGCTCTGCCCGTTGACGGTCACGGCCCGGCTTTCAGGGCGCAGACGAGTGCCATCGCAATCGGGACAGGTCTGGGTGATCATGAACTCTTCCAGCTTGTCGCGATAATCTGCCTCATTGATATGTTCGTGGAGGTGTTCAGCGTAGCGCCGCATGAGGTTGGTGGCGATGCCTTCAAAGCGTCCCTGGCGCACGGTGGTTGGCGGCTCGACCTGTGGGAAGTGGCGGCGAAAGCGGGGACTCTCCGCGCCCAAGAACAGCAGGTCGCGTTGCGGCTGTGTGTAGTCTTTGATCGGCAACGCGAGATCGAAAACGAACCCGTAATGGGCAGCGGCAGCCTCCAGTGTAGTTGTGTAGCGGCTGAGATAATTGATGTCCCAGCCGACGACAGCGCCATCCGGGATGCTCTTCTGCTCATCGACCAGGCGGTTGAGATTAGCCTGATGGACGCTGCCCAGGCCAGTGCAGGTTGGACAGGCCCCGTCGGGTTTATTAAAGGAAAAATGCGCCATGCCAAGCTCTGGAACAGGCGCGCCACAATGTGGGCAGGGAAAAGTTTCTCCTGAAGCGGGAGCATCGTCGTCCGCGCTGGCTTCACCCTCCCATTCCGCGTTGGCGAGATTGGAGGAGGGCGGGACGTCCTGGCCACAGTTGGGGCAGGGGCGATGTCCCAGGCGCGCAAACAGCACGCGCAGATAGGCATAGATTTCGGTGGTCGTGCCCACCGTGGAACGCGGGCTGTGGTTAGTGAGATGCTGGTCCACGCTGATCGATGGGGAAAGCCCGCTGATAGAATCCACCGGCGGTTTCGCCACCCCAAAGGTCACCATGCCGAGCGCTTCCATGAATTGGCGCAGTCCCTCTTTCTGCAAGAGGTCGAAGCCGAGGGTGGATTTGCCCGAACCGGATAGACCGGTCAGGACCACCAGCTGGTTCTTGGGGATAGTAAGCGAGACATTTTTCAGATTATGCAGCCGAGCGCCGCGAATAGTGATGTGAGCAGTCATCTGACCTCCAGGGTAGAGAGATTGAAGACAAAGTAGGTGTTGTTTCTAAAAATAATTCTATAACCCTGGTGTGCAAAGGGAGGGTTTTGGTTGCGGGAGGCTCAGGAAGTCAGCAATTTCCAGCGATCTGTTGTTGAATCATCTCTTTAAGCAGGGCGATGATCGCGCGGGCACGTTGATCCTGGTCGGTGAGGGTTGAGAGCCAGCGGTCGGCGGCCAGGTACACATCTTCATCGGGGCGCGGAGTATCGAGTGCGTGGCGTAGATCGGTCGTTTCGCCCTGGTCGAGTTGGAGCAGCATACGCAGAATGGCAGATAGGCTATACCCGGAGCGCGAAAGCATACGAATGACGCGCAGACGACTGATTTCCTGTGCTCCATAGCGCCGATAGCCGTTGGCGGGGTCGCGCGGGATGTCGATCAACCCGTTGCGGTCCCAGTTGCGCAAAATATCGATGCTCACACCCAATATGTGAGCTACCTGCCCAATCTGCAGCGGCTGAATGGGAGCGTCGGCGAGATCACCAGAGGCCCAACGTTCGAGCAGAGCGGCGGCGATATCGGCCTGAGCGCGCTCTGCTTGCACGAGGGCCAGGTGATTGTGAGCAAGCTCCAGCGCACCAGTCAGCTCGCTGCTGACGGTGGCCTGGACGATACGGCTGCCCGATTGATAGAGCGCTTTGCCAGGATAGTAGTGGCAATAGACCTGGCGAGCCAAACGCAGGCAATCGAGGTGGCGCCGGGTGAAACGCCGGTAGCCGGATGGGCTGTACTCGACAGGGGGCAATAAACCCCGATCTACATAGCGACGCACAGTATTGGGGTGAACGCCAACGGCTTTCGCCAGATCAGATGTACGCAGATAGTTCATGCT
>CAXUEY010000137.1:0-4594 GCA_964250225.1 uncultured Ktedonobacteraceae bacterium | reverse complement strand
ATGACATGTTTGTTAACAGAAGTCAGGATCGCCATGAGCAAAACACAGGCTGACAGGAACAGAATCGCTGGAACGACGTGAAACCATTGAATCAGCAGGCCTGTCAAAGCAAAACCAATTGGTAGAGTGCCAAAGGCCAGCAGACGAAAAACGCTGTTGACGCGTCCCTGGAGTTCGTCGGGAATCAGCGCGATCCGATAGCTGAACTGCACCACGTTGTAGATGGGGCCAGCCGTAAAGAGGCCTGCGGAGATGACCCCCAGCAGCAGCGGACTGGGAGCGATAGCATAAAGCGGAAAGCACAATGCCTCAAACCAGATGACACACAGAATGACCGGGCCAAAGCGGAAACGCTTCTGAATCGGCGCGCCCAACAACGAGCCAGCAATCGCTCCGATACCACCAATGGTCAGGATCGTTCCATAGAGCAGCGAAGAGCCGTTCTGTTGTTTCACCAGAACCAGGAGAATGGGGATTAAACCCGCACCGATAAAGTTCATGCCGCCTGTGAGAAAGGCGATGTAGCGGATGAGCGGCTGATGCCAGAGCCAGGAGAGTCCCTCGCGAATCTCTGCTAACAGTTTGCGTGGCTGACCCTCCTGGCGTTTCTCCTGGAATGGCACTTTGATAAAGCTCAGCGTGATGACAGAGGCCACATAGGAGATCGCATCAGCCAGAAAGGGCACCCATTGGCTTAGCGTATAGAGCGCGCCGCCGAGTGCTGGACCGACGAGCACGGTTGCGCCCATCGTCGCCTCGTTCTGTGACGTGGCCAACGGGATCAGCTCTTTGCTGACCACGCGTGGCAGGCAGGAGACCTCAGCCAGATTGAAGAAAACGTAGAACGTCCCCTCAATCAGGGTATTGGCGCAGATCTGCGCGACGGTCAAATGTCCCAGCCACAGCACGATAAGCACGCTCGCCAGATTGATGGCGCGACCAATATCACAGAGGATCATCAAGCGCTTGCGATCCCAGCGATCAATCAACGCGCCTACGATCAGGCTGAGAAAGATATAGGGCAGCGTGCCAAGTCCACCCACCAGGCCAACCAGCGCCGCCGAATGCGAAAGATCCCAGACCAGCAGCGGGTAGGCGGTCTGGGTGATCGTTGTGCCAAGAGACGAGATCCCTTGCCCGCTCCAGAGCAGCATAAAATCACGATTATGCCAGAGGGTCGCGCGCCTTACTCTGCTTGCCTCTTCCTTAACGATGGTTGGTTCCATGCGTTCTCTTCATTTCTAGAAATTGTTTGATAAGCAGAAGCACCTTCATCAGGAGAAATGGTGCTCAATAGGAAATCATCGATTTAAAAGGAGCACGGAGTTCCGCTGCTCCTTCTCTGCCTAGCTCATCAAGTGGACGACACTACTAGAACGGACGATGCCCATGTTTGGTATCTCTATCTATTCCCGTTCCAACGCGTCCTTCAGGGGCACCAATTGCTGTTGTAGCGCATAGATGGCTGCTTGTGTGCGATCAGCCAGGTGGAGTTTGGCTAAAATGTTGGAGACGTGGGTCTTGACCGTCGGTTCGCTAATCACCAGGTCGCTGGCAATCTCCGCATTGGAGCGGCCTCGCGCAACACACTTCAAGACCTCCATTTCGCGCGGCGTCAGGTCGTTGAGCGGGGCCTGCTCTCGTTCCTGCATTTCATGCAACAGACGCGCAGCTACGACGGGGTGAAGCACGCTTTCCCCACGCGCAGCTGCTCGCACTGCCCCCACCAGTTCGTGTGGTTGGGCATCCTTGAGTAGATACGAGCGTGCCCCTGCTTTGATTGCACGCACAATCTGCTCATCCTCGTAGTAGGACGTCAGCATAATAATCTGAGTGCTCGGAACAAGGCGCTTGATTTCTCGCGCCGCCGTGATCCCATCCATTTCCGGCATGAGTAAGTCCAACAGAATGACATCCGGCAGCAGTTCGGTCGCCTGGGCAATCGCCTGAGCGCCGTTCTCGCTCTCGCCCACAATCTCCATATCCGCCTGTTGCTCCAGCAAGAAGCGCAGCCCTTGCCGAACAACGGCGTGGTCATCCACAATCAGCAGACGAATCATGGTTTTTCCACCTCTCGTAGTCGCACCACCAGACAGGTGCCTTCTCCTGGGGCCGTTTGCAGGCGCAATTTCCCTCCGGCTTCCTGAATGCGCTCCTGCATGATGCGTAATCCCAGGCCGTGACTCTCTCCGGCCTGGGTGAGATCAAAGCCAGCGCCATCGTCGCTAATGCTCAGCTCGACCTCACCGGCCTCTGGTTTGAGGCCAATCGTGATGGTGCTGGCCCTGGCATGACGCGCTGCATTGGAGACCGCTTCCTGAGCGATGCGCAGCAGCGTTTCTTCGCGCTCAGGTGGCAGGCACACCGCTTCAATCCTGGTCGTGACAGCAATGCCCAGACGGGTGCGATAGGCCGCCGCTAACTCCTGCAAACTCTCCGCCAGCCCCTGCTGCTCCAGTTGGGTTGGGCGCAGTTCGAGCAACAAGGCCCGCATCTCCCGCTTCATATTGTTCGCTGTATGCGCCAGCGTGGTGATCTGGCTCTGCACTGGCGCATCTGTGGGCAGCGCCGCCTGCAATCCCCCGGCGAGCATGCTCAGAGAGAAGAGATCCTGGGAAATTGCGTCGTGTAGCTCGCGGGAGATGCGAATCCGTTCGGCCAGGCGAGCGCTCTGCCCCGCGAGTTCTCGCTGCTGTGTCATGGTTGCGGCCAGTTGTTCGGCCATCCCATTGAAGTGCTGCTCCAATTGCCCGATCTCATCGTGCTCGGTCAGGACTACCCGTTGGGTGTAATCTCCCTCGGTAATTTGCTGGGTAGCTCTGATTAGCTTTTGCACGCGCTGGAGCAGGTCGCGTGTGGCGATGGTTCCAAAGAAACCACCTACGAGCGGCGCAACGATGGCGGTAACCATGAGCATCACCAATCCTGCTGAGATGGGGTAACTTTGCAGATCAGAGAGATGTTCGCTGGAATTCGAGGATAGGTGCGATAATGTGTGATTGAGCGATCCCACCAGAAAGGCCGCGTACACACAGAATAAGAGCGCGATAACTCCCAGCGTAATCTGGATATATAACGCGCGCATGCGCGCCTGTAAGCCTGAAGGTCTGGCTCGCCGCTTGCGACGCGTTGTTTTGCCTGGCTCTTGCCCCTGCAAGGTGTGGTGTTGCTGATTCATGGACTTTCTCCTTCTGCTCTCAGCCATCATATGCAGCGCTGGCGCAAACGGCAAGGTCAGGCGTAGCACTGCTAAAACTCTTCGCGGGTAAAGCGCAAAAGGGTCAGCAGGAAGCAAAGCAACGCGAGGATGAGCACAGCGACAACCGCCAGTTGGAGCCACAGCACATTTGCAAGCAACATCAGCGCGAGGATGTTGTGGTTAAAAAGCACCTGCATAATGACGAAGCAGAAGAAGAGGCCCACACCGAGAATCACCGCTCGTTTTTTCAGCCACGCCCCCAGCAAGAGAGTCAGGCAAAAAAAGAAGGCGATAGAGCAGGCGTTGAAGATAAGGATGAGCAGGAAGGTCACCGGAGAGGCCATCTGACCCTGGAAGAGCCAGATGATCTGATAGGCGATCACTCCGGGGATGAGCGTCATCATCATCAGCATTCCTGGCAGGGCGGCCAGCTTCGAGAGCAAGAAGGCGGAGCGCGTCACCGGCTTGGATAAGATCCAGGCCATTGTGCCACTCTGCTGCTCGTCGAGTAGTTTCCCATGCGTCATGATCACTGTTCCGAAGGAAGAAAAGAGCATGAAGAACAGGAACACGAGCACGAGCATGCTCGAAGAGGCGTGTGAGCCAGATGAAGCAGAGGAGTGGCTGGAGGCCCCGGCAATCGCGGTAAACCCATCGAGCAAGGGAAGCCAGATGAGCAGTTGCCAGAACCAGCTCTGCCACCAGCGCCGACTTTCCTTGCGCCAGAGATTTGCCAGTCCACTGCGCCAGCCTGAGATCTGGACCGGCTGGAACGTCGTTGATGTAAAGGGGTGAGAGGTCATGAGTTGTTCCTTTCCATGAAGGTCACAAAAGCATCTTCCAATTCCTGTTTCTTGCGGCCAAAGTCCAGGACCGAGACCTGTCCATCGGCGGTCACCAGTTGCAACAGGTGTGCTTGAGCCGCCTGCTCGTCATTCACCGTCACCTGCCAGTTCAACCCAACCGCGCTGCTCAATACCTCCAGGTGAGAGACCCAGGACTGAGCTGCGACGCGCACAAAGGCCGGTTGAACATTTCCTTGTAAGGTGAGGGCGTAGACAACCTGGCCATTGCTACCTCTGTTGAGCACCGTTTCGATGGGCGCCTGCACGATCTGCTCGCCATCCCTGAGAATTACCACCATATCGCTGACGCGCTGGACATCATCGAGCAGGTGCGTGGAATAGAGGATGGTGGTGAGCTTGCGCAAGCGCTGCATAACCTCTAGCACGTCGCGCCGTCCCAGCGGATCAAGCGCGGCAGCGGGTTCATCGAGCAGCAATAGATCGGGCGCATTGATCTGAGCTTGTGCCAGGCCCAGGCGTTGCCTTTCCCCGCCGGAGAAGCCTTTCACGGGACGATCAGCTTTCTCGCTCAAGCCGACGAGTTCCAGCA
>CAXUEY010000136.1:10523-15963 GCA_964250225.1 uncultured Ktedonobacteraceae bacterium | reverse complement strand
CTCCCCGTCTCTCCGTGAGATGGGGTATCCCAGGTCGATCTTCTTGCCGCTCTGGCAACAGAGCACAAGAGGCCTGAACACATTTGAGTTTGTAACCGAACAGGTTACGCGTTATGTTTGCCCATTCTTACCACTCTTGAGTTGTCCGGGTTCGCTCGATGCCTTCCTTGCCGATTTTGCGCAAGAAACGATAATCTAATCGTTTGCAAAATCGGAATAAGGATTTTTACGCGCGGGCTTTTAGCTCAGGTGGTTAGAGCGCAGTCCTGATAAGACTGAGGTCCCTGGTTCGAGTCCAGGAAGGCCCACCCGCTAACCTGGGGGGACGTAGCTTAGTTGGAAGAGCGCCGCCTTTGCACGGCGGAGGTCAGGGGTTCGAATCCCCTCGTCTCCACCATATTTCCTCCGCCTGTATATGCAGGTGGGGTGGTGACTATTGCGAAAGGGACACACCCGTTCCCATCCCGAACACGGAAGTTAAGCCTTTCAGCTCCGATGATACTCTGGGGGTAGCCCCACGGGAAAATAGGACGTCGCCTCTCCACCCGCCTGTATAGGCGGGTTTTTTCCTATAACCACGGGCTTTTAGCTCAGGTGGTTAGAGCGCAGTCCTGATAAGACTGAGGTCCCTGGTTCGAGTCCAGGAAGGCCCATGAGAGAGAAACAGAATAACGAGAGGATGGTTCAGGTGCTACCTGAACTATCCTCTCGTTATTTGCGCTGCGACGAAGATGCTTTGAGCCGCAGATAGGCCAGGCGCAGACCCTCCAGCGGCAGGTACTGGTTGACGTACTGGATCTCAGAAATGAGTGGAGCCATCAACTGGGCCAGGCCACCATGCGCGATGACCTTGACCTCGCTGGTATCCGTTACCCCTGGTATCTCCTGGCAGAGACGGTGCAGCAGCCCTTGCACGAGGCCAACGTGCCCGTAGACGATGCCAGATTGGATATTTTCAATGGTGTTTTTGCCCAGGGCAACACGGGGCGCGACCAGGTCGACGCGGAAGAGACGCGAGGCGGCGTTACTCAGCGCTTCCGCTGAGATGACCAGGCCGGGGGCAATCGCTCCACCCAGAAAATCGCCCTCGGCTGAAATGACATCGAAGGTGGTCGCGGTGCTGAAGGCGATAATGATGGCTGGCCCACCGTAGAGATGGTGCGCAGCTAGCGAGGTCACGATGCGATCAGCCCCCACTTCCCAGGGGTTGTCCACCAGCAATTTCATCCCCATGTCCAGGGTGTAATCCAGAACAATCGCCTCTTTGCGGCAGTAGCTCGTGGCCAACTCCTGGAAGACAGGCGTCAGTGGGGGCACCACGCTGGAGAGCATGATGTCGTCGATATCGGCGAACTGATAACCAGCGTGGCGCAACAGGTCGCTCAGAACCATCGCGTATTCGTCGGTCGTGCGCTGGCGAGCGGTTGAAACTACCCAGCGGTGTTGCGCGGCTTCGCCGTTGTAGAGGCCAAATTTGATGTTAGTGTTACTGACATCGATGGCAAGTAACATGGAAACTCCCCGCTTTTAGAGTACGTTGTTCTGGATTCTGGAGCGCACATACTCTTTGAGATGGGCGGCAATGATAAAAGGATCGCCATACGCGGTATCAGTGACCACGGTCACTTCCTGATCGGTACGCTCATCGATAAAGGCCAGCGTTGTGGGGGTACGCATACGCTTGCGACCAGATCCGCGCCTGCCGGATTCGGCTACGCGTCTCCCAAAGAAAAAGCTGGAGATATTTTCACCAACGCTCCCAATCTGCGCATCCCCGCGAGCGGCGTCCATGCTCCGGTCCACCGGCGCCTTGCCACGGGCCGTCACATGTTTGACGTATTCCAGCGGCACATGGATGATTTTGTTGCCTTCCTGTTTGACGAAATCAGTCGGTGTGATCACAATCACATGTTGCGCGGCCCGGCTCAAACGTCGAATATCGCTGATCAGCGCCCAGAGGCTGCCCAGGCAAACATAGAGCAGGACCGCGAGAATCAAAGTACTGACAATGGCGGCGAATGTCCCGATCTGATAGTTGTGCGGAATCATGATGGGAGCAACGAAGGCGAACAAGCCGCCACCGACAATGATACCAAAGATCCAACCAAATAGACCCAGGATCACTTTTTGCCGCGAGAGCGGCAAAATAATCCAACTATCAGGCGCGCTCGTCTCTTCATTGACTTGAGCCAATATTTGAACCGATTCCATAAGAGAAAATCTCCTGCTGTGTGATGACGGATGATACGCAATGCTTCGGTATGATTATAACATAGTACGTGGTTGAGAGGACAAATATCTCAAGCACATAGGTAGAATTTTCCTGCGCGTGCGAGCGTGGGGCGCAGAAAAAATGAGACCCCCTGCGCGTGCGGGGGGCGTGGGACCAGGCGAAGTAGCGTAGAATGGAAGCACTCCTGGTTCCGCGCCGCTCAATGAGCAGGGGGTAGGTCGCCAGTTGGCAGCGAGTAAGACAAACACACTACGAACGATTACTTTTCAACAGCTTCTGAAAGTTCTTTGCCGGGAGAGAAGCGCACACGATCCTTCGCGGGTACCTCAATGGTTTGGCGGTTGCGCGGATTGACGCCTTTGCGCGCGGCACTCCGACGTACTTTGAACGAGCCGAATCCCACCAGACGGACTTCATGACCGCTCTGCAGCTCTTCTCGAATGCCGTCCAGAAGAGCCTCCAGAACCTCACTCGCCTTCTTTTGCGTGAGATCAGCTTGCGTGGCTATACGCTTGGTAAGTTCCTGACGACCAACGATGGTCGTCTCGCTTTTCGTTGTGGCCATGGGTGAATATCCTCCTTACAACAATCAACACATGTCGCTTCTTATCCCAAACACATATTGTTGGGCCTGTAGAGCGGCTTTATATCTCACTGCCGTAAACGAGTATAGCATGCGCTTCTGGGAAATACAAGGGCCTCAGCCTGCCTGGGCGCTAGGCTCATGCCATCAGGCCGCCTGGGAAGCCGCTTCATAGCTAGCAAGCAAAAAGAAAATTGGCTTCCCAGGCGGCTCGAAATAGGTTGTATTCCGGCAAATGTGCGCGCATCTCAGCCTGAAAAAACTGACTTTTTCGGCCAGAAAGTACTATTCTCATCAGGGAACTTTTTTGCCTGCTCAAACGTTCTTTGCTTTGGATAGGGTTTAACTTACGGTTGAAAACAGGAAAAAGTGACTGGAGCGTTCGTTGCATAGATAGATTATTTGCGACGGAAGGGAGTGTATTACATCATGCGTCTAAAATTGTTTCTTCCTCTGCTGGGCCTGGGCCTTGTGCTGCTGGCAGGGTGTGGATATAACGGCAAGGCAACCCCCTCAACCGGCGATGCGGCGACGGCCACGGCGGTTCCGAGCATTACCCCTGGCGCCACCGCGACAGCAGCGACGACGGCGACCCCAGCGGCTACACAGCCCTCCAGTGCTGGGGGCGTGACCGTCCAGCTTTCAGCGTCAGGTTATCATGCACACGATACGATTGTGGTCACGGTCACCAATGGCACGTCCCAGACCATCGCTTTCCCGGATCACCAGAGCAACTGCACAGTTGTGCTGCTGCAAAACCAGAGCGCGACCAACTGGGAATCGGTCTCGATCTGCAAAGAGATGATCCTGACGCGTATTCTCACGTTGGGCGCGGGTAAGAGCCAGAGCGTTTCTCTCCATGCTCCTGGCACCGGCTGGCAAACGGGAACCTACCGGGTGACCTTTAGCTATGGCGTGGGGGCAGACGCTGAGGTAAACCGTAGCCCTATGGCAGATGTCTCTTCGCCTGTTTTTCAGATCAGTTAATCTTTACAGAAGTCGGGCTTGAAAGCCCCCGTCTTTCCAAGCGGGGAATGAAAAGCTGTTCCTTCCAATCAGGTCGCCAGGTTGCCACGGCATGCCTGCGCAAGGCGGCTCTCACCCATGTTCTCAAAAAGAACGGTTAGAAGGAGCCGGGTGCGCGCCCAATCCGTTCAATGATTGTCTTGAAATGTTCGTAGCTGGCGACCAGACGAGGCGACCCCCAGTTTTTCTGGGCCAGGACGCGCAGGGCATGTTCGATGGCTGCCGCGATCTGTTCTTCGGTCTCCGCCGTGGGATCGTCGCACCAGACGTGCAGCTTTGCGCCAAGATTGAGCGGATGATGTTCTAACAGAGCAATATCCTGGTCTGAGGTAGCGGCACTCTCCGGCACGTTAACTCCTTCGACATTCTCCAATTGGCCAAATTGCTGACAGAACATATGTGGCTCAAAATCTTCATAGAGCACATTCGCGCGTGCTTTCATAAAGTCTGAGCCAGGCACGTAGTAGACATAAAGTATATTGGAATTGACAATGGGTATGCCGCGCTCGACGATCTCGCGTGGGGATGGTCCCCAGCTCACCCAATGCTCGTAGATGATGTTCTCTGTTGATGGGGTGACCGCCGTGCCGCCGTGCATGCCATCGCTCCAGATACGCGTGGTTTTGCCGTGGTCCTGGACGATCTGGTGTGCCCAGTTCACAAAACCCAGATAGACATCCTTCGCACTGGCCCGCTCGCCATAGCGTTTTTGCGCGGCTTCTGCTAACTGGGGGAAGTCCTCGTAGTTTCCGCCATGCAAGAGATACTCGTCTGCACCGAGATGCCAGTAAGGTCCGGGGAAGAGTGGGATATATTCTTCGAGCAGATCGCGCACAAAGATAGCGGCTGCGTCTTGCGCGAGGTCGAGGTCACCACGCTGGCGCAGTCCCGCTGGATTAGTTAGTTGCAGTTCTGGATGTGAGGCCAGCGCAGCATCCAGGTGGCCAGGCACGTCAATTTCCGGCACGATGGTGATATGGTACTTGCGCGCCAGTTCATGCAGGGCGCGTATCTCGGCTTTGCTGTAGTGCTGGGCTGAGACGATTTCGGGGTGCCGTTCGCTCTCCAGGCGGAAGCCAAAGTTGTCGGAAAAATGGAGATGGAATCCGTTATATTTGAGATAGGCCAGGTCGCGCACATGCTTCTCAAGCCAGGGCATTGAGAAATACTGACGCCCCACATCGACCATCAGGCTGCGCTGCGGATAGTCCGGCCAGTCGCGAGCCACGCCGCCCTTGATCGTGAGGCTTTGGGCGAGCAGCTGGAGCAGCGTGCGTGTGCCATAGAAGACGCCCACGTCGCTGTGCGCGCTGATCGTCACATATGTGCTCACCTCCAGCTGATATCCCTGCTCGCCCAGTTCGGCATCAGTGGACCCCAGCGCGAGTACGATATCGCCAGCCTGGACGCTCGCATTGTCCACTACCGGAATAGCTAAACCGGTGAGCAGCTTCAGGTCTTCGGCCAGAACAGCCCCAGTTTCCGCCAGTTGAGCTGTCTGCAGCACAATGCGTGAGTTCGCGCCAATGGTGTAGGTTTGCGCGCCATCGTGCCAGGTTTTGAGTGCTGGGATCGTGTAGGGGCGGTCTGTAGTTGTG
>CAXUEY010000136.1:0-10487 GCA_964250225.1 uncultured Ktedonobacteraceae bacterium | reverse complement strand
TACGGGCAAGCTGGGTGCATTGGTGGGTGCTTTCCCGCTTGTGCTTATCATATCATATTTGCTTGCTCCGACTCTAGAATTTTCTTTCGCTGCCGATAAAGGAGAAGAGAAGCAGCCGAAAAAAGTAGCTCAGTTGTGAGCATCTGGAGATTATGCATGACTTTTGACTCACGAAATGCTCAGCGTGCTGATGTTCGTGAACCCTTATCTAAAAACATGCCTGCTGGAAAGTCGGACTTACTGCCAGCCGTTTTGCGTCAGCGCGACCTGGCTCTGTTTATTATACTCATTATCGTTGTTGCATCTGATAACCGTGGCTTAGAATTTGCTGGACCCACGTTTTTTTTCTACTTGTGTCTGGCTCTTTTTACCTTTTTGCTACCCGCCATATGTATTTATGGCTGGTTGCTACGCCGCGCGCCCGCGCATATACCGGTCTATCAATGGATGTTGCGTTTTTTGAATGATCGCTGGGCACCCCTCTTGCTTTTTCTCAGGTGGTGGGTTGGTATCCTGAGCATTCTCGCTATTCTGATGACGTGTTTATCTTTGCTCCAGCGCCGCTTTCCGCAATGGCTCAGCGCTTTACCAGCACAAGGCCTGACGTTTATTGTGCTACTTGCTCTGGCCACCCTGCTGGCCTGTCTGCCCCTGCGTCTACTCAAAAAAGGTTTGTGGACATGTGGTTTGTGCTACCTCGTTTTTGTGGGTCTGCTTTGCCTGGCAACGGGTATCTATCTGAGCAGTGGCCATGCCACAACAGGTATATTACCGCGCGCCCTCTCCTCGCCGTTCCCAGATCAATTCTCCTGGTCGTTTTTCGCCCTGGCGCTATTTGCACTTTATGGTCTGAATAGCCCCCTGTTTATGGATGGAGAAATGCATGGATCTGAGCGTTTTCTGCGCCATTCCACCGCCTTTCTCTGGTGGGGTGGACTCAGCTCTTTCTCGATGATCCTGATCGGTATCGTTGTCAGGGCAATTATCAAACCTCATATAAATCTTTTTCTGTTTCAAATCGTTGCTCCAACTCTTGGGCCTGGTCTCTCTAATCTGGCCTGGTCACTCAGTTTCCTGGGTAATTTTGGCACGCTGCTGGTCTTACTCTTAATTGTTTCGCGCATGTGTCTGCTGGGAGCACGCCTGCACTATTTGCCTTACAGCCTCGCTTTGTTGAATCGTTTTGGGGCGCCGGTGAGAGTGTTTCTGGCCCAATCCGTCATAGTTGTCTGTGCGACATTGTTCTTCATCATCCTCATATTTGCGTGGGAGCATGGATCGGTTTTAACGCACCATCTCAACGAATTGGTCTATTATGGTCCATCTGGCTCGTTCTATGCGATTTCTACTCCTATGAGCACTGCATTAACGGCTTTGATCTTTGCCTTTGCTTTCTGGCTGTGCTTGAAGAGACACCATACACCGCAACGGTGGAGCACGCGCCTGCTATTGTCTGGCCTGTGTCTTCTTGGGTGTCTAACCTCGCTTGTCTTAATGCTATCTCCGCTGCGACCTGACTGGTCTGATCTATTTCTAGTGGATAAGGGCTGGTTTACGCTGGCTCTGGTGGGTATTGCCTGCTCTATCGTGCTCGCCTGGATGTTCAGCGAACTGCCTCGCCGTGCTGCCCTTGTGCGCGAAAAAACCAGATTGTTGGCACGCGAGAAGGGTCTACACGGAGAGCTTCAGCGCACCTATACACGCGAACGCGCTCTACATGGCCAGTTGCAGGATGCTTATGAACAACAGAATAATCTGCTTGCTGAAGTCAATCGACTCTACCAGGAGCAGGCGCGAGCGGCTGTTATCGACCCTATCACTGGTCTGTTCAATCACCGCGCTTTTGTGCAGATGTTAGATGAAGAACTGGCGCGCGCGCGTGCAGAAAATGCCAGTTTTTTGCTGGCGTTTCTGGACCTCGATCATTTTAAAAGCATCAACGATACCTGGGGCCATCCTGCTGGCGATGCAGTGCTCTCTGGCGTGGCACAACGCTTGACTGAAACGCTGGGGCCAGGAGATGTGGCTGGCCGCTATGGTGGCGAGGAATTCACGCTGATCCTGGCGGGTGCCACGCTGACGGATGCGTTTGCAAAAGCGGAACGCTTGCGCCAGGTCATTCGAGCTGCTCCCTATCGTTGGCAGAGTACAGGCGAGGCCAGTGTGGAGATTTTTGTCACCGCAAGTATCGGGGCCGCTGCTTATGGTGTGCACGGGACACCACGCGAGGCGCTGATTGAAAAGGCTGACCAGGCGATGTATCGGGCAAAACTGGCCGGACGCGATTGTGTATGTATTGCCGATGGACAGAGGCCAATTGTGCGCGTATCGACTACAAGAGCTGCCAGTTCTCTACGCAGGTATGGGGAAGACCTGTCTGACAACAGTGATCTGAGCCAATCGCGAGCCTTCGAGCAGATTTTGCGGGCGCTGCTGGCGGTGATGCAGGCGCGCGATGCAACCACCAGCGCTCATTCTGAACGGCTGAGCGAGTTAGCCGAGACTACAGGGCGGCAGTTGGGCGCGGCGCGTGAGGATCTGCTTCTGATGCGCCTGGGAGGACTGGTTCACGATATTGGGAAAATTGGTATCCCTGATGCTATCCTGAACAAGCCAGGTGCTCTTGATGAAGAGGAGTGGGCGATTATGCGGCAGCATCCAGTGATTGGCGCGCATATTCTGGAAGGTATGGGTGGACTTTTTCAGCAACTGGCGCAGGTGGTGCTGGCCCATCATGAGCGTTGGGACGGCTATGGATATCCGCGTGGTTTGCGAGGAGAGGAGATCCCGCTGGCCGCGCGTGTGCTAATCGTCGTTGATTCCTACGATGCGATGGTTTCGCGTCGTCCCTATAAAGATCCTCTACCTATCGCGGCTGCCAGAGCCGAGCTGCGCCGCAACGCTGGCACCCAGTTCGATCCTACCGTGGTGCAGACTTTTCTGGCTATGCTGGGGACGGAGCAAGCTGGCCGGATCTGTTTTTCCACAGATCCCGGCCAGACTTTGCTGGCAGGCGAACCCGGCAGCCTTTTTGAGGATATTCCTCGCTAATTATTGTGGTTCAGGCAAAATCGCGCAGCAGGTGAACCTGAATAGGATGGCGCAGGGAGCGCAGGGCCTTGACCTCGATCTGGCGAATGCGCTCGCGGGTGAGTTTAAAGAACGCGCTGAGTTCCTCAAGGGTGTGACAGTGGCCATCGTAGAGGCCATAGCGCAGTTCGATCACCTGGCGTTCGCGTACATTCAGGATGTCCAGCGCGCTGCTAATCTGGTCGCGCAGCGCCTGGTGGGTTACCACATCAGCGGGCGCTGCGGCGCGTGTATCTACCAGCATATCGGCGAGGTGATACTGTTCATCATCCACCAGAGGCGCATCCAGCGAAATGGGGGTTTCGGCCATGCCTTGCAGTTCCACCACGCGTTCTTTCGTGAGGTTGGCCACGCGCGCAATCTCCTCGGCCAGCGGGTCACGTCCCAATTCCTGGTAGAGGTGGCGCGTGATACGCTTGATCTTATAAATAAGCTCGACAACATGGACGGGGATATGGATGGTGCGCGTGTGTTCGGCCACCGCGCGGCTGATCGCCTGGCGAATCCACCAGGTGGCATAGGTGCTAAAACGAAAGCCGCGACTGGGGTCAAACTTCTGGGCCGCGCGGATCAGGCCCAGATTGCCTTCCTGGACCAGGTCGAGCAGGTGAATGCCGTGATTGTTATAGCGTTTAGCAATGCTGACCACCAGGCGCAGATTGGCTTCGACCAGGCGTTGTTGGGCCTCCAGTTCGCCCTGAACCACGCGTTTCGCCAGGACCAGTTCCTGCTCTGCCGTCAACAAGGGGAAACGTCCGATTTCGCCTAAATATTGGCGAATAGCGTTATCGACAAGATTATCATGAATATGTTCTTTCTGCTCTTTCCCTTCCTCATCATCGTCCTCAAAATAGCCTGCCTCGTGGAAAATCTCCTCCTCTTCATAGAATGAGTCACGTAGAGACCTGACTTTATGACTGTTGCTGTATGCCCTTTTTGCAATGGCTACCATCAGTTTCCATCTCCTTTACCGCTTCTTCACTTGCCACCAGATGTGGTAACCGGGGACTCAGGCACATCCCAACCTGACAGCCGGAAATTTTTGTCCGGCGTTCCCCCCTTATCACGTGTTCTGTGCAATAACTATGCCAATGGACAGGTAGCGCTTGTGTTAAGAACCTGTGGTCGCTGGACTTCTTCCCAGGCCGATCCACTATGTTTACCACGTTGAGCACCTCTCCCTCTCCACTGGAAATTTTTTCGCTGGACTGCGGATTTATCCGCATTATCGCGTGTCCTCTCCAACAAGCCTGCTTGCGCTGGTTATCGCTTCCCGCGCTTCGCAGCTCAAAGAAATATACCCAGCTCAACAAATAGAGCGCGTTATTTTGTGGCCTCCTTTCAGCCATGCCAGATTGCTCACCCCACTGCCTGCCGATATGGAAATGAATAAAATCCACTATACAGTAAGAGGCAGGCAATTGGGGCACCTGTTACTTTTTTACTGACGCCCTGTATGAGCGTGCAGCCGGTTCTATCGCAGGGGATAGCTGGCTTATCTGTGCCGTCAGCGCCTCTGGCTGCAAGCCGACTACTGGATGAGCCTCGAAATCGGCTGGAGTGGTCGCATCTCTGCCAGCGTCGACTTGCAGGAAGCGCAAAAGCGGCGTCAGAACGACACTGACCAGCAGATTGATCACCAGCGCGCTGATCGCGCCATAAATGGGCAGGTTCAGCCCACCAAACGAGATTGTCGTAATCGACGAGAGAAAATTTTGTTCAACCACCAGCACTGTTCCCACAATCAACCCGCTTAACAGCCCGATCAGGAGCGCGCGTCGATGGAACCAGCTTGTGTAGAGTCCCAGAAAGACCGTTGGCAATGTCTGGACGATCCAGATATTGCTCAACAGTTGCAGGTTAATAGCGAGTGTAGTAGGAAAGAAGAGAATAAAGGCCAGCGCGCCCAGTTTGACCAGCAGAGAGAAGGTCTTGGCCACGCTCGCTTCTTTGCGCTCCGTACAGGTGGGCTGGAAGTATTCGCGGTAAATATTGCGTGTAAAGAGATTAGCCGCGGCGATAGACATAATGGCAGCCGGGGCCAGCGCACCGATGGCAATGGCGGCGAAGGCGAAACCCGCGAACCAGCCAGGGAACATCTTGATAAACAGGGCTGGCAGCGCGCTATTCGTCTGATACGTTGCCGAAGGTTGGATACCGGCTGCAATGGCCATATAGCCCAGCAGCGCGATCATACCGATCAGGATGGTATAGGCGGGCAGCAGGGCTGCATTGCGCCGGATCACTTTGCGGCTATTTGTGCTCAACACACCCGTGAGCGTGTGGGGATAGAGAAACAGAGCCAGGGCCGAACCAATGGTCAGGCTGATATAGGTGCTATATTGCCCTGGTTCCAGCAGCGCGTGAAAGGTCGCAGGCTGCTGCTGCGCTTTAGCCTGAACTGCCTCAAAGACCTTGCCCATGCCTCCCAGCCTGAGAGGAATGTAGATGACCGCGACCAGCACGACGGCCCAGATACAGATATCTTTGACCACCGCGATCAGAGCGGGGGCGCGCAGTCCGCTGGTGTAGGTATAGGCTGCCAGGATCACAAAGGCAATCACCAATGAGATTTCAATCGGCACACCCATGTTGGCCAGCAGAACCTGGATGCCAAAGATTTGCAGCGCGATATAGGGCATCGTGGCCAGGATACCCGTAATGGCTACGGTCAGAGCCAGACTACTGCCAAAGCGTTCGCGTACAAAGTCCGCTGGTGTGACATAGCCACGGTGACGAGCCACGCTCCAGAAGCGGGGTAGCACAAAAAAAGCCAGCGGATACACCAGCACCAGGTAGGGTATCGAGAAGAATCCCAGCGCGCCAGAGGCAAAGACCAGGCCGGGTACCGCGATAAACGAGTACGCGGTATAAATATCGCCACCCAGCAAAAACCAGGACGTGATGGTCCCGAAACGCCTGCCAGCCAGTCCCCATTCTTGCAGGCGATTCAGATCACCTGCTCGCCAGCGCGCCGCCCAGAAAGCCAGTATAGAGACCGCGCCAAAGACGAGGATAAAAACGCTCAGCATCTCCCAATTGATCATAGCAACCCCCCTCTACCTTTCAATGTGCTTTAAGATGTGAGAAATATGCCCAGACGCCTGGCTGTGGCAGCGTCGATAATGACCCCCTGTAACGCGTTCACATCGACATCGGCGAATTCCAGGGAACTTGCCTGGATATGTTGCATGTTGGCGTCAATAAAAATCGTGTTGGTGAGCACCGCCCCCTCTAGTTCCGCGCCCTGTAAAGCCGCGTGCGAGCAATCGGCAGCGCGCAGATAAGCGCCTCTCAGATTTGCCTGGGTCAGGTTTGCCTCCTGAAGTTTCGCTTTGCCCAGATTGGCCTCGCTCAGGTCCGCGCGCAACAGGTTGGCTTTACTCAAATTGGCCTTGCTCAAATTGGCCTTATTCAGATAGGCGTGGAAGAGGTAAGCGCGGAGAAGAGTGACCTCGCTGAAATTCGCCTGGCTCAGGTTGGTTTCAACCAGATTAATGCCGCGCATATTCGCCCCGTTCGCATAGGCTCCACTGAGATTAGCCTTGCTCAAATTGGCCAGCACCAGTTGAGTGCCGCTCAGGTTGGCTTTATTCAGATTGGCGCTGCTCAGGTTGGCTCCATTCAATTTTGCCCGGCTGAGGTCTGCTCGGCTGAGATCAGCTCCATTGAGGACAGCTCTGGACAGATCGGCGCCGCTGAGATCGGCGCCACTGAGGTTAGCGCTGCTGAGATTAGCTCGGCTGAGGTCAGTCCCCACCAGGTCGGCCTTGCTCAAATCGGCACCAATCAGGTCGGCCTCGACCATATCCGCGCCGCTGAGGTCCGCACCGCTGAGGTTGACTCCACACAGGTCGGTTGTGCGCAGGTCACTGGCGCGCAAAGAGGCCCCGCGTAAGTTGGCCCCGATCAGATTTACCCCGATCAACACCGCTTTGCTCAGATTCGCACCACCCAGATTCGCGCCGCTGAGATTCGCTTTGCGCAGATAGGCCCCGCAGATATACGCGCCGCTGAGATTGGCCTCGCTGAGATTGGCCTCGCGAATATTGCCCCCGCTTAAATCGGTCTTGCGCAGGTCAGTATTGCTGAGGTCTACCCCATCGAGCATGGGCACACGTTCACCACGCTGGGCCAGAATAATCTCTTGCAACGCCTGATCGCGCGTTAACTGATGTACCATCGGTTTCCCTCCCCTACTTACAGCTGCCCACTACCATTTCTCTCTATCCACTTTCATTTCTCCAACATTTTGCCTGAGCTGCGATTACCTTTCATCCACGACTCTCAGTCTACGCAATTATTCCTCCACCGGTGGTGGACTCTCTACCCGGATGACGCCCAGCCATTCCAGATCATGCAGCATGTTGCGTACCTCTTCCACTTTGCGTCCAACCAGCGGAACCAGCTCAAGGGCGGTTCTCTGCCCATCGATGAGCTGGTAGAGATGCCTATGGGCACGCGATAAACCCGCCCGGTCGATGCGCGCCGTGGCCTCCGCAAAGGCTACCGTGATGTGCGGCACCCCGTTGGAGAGAATATGGGACGTCCCCGGCTCCAGTTTGTCCGTATTGACTGGTGATAGCGCGCGCAAAGGACTCAACGGGCTGGTGACCTTGCCTGGTGAGGTCATTGGCACCGGGGTGAATCCCCTATCGGGCACTTCTTTATCAGATGTAAATGTGTAGCGAGCTGATCCCCAGGTGCTGAGCCAGTTCAGAGCATCCGCACCACTCCTTCTGCCAACCTGTGCCTCTGTCACCTGCCCCTGCACAAATACAAGTACCCCCTCTTCAGACATGAGACCTTCTCCCCGCCTGACGGTGAACTGCCCGCTTCTGCGCTCCATTTTGATGCTCGCGATGATCCCTACCAGGCGATCTGTCGTGGCCTCACGCTGCTGTGCCATGAGCTTTTCCTTCGTCCTCTGAGGCAGACCAACACCACTTTTCCTCTTCAAAAACACTCGCACCCGAATGTATGATGAGGATGCACTCTTTGAAATCCCTGACTTCGTTCGTCTTTGTTACGCTCGTTGAGGTTCTATTATACCATTGGGATATCTCTAAATACCCCTTTTTGCCCCATACTGTTACTTTTTGGCTATTCCTGCAACTTGTGTAACTTATACAAGATTGACAAAAGGTACACTTATTTAGGTTTTTAAATATTTATACGCGCTATAATCCATTCTGTTATACGCGGCAGACCCCGCACTGGATCACAACCTATGCGGGAAAATCAGGTGTGAATGGGCTGGATCATTGTTCTCTACGATGACATTAGCCCATTTCTGTGGAAAGGCTTGCTGGAAATAGAGGCGTTGTCCAGGAAAATAGCGTTGGAGATACCGAACCTGCCGTGTTGTTCAACAACTGGCACCAGTTCATCAGCTAGCGTGGTTTTCCCAGCTGCATCGATGCCCGTGATGGCCACTCGCAGTGGGTGCGAGCGTTCGAGTGAGATGAGAAGGTCAGCAAGCTGTTGCAGGAGGGGTTGTCGCGTCACAAGCATGCATCCTTGTTTTCAGCTAACTACTACTTAGGACCCCGCCCATTGGCCAGGCAAGCTGGCCAACTACACGTGACGTGCCCGCGAGGCGAGCTGGCCCGTGTGCGGGGTCTGAGTGCGGGTTCTGAGTGCGGGTTCTGAGTAGAAGCCATAGAATTTGTCAAGCCCTCCCCAGAGAGAAACCTCTTCAAAAGAGGTGCCGAGGAAAAGTTCCCCTGCTCCTTACGAGGACAAAGCCTCCCTGGCCTCTGAAAGCCATCCAGAGACTCTTGCCCCTCAATTGCTGGGTGGGGGGGTAGCCGTACAGGCAGGCAGCTAGCTGCCTGCCTGTACGGCTACTTTCCCAGGATCGTAGCTCTCCTCCGTCTGGATGAGATGGGCCGAGACCATCAATACCTTGCGCATGACTGCGACCACAGCCATGCCCTTTTGCATGCCACGAGCCACCAGGCAACGGTCATACGCTCCAAAGGGAGAGGTTTGCAGGTGAATGCTACGTAACGCGGCCAGGTACAAGATGCGGCGCACCCTGCCGCTGCCGTGTTTGGAGAGCTTGCTCTGCCCTTTCCATTTGCCGCTCTGTTTGACTTGCAGATCCAGACCCACGTAGGCAACCACCTGATCAATGCGCGCAAAGCGCGTGAGATCCCCCAATTCTGCCCGCAGCACTGCCACGGTTGTCGGTCCAAATTCCGGCACGCTCAATAGACCGGTGGCCTTGGGGTCCTGGTCGAGCAACTGGTCGATCTCCCCTTGCAGTTGCTCCAGGTTCTGCTGGGTATGATCCAATTGATCGCAGAGAATGCGCAAGCTGCTGGAGCGCGCAGCGACGGCCACCCCACTGCTGATCGACGCTTTGGCCAACCTCACCAGTTCTTGCGCGGTCGCTCGTCCGTAATGGCGTGGGGCTCGTTCACGCAAGAACTTGCCGAGGGTTTCCACCTCGGTCTGCGCGATGGCCTGGGCGCTGGGATAGCGTTTGAGAACCGCCAGAGCAGTGGGTCGGGTGGGATCGACAAACACCTGCGTGAATTCGGGAAACAGCACGACCAGCAGCGCGTGGATCTCATTTTTGTAGCGACCCACATCATCGCTGAGTTGGTGTTGTAAACGCATCAGTTCGCGGGAGGTCGCAACTTGCTCACTCGGCACGTACCCGAACCGTGCCTCTCCGCTGAGCAGCGCTCGTGCGATGGTGACTGCATCGAGCCGATCTGTTTTCGCACGCAATCCGCGTTGTTGGGCAAAAGCATGCATCTGCGCCGGATGGACCAGGCCCACCTGGTAGCCACGCTTGAGGAGAGCCTGCAACAGCTTCTCTCCATAACGCGAGGTAGCTTCCAGTCCTCCCAGCAACTCTTGGGGAGCAACCCCCAGGCTCTCGAGTCGCTCAAAAAGCCAGTGAAATCCTTGCACGGTATTCGCAAACGAGGTCGCTTTGATGACTTGTTGCTTGTCCCTCGTCAAACAGGCCACCGTACACGACTCCATGCCAATATCGATGCCCACCACATGGCTCGTCACGGCCTGCTCAGACTTTGGGGAAGAAGATCTAGACATGATCCGTGCTCTTTCTTATCATCGTCCTCCTCCTGCTTCCACTGGAGAACCTCCAGGGACGCACTTCAACGGGGAAAACCGCCCAGTCAGGACAAACGAAAACTCATCTCGGATTGGCAGTCCTCCCAGCATCTGTCGGAGGCTGCAACAAGCCCCATTGTCGCTTCCACTCCTGATGGACGGGGAGCCGTCTACTCACGGCGGTCGCTCTCTGTTTCCAAACGCGCCGCATGTTACGACAAAGGCTCTCCCGTTGCTTCCACCAGGATAGCAAAGGGCCTCTGAGGAAGCTGCCCTCTCCTACCTACCAAGTAGTATATGAGTTA
>CAXUEY010000135.1:0-16173 GCA_964250225.1 uncultured Ktedonobacteraceae bacterium | reverse complement strand
AAGATATAATTTTTAATCTGATACAGCCCTGCGGGGCGTTTGTGTTGGTGGTATACAACCCCCCCCCACTCTTCTCTTACTCGTTAACTAATTCATATTTCGCTGCTACTTCGGATCACACTCAAAGATCTGACACCGCGACATCAATGGGTCTGTCCCATTACCTGCACTGGCCCGTTGGCGTAACCAGAGTGGAGGTCAGCTGGTTGGGACTGCTCACCTGGATACCACCGGGTCCAGGATAGGTATGGTCAGCGGGCAGGGCGCCGCGCCAGGTAAAGGTATAGGTTTGCACAGTCTGGCCGGGGCTGAAGGTGACGCTGGCCGGGGTTTGACTGCGCCCATTGTTGACGGTATAGCTGAACTGGACGGTGCCACCTGGGCTATTGGGCGCGACATGGATGGTCGCCGTATAGGTCACCACCACGGATGTGCCGCAGGCCATGCCCTGGATGGAGGAAGGACTCACCGCCATATCAATTTTCGTGACCTGGAAGGCCGCTGTTGGGGCTGACGTACATTGTCCCGTTGGCGCAACCAGGATAGAGGTCAGTTGATTGGGACTCGTCACCTGCACGCCGCCAGATCCAGGGTAGGTGTGGTCAGCGGGCAGAGCACCACTCCACGTGAACGTATACGCCTGGGTCGTCTGACCGGGATTGAAAGTGACGTTGGCCGGGGTTTGGCCGCGCCCATTGTTGACGGTATAGCTGAACTGAACCGTCCCGCCAGCGCTATTGGATGCCACGTGGAACAGGGCGGTATAGGTCACGGTCACGTTCGTCCCGCAGGCGTCACCCGCTATAGATGCAGGCGTCACCGACATATCCACCGATGTGACGTTCAAGGGCACAGCAGTTGGTGAAATGGTCGTTGGCGGCTGCGAATGAGATGGACCCGGCGAGGCAGGGCCACCAGGAGCATGACGAGCCGAGTAAAACACGATGGTAACGCTGCCAATCAGGGCTACCAGCAAAACAGCCGCCGCCAATATACCGAACCGCTGTAGCGTCGAAGTGCGCCGGGGACGCGCTTGACGCGAACTACCCATTGTCCCGGCATTCTCTTGCATTCTTATATTATCTTGCATAATCAGTTTTTTCTCACTCTCTTGAGGAGCTTGTTTAAAAAGAGGAGCATCCGCGATACGGTTCCAGGCTCGATCTAGCGTCTCTTGCTCAAGCTTTGCCTCAGCCTGATAATAGGTGCGTAGATGCGCCATTGTCTCCGCGTCTAGATGATCGCCTCGTTTCAATTGTCTTACGCTCTCAATTTGTCGATCTACATCTTCAGGGTCAAAAAATGCATCATTCTCAGCCACGTGCCTGCTCCTCCCTTCCCTGACGATAGATTTTCCGTAACAGATTTAAACTGCGTGAAAGCGTGACGCGCACAACGTTCTCCGACTTTCCCAACGTAGTCGCGATCTCGCCACAGGATAAATCCTGGCCAAAGCGCATGCGCAAAATCTGCTGTTGAAGGGGGGGCAGGCTTTGCAATTGAGCATACAAATCCACCACGTCTTCCTGTTGCAAAACGGCATATTCAGGACTGGCCGTCTCATCTTCAAAAAGGCCGTCGGCGACATGCTCAAGCGTCACATTCTGGCGAATTTTCGCACGTCTGTACGTATCGATCACTTTGTTGCGTGTCACTCGCCAGAGCCACATTTGCTTCTCCTTCTCCGTCAACGCGGAAAATCTTGCGTTCTCAATAGCCGCGATAAACACTTCTACCACCAGATCTTCCGCATCTTCTGCCGAGGGAAGGCGCATACGGACATAGGTCAGTAGACCCGGTGCGTATTGTCTATACAGGATGGCCATTTCCTGTTGCGCCTGTGTCATATGCCTGTTTGCTTGCATGCTTTCCCTCGTGTTGATTGTGAGTACTCACCTTGACTATCGTTTCACAGCGGGAAATATTACAGGAATTGGGGTCAATTTTAAAGTGAGTAAAACGAGTTTACTAATGAATCTCTACCAGAATACGTTCAAAATCTCAATGAGTTGTATCCAGGTATCCGAGTTGAGGCGAAGTATGAGCGGAAATCGTATCAGCATAGAATCATCTATTTGCGAAGAATGGAGTTAGTTATCTCTTCCTCGAAAAGAAAGGAGTCAGCCAGCCATGAGCACACGTTCCTTGCATGACAAAGCCCGGCGGGTCACACGCTTTGTCTTTGTTCAGTTTTTCGCCTTGAGCGGTTGGATCGCTGTCCAATTGTTCTTTTCCTTCTCTCCGCTGGGTCGGTCTCTGCCGTTTTCCACGCTTATATTCACCGAGACAATCTGGTGGATAGTGCTCCTGTTAATCATGCTGCGGCTGTTTCTTGTGGAATATAACCGCTTTGTGCAGGCGGCACTCGATCTGGACGACGCGAACAGGCGACTGAGGCAGCGCACGAATAGCCTTTTAGAGCACCTGCGGGCCGAGCGTTTTCCAGAGGAGCAAGGGGCACCCCAAAACCAGGAAGCGTCATAATTACACGCCCTGTTCCTCTTGCTGCGCCTCTTCGCGTGCAGCCTGTTCCCGCGCCTCGATCAGAGCCTGGAGGCGCTCATCATTGATCCTGGCTGCCTTGTCGATCTGGGACATCCAGCGGAAGAAGAGCGGGGACATCACCACCAGGTCGATGATGCCGGGGAGCAGGAGCAGCGCGCCCGCCGCGGCCTGATCTGCATACGCGCCGATATTGAGTTCGGACGGTACCGCGTAGGGGTAGAGCACCACGCCGGAGAAGACGATCAGCAGAGCATAGATGTCCATCGGCCAGCCATCCAGAAACGCGTAGAACATCTGCGCGGGATAGCTCAGGCTGTTCAACTCGCGTTGGCGTCCGATCAACGGCCACCAGTTGAGCAGTGAGGTCAGAAAAATACTCCAGAGCATGACATGGTAGAGATTGCTGTGAATAAGCGTTTGCGTGAAAAGAGCGGGAACGTGCCAGAGCAGGAAGGTCGCGTTAAAGATAATTGAGGCCACGACTGGTTGGGTCAGCAGCTTAAAAAGCGCGCGAGTGATGGGCTGCTTCACTACCGGATCAAAGAGCCAGTCCGGGCAGGCGAAGATCAGGCAGGGCGCGGCGAAGGTAATCAAGAAGACCGCCTGAAACATATGGGCCACGAAGAGCTGCGTGCGCGCGAGCATATCAATAGGTGTGAAAAAGAACAGGGCGATAATCAAAACGGCGCCGCCGAACCAGGCGAGCTGGCTCCTTTTGACAGGTCGCTCCTGGGGGTTGCGCGTATGCATCAACCAGAGTGCGAGATTGTAGCCCAGGCAGAGCAGCAGCAGGGCGGCAAGAGAGAACGGACTCCAGTGCCAGATCAGGTGAAGGCCATAATAGGTCATAAAATACGCTCCATACAGGGATGGTTCGGTTTACGTTTGTTCGTAGTATAGTCCTCAAGCCGAGAGGATGCAAACGCGCCGCCAAAGCTCTTAACGATAATCCCCCAAAAAGCGCTAGGAAAAAACGACCTCACCACTTGTCAGAATCCGCAGGTAATGGTACCCTCTTTGTGCAATTGTGAAGCATCCAGCGGTAACATTCATCGCTATTTATGAGGAGAGTCGAAACCTATGTCGCAAACCGTGAATGGGGAAAACGCATCTGACAAGACCCCCCGGCCAGTGCCGCCGCGTGTGTATCGTCCCGGTCAGCGCCAGCAAGGACGCATGCAGCGTCTGGCGCGCCGTCAGAAACGGCGGAGAATCGCTGCTGGCACCATCGCGGCGATTCTGCTCATTGCCGCAGGCATCGCCGCTACGTTGTCGTACCAGCATTACAATGATCTGCGCATCGCTGCCAATTCTACTGCCGCAGCTATTGTGAATGCTCATGCAACTTCTACCGCCGACGCCCATGCCAATGCAACTGCTACCGTCGTGACGAAGGATTGCTTTCTCTCTCCCAACGCCGCCGCTGTACCCTCAATTTACGCTAGCAGCGCCACACCGAGTGCTGGGCCAACGAGTGCGCCAGCCATCTCTGGCAAGTCTGTGAACGGGCCAGATGGCTTGCAGTACGTCGATATTAAGGTCGGAACCGGGGTGACGGTGCAGAGCGGCAATACGATTAGTGTCAACTATACCGGCTGGATTGCGAGCACCTGCCAGAAATTCGACAGCTCATACGATGGTCACGCCAGTCAATCGGGTCAAACACAGCCTGCACAACCTTTCTCAACGGCAATCGGCCAGGGGCAGGTTATCAAGGGGTGGGATGAGGGCATCGTTGGGATGAAGGTTGGTGGGATTCGCCGCCTCTCTATTCCCGCCGCGCTTGGGTATGGCGCTCAGGGTAGCCCGCCAGCTATTCCAGCCAATGCAAACCTGATCTTCGATGTGCAGATTCTTTCGGCAAAATAAGTCACTCAGAAAACGGCTATTCCGCCTGCAAGACCAGCCAGTTCTGCTCAAAGTGGCGCGCTTGCAGGTCGGCTTGCTTGATCCAATAGTAGAGCATGCCGTGGTTAGACCACAGCATACGCGCAGCAGCGTCACTATCGATTTGCAGGAGCAGCAGCCAGTCTGACGCGCCCGCCTGCAAGTCGGCCACATGCGGGTCGTCGATAGCGGTGATGCCGTGGGAAATGAGCTGGCATTGCAGGCGCATATCGTCCTGGATGGTGTCGGGATATCCAAGCACGCGGTGATGTGGCACGGTAAGTTCTGTCGGCTTGCGCAAAGTTTGCAGCACCTGCTCGTAAGACTGCTGCTCTTTGTCGCTCCAGTCAAAATGGGGAATTTCCAGTTCAGGTTGCAGGGCCAGGGTCAGTTCACTTCTAGATGTGAGCGCGCAGGAACGAAAGAGGCTCGCGGCAGGCAGTGTTGCCGGGGTGCGTTGACGTCGCAGGGAGGCGAGTGGATTGGCGTTGAAGAGAATGCTCCAGCCGCTGCGGTCCCGCGGATTCTCGCCAAAGGTCTCCTGATTGGCATCGTAGAAAAACCAGAGCATGCCCTGCCGGGGGAGCAGTCCGCTTGTATCGCGTGTAGAGATGTCCGCGAGTCGAATTTGCGCGAGAAACGATTGAGGCCGACCTTTAAAGGTTGGCCAGGTAGTACCCGCGGGCAGATCAGGATGCCCCCCAATCTTTGAGACGCCTGGCTGGAGGCTGATTTCGTTGATTGGTTGGGTGAGCAAGCGCACCGAATTGCGCGCTAATTGATCAATCTCTGGAATGCGCCGGGCCAGGCCAGCGCTAGTAAAAGCTGCCTCAATCTCTGCTCTCTGCATAGCTTCTCTGCCTCTTTCCTCGTCACCATATGCCGGGCATGCGCCTCTCACTGCTTCTAGTATATGCGCGGGCGAACAATGCTCACCTGGCCACTATTCGCGTACAGCGATCTGTGGGCCAGGCACTGGTGATGATGGAAAGGGGCGTGCATCAGAGCAACAGAGGAAGATTTCTTGTCTAATGCAGGATGCGTTCGATAGTATCCAGGAAATTTTGCAGTTCCAGGGGCTTGCGTAGGCTGAGCAGATGACGTTTCGCCAGTTCGCTGACAGGCAAACGCGCGCTCACCATCACTGCTGGTGCTATATCAGACCCCTGGAGATCGTATAACCTGTCATATAGCTCAATACCATTCATTTGAGGTAAGCTATAATCCAGGATCATCAGGTCGATTTTGTTGGTAGCGCACACGTGCAAGGCTTGCGGACCATTGGTAACCAGACAGGTGTGATAAGGTGTTTCCTGAGCAATGGCCGCGACGAGGAAATCCCCCACTGCTTCATCATCCTCGACGATCAGTATGGTCCTGATCTGCCTGTGGGCGCACTCCTGAGAGGCTGGGAAATGCTGCTGCATATGCATCCTACGTTTCTAGTGCAAAAACGTGCAAGCGTTCAGGAAAGGGCAGGTCAATTTGCCACGGTGCCATCATCGTTGCTATCCTCAATGGAGCCCATTTTCCTCTCCCAAGACGTTGACGCGGCTAATGCAGGGGATCTCAACGCCCCTGAGGGTTGAAACAAACGAGCAAGCGAGATACGAGATTATATCGTACATTATCTGGTACGGAGAGAGCGCCTATCCAGTTTCATGGGTAGCGATGCACATGGGCTGTTTGCGGGCCATCTCAGGCGGTTATCCTCTATGTCTATTTGAGACGCGGCCCAGGCTCCTTCACCTGCACAGGTAGTGCGATTTCGTCGTGCTCGGCTGGCTGTAGGGCCATCTGGGGGGTAATCGTGGTGCGTCGGAAGGCAGCGATACACATCTGGCCCAGCCAGTTGCCCAGCAGGACCGCGCCGAGGCCACCACACAGGCTCAGGGTGAGATAGAGCAGCGCCGGGACGAATTGGCCTTTGCTGAAGAGCAGGATATCGCCGAGGGCCAGGCTGCTGAAAGTCGTGTACGCGCCCATACAACCGGTATTGAGCAGCAGACGACGCGTTGGGCCGACCAGCAATGCAGCATCTGCCAGGGTGGTGAATAGGGCCAGCAGCAGCGCTCCGCTGAGGTTGATGAGCAGGATATCATACGGCCAGCCTTTGCCCAGCCAGCCCTGGATACCCATACTCAGAGCATAGCGGGCCAGGGTGCCGAGAAACCCGCCGCAGAGCACCGCCAGTATTTGTCTGCGCAGAGAGAGTGGGGATATCATCAGACTATCTCTCCCAGCATCAGGCCCAGCGCCGCAGCCAGCAGGCCGGGTATGAAATTGCCGCCCAGGTAATACAGACTCTGGCGCATATTGCCGCGTTTCAATAATTGTATCCCCTCCCACGACATCGTGCTAAACGTCGTATAGCCGCCTAAAAAGCCAGTTGCCAGAATAGTCTGCACTTGCGTACTGACTACCTTCTGACCCGTCAATCCGAAGAGCAGACCGATAAAGAAGGCGCCACTGAGATTGATAAACAACGTCCCCCAGGGAAAGCACGCACCCATCTTCGCAGCCACCAGTTGCCCGATGAGGTAGCGCGCTAACGCACCCAGAGCACCGGCCACGCCCACCACACCAGCCATAAAAAACGGATCTTGCAAGCTCAGCACGCGTCGTCACCTCTCTCATATCGAGACATCTGCTCTCGAATTTTCCCAAAAAGAAAACTTCTACGGCACCCTACGCTGGGTGTTGTGTAGAAGCCATCAGCCCTCTGGCGGTTATGCGAGCTTCATCGCGGAAGTATTTCATCTGTCTATGTTAAACTATACCATAGAGAGCACTTCATAATCAAGCTATCGGGACATACGGGCCATCTCATGTAAGATGAACTGGCTCTGCCAGGCGTGGCTATCTAAAGGGCAGGATATGCAAAAAAGGAAAACAGCATTTTCAATCCACATACACGATGAGCACCTTTACCTTCTGGCCTGGGCTGCGGGCTGTTTAAACGCCCTCACCTTTCTCGGTCTGGGGAATGTCTTTTCAACGAATATGACCGGCAATACGGTGTTGCTCAGTATGGCGCTAGCCGGTGGAGATGAGCCAGCCGCGCTGCGTTCAGGCATTGCTCTGTGCGGCTTTTGTCTGGGCGTGTTTGTTGGCGCGTTGTGCATCGAATGGCGGCAGGCGCAAGCAAAATGGACGCCGCACCGCCTGCTGGTGCTCAGGCTAGACGATGGCCTGCTCGCGGTATTTACGACTATCTGGCTGGTGGTTGGGGTGCGTCCAAACCCTGGTTTCACGTGGCTCTTGCTGGGAATCTCCACCTTCGCGATGGGCGTACAGAGCACCCTGGCTCTTTCGCTGGCCTTTCCAGGGGTTGCCACCACCTATTTCACCGGCACGCTGACAAATCTGATGGCTGGGGCAGCACGTCTGTTTCATATGCAAGCGCGCACTGGGCCAGACCCCGATGCTCATGCACTTGCCGAGGAACGCAAGGAAGAGCACAGCCTGGGGCGCCTTGCTCTCATGTGGTTTATGTACGCGCTCGCGGCCTACGTGAATAGCGTGCTTTTCGAGCATTTCCCGCTGGCTGCAATCTGCTTCCCACTCGCCACCAACGTCCTGGTTCTGTGTGACGTGCTGATACGCAAGCGTTTGCAACACGACTGAATTCCCCATAGTGAGCGCCAGATGTCAGATCTGGCGCTCACTATGGGGAATTGATAAACTGACGTTTGCTCAGGCGCTGTGCTTCTGGATAAAGGCCAGCACGCGCTTCCAGGAGTCGGCTGAAGCCTCGGCATACTCGGTAGCGCGCCGATCAAAGAAGCTGTGGGGCGCGCCCTCGTAGATCTTGATCTCGTGCTCCACGCCTGCTTTGTCCAGATTCTCATCCAGCGTGTGGACCTGTTCAGGTGGAATGCCCTGGTCGGCACCGCCAAAGAGACCCAGGAAGGGATTATGCACGTGGACCGACTCTTCCAGAACGGTGCCATTGCTGCCCGCCAGTTGACGGCTCAGGCCAGCATAGAAGCCAATTGCGCCGGTCAGGTTGAGATCCTGGGTGGAGGACATCAGGGAGAGGCTACCACCCATGCAGAAGCCCACGATAAAGGTTGGCCGACCTTTTTCCAGTTGAGCCAGCGAGGACTGAATGTCCGCGAGCAGGCCGGGGAACTTGAGTTGTTGCACGTGTGGCCAGAATTCAAACTCGTCGTTGCGCGCGGTCAGGCCAGCGGTGCGCCCAAAATAGTCGAATGCCAGGGCGGTGATGCCAAGTTCGGCGAAGCGCAGGGCCAGCTCTTTGTAGAATTGGTGCAGCCCGCGTATATCGGGATAAATTACAATCTGCGCGCGACCGGTCTGCCCCTGTGCGGGACGCGCCAGATACGCCGCAAACTGATTGCCATCAGAGGCAGTTAACACAAGATCCTCGCCATGCGCCTGTCCATTCGCCCCCGGCGGAACGGGCGGACGCGCATTGTCGTCATAACACATCGATTGGTTGGTCCTTTCATGTTTTGATGAAGCAAGGAGCTTCGCTCCTGGCCTCAATAATGGGATTGCTGACACCTGTTTTATCAGTACTTCTTATCGTATACCATGATAGGATACTCATGCAAATTTTCGTACTTTACCTCCGCCTCGTTTCTATGCTACTTGTCATTTGCAAGTGCAGGTACTATACTATGCTGAGAGCGCATAACAAAAGCGGAAATAACCCGGTATCTTGTCTCAACTTACAGTGAATCTCAATCATGCATGAATATCATCAGAGGCCTGGAGAAATATATTGCGCTATGAAAAATACACAACACAGGCGCTCAAACTGCCCCATCAATTTTGCCCTGGAAACGTTCGGCGATACCTGGTCGCTTTTAATTATTCGTGATATGGTCTATTTTGGGAAGAAGACCTATGGGGATTTTTTAGCGTCGGAAGAGGGTATTGCCACCAATATCCTGGCCAGCCGCCTCGCTCGCCTGGAGCAAAAACGCATCATTGTGAAAAGACCGCTTGAGGAAGACAGACGCAAAGAGGCGTACTTCCTGACCGAAAAAGGCCTGGATCTGATCCCTCTGCTGCTAGAGATGGCAAACTGGAGCGCCAGGTACGATCCAGGCACCGAGGCGCCAGCCGCCTGGATTGCGCTGGTGCATGCTGAGAAGGACAGGATGCTCAGGCTCATCCGCGAAACCGTTCAGAACGGTGGCTCCATTTTTGGTGGTGAGGAGAGCGTATGGAATAAGCTCACTCGGCAATGATTCTCGCGTGATAAGATAATCTGGCAATGATTCTCTACTTTTGATCACAGGAAAGAAGTTATGCAAAGCAAACTACCCAAGCACAAAACCGTCCAGTCACTGAAAGCGCCAGTTCTGCCCATAAAGTTTCAGGGGCGCGCGTTGCCAGGGGAACAGCTCGCGGCTCATGGCCGTTATGGTCAGTTGCACCTGGCGCGGGAACAATTTGGCGGCCAGGTCGCCGAACGACTCTCGTTTGAGGAGACGCTGTTGAAGCAGGTGAGCTTGCACGCGACCGAGCTGGCCCACGCGCGCTTCGGCGATTGCCGCTTGCAGGAGTGTGACCTTGCCAACGCCAACTGGTTTCAGAGCGATCTGGTGCGCGTTGAGCTGCTCAACTGTCGTCTGACGGGCCTGCGCACCATCGAGGCACGCTGGCAGGATGTGCTGTTCAGAGATTGTCAGGTATCCCTGGCACAATTTCGCTTCTCCACTTTTAAGACGGCGCGTTTTGAGCATTGCGACCTCAGCGATGCCGATTTCCAGGGGGCCGATCTCAGTGGCGTGGTTTTTGTCGATTGCGATCTCAGCCGCGCGGAGATGTCCCAGGCGAAGCTGGCCGGAGCGGACCTGCGCGGATGCGTGCTCGATGGCGTACACGTCGGTTTGAGCGAGCTGAAAGGCGCGATCATCGATCCGTCGCAGGCACTCCCCCTGGTGCAGGCCTTTGGGATTGTCGTGGCATGGCCCGACCAGCACGAGAATGAGCCGAACTAGCCCTGCCTCTCAAACATCTCCTTCTGACTCTGGTGGAACGGAGCAAGCGCGGCATTCGCAGCGACAATCATAGCCAGGCGCTCGACCAGACCAGCGAATTCGCTGGCGGGGAGAGTCAGAACCACTTCGCCGGGCGTTAAACCAGTATACGTGCGAGCACCAACGCAGCCAAAACTGAGGGAGGCCGTGCCGGTGCGCAGCGCGCGCGGAATGATCGCGCAGGTGGGACGCCCAAAGGCAGCTTGCCCACCCTCCTGAAGCCAGTTCACATTCCCCTGAGCTTCCGCAACCAGCATAGCTTGCTGCGTATCCAGGATACAGAGAACGACATCAGCCACGCCCGGAAACTGGTCCAGCCTGCCATAGACGATGCTCTGGTGAGGCACCTCAACCACAGGCAGGGCGTTGACTTCGGCGGGCGAGAAATACTGGACACTGGCCATCGTCTGGATCAAGTCTTGAGCGCGTTGCTGCGAGATCTCTGGCATGCGAAAACCCATCGTGAACATACCAATAGGACATTCCTGATGATCCTCAGCAGTTGCGTAAAAGACCCCTTGCTCTGCCAGACGCCAGAAGGTGCAGGCCGAAGGGACACGATGCGCTACATGGGCTATGCTTTCAGGGGGAGTCTCCACAAAGGCCAGGCCGACAGGAGACTGTTTGAGGTGCAGCAATTCAACAAAGCGCTGCGTTACATCATGATACAAGCTCTTTTCCCTTCCCGTACTTACAACCACATAAGAAATGCTAGAGGACTTTATTGTATCACAAAAAAAGTGGAGCATCCTCGCTGAGAACAAAATCAATATGATTAAAGATGAACGCCCTCAAACGGGCCACAGCATACTGCCTGTGGCCCGTTTGAGGGCGTTCCGTTTTTAACCAACTCGACTGAGCAGGTGTTGAGGCATATTCGTGACTACGATACCGGGCTTGAAGAGCAGGGAAGCCTTCAGGCGCAAGGCCGTCTGGTTGTGCAGAATATGCTCCCACCAGTGGCTAACCACAAACTCTGGTAGCAGAACGGTCAGGGTAACATCCGGGTAGAGTTCGTGGATGGTGTCAATGTAGGCCAGCAACGGAGCTGCCAGCGAGCGATACGGCGATTCTATAATCACCAGTTCCAACTTCTCAGGCGCGTTGATCTGTGCAATCCACTGCCCCCAGGTCTCGCGGAGATGATGAGTGTCCGTTTCATCGATGGCCACATGGGCCGCGATCACGCGTTTCGAGATCGAGCGGGCATACGAGAGACTTTGCACCGAGACCGCGTCGAGGCTGGCAATGGGCACGATGAAGAGGTGCTGGATCTCCGTGGGTTTAGGTGGGATGTTCGTCGTGCGCTCACTCTCCACTCTGATATAGTGGCGGTGGATGCTCATAAACATTAGCACGAGCAGCGGAATCAGAATTGTCACAATCCAGGCGCCCGACATAAATTTGGTTGCCACGATCACCACCGCGACCGTCAGCGTGGTCAGCGCACCCAGACCATTGATCAGCAGACTGCGCATCCAATTTTTACTACGCAGACGCCACCAGTGCAGCACCATGCCACTCTGTGAGAGTGTGAATGAGATAAACACACCCACCGCGTACAGGTCGATCAGGCGAGAGATATCTCCACCGAGGGCAATTTCTATCGCGCTTGCCAGGATGCCCAGGAAGATGATCCCGATAGAGAAGGCCAGGCGGTCACCGCGGAACGCAAACTGATGCGGCAGGAAGTTATCGCGGGCCAGCAGCGAGGCCAGGCGCGGGAAGTCAGCATAACTGGTATTCGCGGCTAGGACAAGGATCAGCAAGGTAGCAACCGCGAAAACGGGCGTCATAAAGGCCAGAGGGCTGTGGCCAAAGGCATGATCGGCAATCTGTGCAATCACCGTTGTACCATTCGCGGGCAGCACGCCAAACATCATCGTGAGCAGGGTGATACCGGCAAAGAGCGCTCCCAGGATAGCCGCCATCCAGATCAGCGTAATGCGCGCGTTGCGCGGCTCCGGCTTCTTGAAAGCAGGCACACCATTTGAGATCGCTTCAACCCCGGTCATAGCCGAACAGCCAGAGGCAAAGGCGCGCAAGATCAAGAGAATGCCGAGTGTCTGGCCTAATTTCGTAAAGGGCGTGAGCGGCGCAACAGTGCCATCTGGCTGCGTGTACACATGAGCAAAATGCCCGAATACCGCGTGGGGCGTGGTCAAATCGCGGAAGAGGCCCACCGCGATCATCAAGAAAGCCGTCACGATAAAAAAGTAGGTCGGGATCGCGAAAATCGAGCCTGACTCGCGGATACCGCGCAAATTGATGATCGTGATAAAGATAATCACAGCCACATCAATCTCGACAAGATAGCTGGCCCCTCCTCCTAATCCGGGTATAGAGAGCAGGTTCGCCACACCAGAAGTCACGCTTACAGAGACAGTCAGCACGTAGTCGACCATCAGTGCAGCCGCCGCAACCAGCCCGGCCAGCGTCCCCAGGTTATCCTTTGCCACGATATAGGAACCACCACCATTGGGGTACGCGGGGATGGTATGACTATACGAAAGCGCGACAATTGCCAGAAGGATAACAATCGCGAGGCTGATCCAGGGCAGCACGTTCATCGTCGTCGAGCCTGCCAGCAAGAGCACCCCGATACAGGCCTCGGTCGCGTAGGCCACCGACGAGATGGCGTCCGAGGAGAGCACGGCCAGGGCTTTGAATTTCGTCAGGCGTTCGTGGATAGCCTGTTCGTTGGAGAGAGGATTGCCGATTAAGAAACGTTTGGTGTGGTAGATGATCTTGCGCACGCCGCCGCTAGGAGCCATGCTGGCCGAGGTGGCTTTGAGCAGACCGGTATCGACGCGCTGCAAGGATGTGCGGCTGGGGCGTACCATACGAATGCGTTCCTGGCCAGGAAATTTGCCCTTGCACACTTCCTTACGCAGTAAAAGAGCAGGGTCGTCTGCCACAGGCGTGTGTTCCTGGGCCGCCCTCTCTGTCCCGTCGGATTCCCCCAGTACCTGGGGTTCGCGCTGGTCCATGAAATGTTCCTTTTTGCTGGAATGTGATCGCGGGAAGCGCTGAAATTGCGCGCCGCGCTGTGACTTTGTTCCCCTTTCCAACTCACCCTTTTTTAGTATTACTCCTTCACGCAAAGCCCATAGCATAGTGTAAGCGAAGCTCTACTCAATAAATGCTCAGAGGAAGCCAGCAGAGCCTCAAGGTTTTCTCAAGAAAAGCAGAGAATCCCTCAAAAATTTGGAAGGGATTCTCGCGTGAAGGTCAACAAGTGCTCAACAATGTTATGAAAAACTATGGATGTTCACGCTTCGCGTCTTTGTGCGTCACTGACAGGTAGACAACAAAGGCGATGATCAACACTGTTAAGACGAGGGCCACCTTTGCGTCACTCAGTCCAAGACCGCCCAGAGATGGTTTTCCCAGCCAATCGGCAAATGAAGCGCCGAGCGGCCTCGTGACGATATATGCCAGCCAGAAGGCGGCGATCTCATTCAGCCCAAACAAGTAGTAGGCCAGAGCCGGGAGAGCGAACAGGACCGCAAAGAGGATAAACGAGGGGAAATAGCCCAGGCGCAAGGTCGAGGCGGTCATATCGCCCGCAGCAGTCCCAAGCGCAAACGTCGCCATGATCGTAGCCCAGTAGAAGAGTTCACGACGCCCACGATAAATTGTGTGAACAGACAACGTTCTCTCGCTGAGATACCAGATCGCGAAGATAATGGCGAGAGCAGCGGCAAAAAATACAGTGGAAATCAGATACGGAATACCGAGCACAACGTGCGCGACATCGGCGGCCATTGTGCCGAAGACTGCCACCATAACAACCGCCAGCCAGTATACCCACGTGATATAGCGGCGCACCAGTAACTGCAGGGTCAGCGCGACAGCCAGGCCAAGACATCCCAGCACCACCGCAACGTATGGATTGATCTGATAGACCAGATAGTCGGTGGTTGACTCGCCCATCGCGGTGGTCAGCAATTTGACGATCCAGAAGTAGAGCGTAATTTCTGGGACCTTTCTCATCATGTGCAGCACGCGTGGCAGTGGTTGAGTAGCTCTACTACTGATATCGGCATCAGTGGCAATCTGGCCTCGTGGGATGAGTTTGCTCACGCGCCTCTCCCTCCTGTCACAACGGTAGCGTAAGCAAGCGGATCGCGGAAAAAGAGGGTGGAAACTGGCTTCAGGGACATACTCTCTCCATATCTCTTCTATTTCTTTATGTACAGCATTCTACACAAGCGTGCCGAGCTTTATAGCTCGCAAGCGTCCTCAGACATGGGGAATGTACTCGGGGACATGTGTGGCATCCTGTCCATAGCAGTATAGCACAGGCAACAGGCAGCGCAAAGTGCCCCCATTCACACACATACGATAAAGGATGGTATTGTCCATGTGGCTCTACAGGCCGCTTTATGATGCTAGCTGGCATCTTGCCCAGAGCGAAAACCGAGTATTATCTGCCGGGAGATGCGAGGCAGGCAGCCAGGGTTTGTGCGACGACCCTGACGTTGGGGGGCCGTTTGCTCTCATCGAGATCGAGCATCTGTGTGATCAGCGCGACCAGTTGGGCTGGTAAGTTGGGAACCAGCGATTGCAACGGTGGGAGACGAAAGGGTGACGAGGATGGATCGTAGCCGGAGAGCATCTCATAGAGAATTACACCCAGACTATAGATATCGGAGCGTTCGGTCGTTTGCGCGCGTCCATACTGCTCAGGCGGTGAATAGCCCATCGAGCCATAGTAGGCGGTATCTTTGGCCTGTCCAGGTTTGAAGTGGCGCGCGATGCCAAAGTCGATCAGGTACATATGCCCATCTGGAGTGCGCATAATATTAGCTGGTTTCAGGTCGCGGAAAATAATCGGCGGCTGATGGGTGTGCAGGTAGTTCAAGACATCGCACAGGGTGCGCCCGATGTGCAGGGCCTCCTCAAGTGGAAGCCGATGGTTGCGGATACGGGCCAGATACTCCCCCAACGTCTCGCCCTGAATGAAGCTCATCACCAGATACCAGTGGCCTGCCTCCTCGAAATAATCATAGATGCCCGGCAAATTGGGGTGTTGCAGAGCGGCGAGCATGTACGCTTCCCGTTTAAACGCCTCGACAGCATCCTGCATCTCCCGGCCAGCTAACTGGCCCTGATTGGTTGCCTCTTTGATAGCGACCAGCCGATTGCCTAAGAGAGTATCCTGAGCCATATAGACAGCGCCCATACCGCCTTTTCCCACCGATTTCAGCACCTGATAGCGCTGTTTGAGCAAGCCACGGGTCGGCGATGGGCGTGCCGGGGGTGGAGATGGCGGAAGTTGCATCGTGGGAGCTTGCGAAGCGGGATCAGCAGCTACAGCCGGCGCCTTAGCTGCTGCCGGTGCTTTACTTGACTTTACAAGCTCATATCCACAAAAGAAGCAAACATGATCACTTGCCGGAATTTGCACACCACAATTGGGACAAGCGATTGTAGCAGGAGCCATCGAATACTCTTCCTTTCGCCGACCTCATAATACCAGAGTGTATCTATCCTACCATCTGGCGAGAACGGAGATCAAGCACAACAGTAAGAGTGGGATAGCTGTGCTGGCATTTTTTCAGATAGCTGTGTCAAGGCCGGGCCAGAGGCATGCAGAACCTCTAGCTTCTGGCATGGATAGTATTGTGGTACCTGAGAGATATTGCATCACCTGATGCACTGCAAGTAGCAAGAGCTGGATAGAGATTGCGAGGGATGGCAACAAAGAAGGCGCCACGACCAGGAAATCTCGCGCTTCTTTGTGAACTTTCCCCAGTTA
>CAXUEY010000134.1:0-16184 GCA_964250225.1 uncultured Ktedonobacteraceae bacterium | reverse complement strand
GCTCGCAGGCGGTATGATGCACCTGTTTGAGATTTGGGCGCAGGCCCAGCCTCCAGGCTGCTGGCACTTTTCCGTCGTCTCCCCGGCTGCTTTCAAGATTTTTTTCGTCGAGAAACCATGAACGCTCGGCCCACAGGCGAAGGGTGTTTTCCATATCGATCCAGTGTGGGCTCGATTGCCCACCCAACGCCAGTAATTCCCGCGTCTTCGCTTCGCTCTGAGCGCGCAGCGGCTGCGAATGCAAGAAGGTGGCGAAGACAACCTGCTCAATCTCGCGATACTCGTTCAGCGTGGGAAACTCATTCTGAATCGCTTTGGCCTTTTCCAACTCTCCAGCAAGTATCCCAACCCAGGACTGTTGACTTTCGATCTCATCTTTCTCAGCCATATCAGTCAATTCGTTGGCCGCTTTTGAGAGACCCGTCTGATTTGGCTCGCCGAGAAAGACATTGGCGGAGATCAGGGGATTGCGATCCCAGGTTTCAGCATCCCGCAAAGCCAGGGCGAAAACGCGCAGCATACCACGGGCTCGTTGAAAACTGTCCAGCTGGGTCCATTTCGTATAAAAAAGGTCGGTGAGATCTGGATGGAATGGATAGCTCTGAATAAAACGCTGTTCTTGCGCGCGCATATCCCTCTCGGTCTGCTTATCAAGCTCGGCTATAGCCTGTACTGCGGCTTTTGCCTGGACAGCAAAAGGAGCGCGGTCACGCATGGACGCGGGAGTAAAGAAACGCCTGCGCATGACTTCCGCGATATCCTCTTTGCCAACCGGCTCGACGGTTTCTTCCTGTGTGCGCCGGAAGATATTGGAGAATTCAAGAAGGAGCGCGCGCCCGAGTTCGTCATTCAACTCCGGGTTCGCGGCCAGCAATGACGTGACCAGGGCGCAACCCTCGACCTTTTCAACTGCCTGAGTGAGACACTGAAAGAAGTAGCTCAGGAAACTCCTCCATCGAGGGTCGGCGGCGATCTGAACTCGCGCAAACATCATGACTTCATCCATCAAAATCAGAACAGCTCGCCCCTGCTGTTTCGCGACGGCAAAGAGTTCGACCAGCACGTTTTCCGCTGGTGGCGTGTCGCGCTCGTCTCCATTTCCCACAGGATACAAAACGTGTAACCCCTCTTCACCAGCCAGTTGGTAGGCCAGCACGCTCCAGGGATAGCGCAAGCGGCGGATCTTGCCCGACGGGCCAAGCACATCTCGGCCTGATGTCGCGTCTATTTTGTCGAAGGCAAGGACAGCAATACGTGTTTGAGGGGGCTCAATCCGTATATGATTGAGAAACTCCTGCACGGCAAGTAGATGTCTCGGGAGATTGGCGGGATCATTGACCAAATGGTAAAGGGTGATCATCGTGTGCGTCTTGCCGCCGCCGTAGGTCTGCGTCAGTTGGTGAATAGCTTTCTCACTTCGGCCAGCCAGTCGCCCGACAACATCCCTGGCAAGATCAAGTACCCTGCGAGTAGGATAGGTGAAAGAAAAAAATTCCGCAACATCTTTATATAGAGGGCGTCCCTCTCCCATTGCCACATCCTGAAGATCGGCGGCAAACTCGTTCATAGCCATCTCGCCCCGCAGTTCCGGGCGTAACTCAACAACATCGTTCCATGCTCTCTGCGTTACTCTCTGCTGCATATCAATCCCGCTTTCTGCCAGATCTTCTTCTAATGCTGTTATATCCGCTCTCATCTTTCCATCTCCCCCATCAGGAAATATGCTCTTCTTCGACAGACTCTCAGAAGAGCCGATAATTTGAGACGTTGATGCGCTCAATGTGCTTGCTGAGGCGCTCCAGGATGCCTTTCTCCTCGCTGCTGATGCCTTGTACTTCGATGAGGGCTTGCAGCAGGGGGAAAAAATGCTCGTTTTCCTTCAGACGGTACTCGGCCAGGTATTCGTTCAGCTTGCTCTCTTCGCCTGCGTCCCAGAAATACATCAGGCGGTGGACCTGATCAATGAGAGGCGGCACTGTTCCCCCTGGCGTCTCATAGTCCGGGTGTGAGGTTTTGCGCTGATACCATTGTTTGAGCCGCACAGCGCTGCTGGTGCCTTCCTCCTCGTCCGGCTCTTCTTCTCCTTCCGCTTCCTCGTCCGGCTCTTCTTTCACCGCCAATCCTCCACTGCGAGCCAGTATATCATATCGACTGAGCAGATCGCTGTCAGGGAGTCCGCACGAGACCGCGTAGAGGATGCATGGTCCGATCGGCACGCTCTCTGTGCCAAAATAGTAGCGATGGAGCAGGTAATAGGTTGTAACTGCATCCAGGGGAGTGGTGATCTCCCGTCCCTCGCGCAGTACCTTCCCAACCGCATAGTCCATCACAATACGCCGCGCCTGGTCGAGAAATTCCTTGACGGAGAGTTCTTTCCCGGAGGCATTTGATTTCCTGACCTTTGAGTGCTTGCTGTATGCCTCCAGGGCCGGTCCGGTCGCGGCCCACACAAAGTCGGGGCCATTGATGCCATCGTCCCAGAAGCGATGTAGCTTCTCGACGATATTGCGTCGCATCTCATTCAGCACTTTATTATCCCAGCCATCTCGCGCATCCTCTGGCCGCTTCCTGCATACCAGCCAGATCGAGGAGGCCAGCGCAGCCGACGAGAGTGCGCGCGTGCGATTGCCCATCTCCGTTTGAATCGGCCAGCTCCCCGTGACGACAAATCCGGCTCGAATGATGGCGGAAACAAGGGTCTCCCAAGCATCGGGGTGCTTATGCGCGAAGACAATGACAAGTCGGCCATCAGGCGCGAGCATATTATGGCAGTTCTGGAAGACGCGAGCCATGCCGTCTTCGTATATTTTCTGAGATTTAGCGAGATCCCATCCATGTCGGCCTGGTTCATCGATTAGCTCGCCGTCATTCTCGTCATGATTCCATTTAGGGGTTAATGGTTCAGAGAAAACCTTATCAATTTCTGGGGAAAGGCCATATAGTGCTCTTCTAAGCCACACGTAGAAGAAATCCATCAGATCCGAATAAATGATAGCATCATAATAGGGTGGATCTGTCATAATAAGATCGAAATGTGTATCCAGAGCACGGGTGGCAGACGATTGTGTAATTGTAGGCTGGGGAACATCACGACTCAGTAGTAAAGCATGGGCAATATATGTCGCAATCCATTCAATAGCTCCAGGATACCCTCCTGAACTATCGGCTGAGGCAACGCTTTCCGCGAAATCCCAGGTTGTGGATAGTGCATAACGCGTAAATGTGTTTCTGATTGTATCCCTGCCAATATCCCGGCTACAAAGAGTACTTCCCCGATCGGCTAATCGATCAATGGCTAGGGCCAGGTAAGCTACCGCCGCTTCTATCCACTCAGAAGGATAACATTCTTCTCGCATAGCAATACAGATAGCGCGAACATGTTTCACAAAAGTTCCCAAAGCCAAAAGTTGGCGACCAGTAAACAGATCTTTCCATTTCATTAGGCCATATGTTGGCAATGAGGAAGAATAGCGCTTTCTTCCAGCGGGACCTGGCGTTGGCTCTTCAGGCAAACCAAAAGGAATATCGGCAAAAACCTGCTCGACTTCTAACTCAGCTTGCGTAGCCATACTGATCTCTTGCACTGTTGGAAGACGGTATTCCTTCTTTTTTTCTCCGCCAACTACCACAGCGGTCATAACTGTGCCAAGTCGTCCAGCTCGACTTTCTATGCGAATATCGTCCATAGTTATCACAGTAGGGCAACAAGGGCATGTCACCCCTGACTTCGACATTGTTCCCCCGCCAACCTGCTTATCATACTCCCGCTTCTTCGCCGCCGATCCTTTGCCCACCGGCACATCATTCCAGATGCCGAAAACAACCCCTGTCTTCTCAGCATTGGGATCCATTGTCAGCGCAACACGCTTTTTCTCTTTCTTGCAGAGCCAGCGCGTCTTGAGCAGGGGGATGGTCGCGCGGCAATTTTTACAGGTGATGGTGCGCGCCCAGAGATAAGCGACGGTGAGTTTGCCGTCGATGGTGGGATAGAAGCGGGCGAGGTCAGTTCTGGCCTGCTGGAGCACCCACCAGCCCCAGGCGCGCACATGCCAGGCTAAATCGGCCTCAATGGAGGCTTTTTCGTCGTTCATGTCCATGAGTTCAGGCTGGCTCACAAGTTGGATCTCGTCATCCAGGCCAAAAAGGACAAGTTGTTTCTTTAACGCTCTGCCCTTATAGCCTTTCGCCTTTAAATAGCTTTCCATGAATTCGCGCGAGTGCAGGACAAATTCTGGCAGAGGGCGGTTTTGCCCTGCCAGTTTCTGCGGATATTCCAGCGTACATTTGAGGATAAACCAGGCGACGGGGTTAATATCGACCGCTGTGACTTCACAGCCCAGGCGCATCGCCTCCAGCGGGATCGCGCCGCCACCGGCAAATGGATCGAGCACACGGGGAGCACGCCCACCATATTCCTCGCGGATCTTCTCGCGAAACCAGTTGAGATCTTCGCTAGTCTCGCGGCCCCAGTGCAGAATGCCGCCCTCAGTTTTCTCGTTCGAGATATGCCCGGCCAGCTTATAAAGTACATCTTTGCGCGCGGCTGTGGTGCCCGGATCGCGCAATAACGTTGTGATTAGCGCGGCGCGGCTGGCTGCCAGAGGACGGCGCGCAGGCCAGATATGGAGTGTGGAGATATGTCCATGACGCACGTTTTTCTCGTGTACAGAATCCAGTGAGGTCTGCAATAAGGGAAAATTAACTTCAATCAACCGCTCGTCCATAATACGTTACCTTCTACTCTGGCTCAGCTGCCGCAAAAATATCCCGGTCGTCCAGAATAACACTGTTTTTAGCTCTAGCGATTAGCTTACCAAATGGATCTTGAATACGCAAGAGGCGCGGGACCGCTTTGGCACATTCATAGACAACGTACAGCCAGTAGCGCTCGCGCAAATTGCAGGCCTTGATATACTCATTCTCGGTCAGTTCAATGTCGCTAATTCCGGCGCGTCCCTTGACCTCAATGGCAATCGTTTTACCTCCAGGGCGCTGCGCCAGCAAATCGAAACCGGGCCAGTCTTCCAATCCTGCCTCCCTCGCCTTGCTCGCCGTCGAGACATCTTTGATGATGGCTCCTCGCATCTCTTCAAACGAACGCGCCCATTTCAATGCTATTGCCTCTACTTTTGCGTCAAAGCGTGCGTGATCTACGGGATCACTGGCCGGGAGTACCAGTGCGTGAGCGAGTAAGGCTACCTCTCCTGGAACAATCAGCTCAGGTTCACGACGAAGCACCTTCAATGCTTCTGCCTTCCTGTTCTGCAATTCTTTTTGCTGGGCCTTGATTCTGGTCAGCTCGCCTCTAGCTCTCGCATCCCCGGCCTGCGCTCGCTCGCTCAAGCGTTTGCGGATTTCAAAGAGTTCGGCATTCTGATAGGTAAAGCCATGCTCAATAAACCGCTCGCGCTCGGCCAGAGTCGCGTGCAACGTCTCCCGCTGCGCTATAGCGGCTTTTTCGGCAATGATGGTTAAGGCATAAGCTCTGGCCTGGTCGCATGATCGCGCAATAGTAGTTGCCAGCGGAAGCGCGGCGGCGGAGCGCCATGATCCCTTTTGCGACAAGAGCAACTGCTCAACGGGGCAAGTTACAATCTCACCACTCTCTTCCTGCCTCAGCCCGACCAACCGGCATTCCAGCAGTTCTGAGCGTTTGAATACCTGTATAGTTGGGTCTGCTTCTCTCGTCACAGTGATAAGTGCGAGATGATAGAAATACGGTTTTTCCGCGCTCGGATCAATAAATATCGCCCCTCGTAAGGCTTGCAGAGCAAAATGGTCACAAAACACGCTCTGCCAGCGATCAAAGATAGGTTCACCTGGATGGAGGAAAGTTGCTGGTTCATTGGCGCGTGACGGGTACAATGTATAGCGTCCACGCACCTCGGCAGGATACGTTTCTAGCAGAGGGAGCAGCCAATTCAGTGCGTCTTGCGTGAATGGAGTGAGCTGGAAGATACCATCCAGATTGCCTTCGATGCGTATATACATCAGCGGCGCGGCCTTCTCGACAAAATGCCGCACATAGCCAGGCAAAAGCCGGTGATACATCTCCTGCTCTATACTCTGGCGCAGGCGGGGCAATGCACTGCGGACCGATCCATCTTCACCAAAGATTGTCCGTTCTCGTGCCTCAAGCGCACGCACCTGCTCTGGAGTCAGGGTTCCAAATAAACGTTGCTCGATCTCTGTTTCCTGTTCCTGGGAAGACATTCGCGCCAGATACTCGCTGAGAGAAACCTCCTGAAACAGTCGCCCGATTACATCAAAAACTTTATCTGACCCCAACTCTTTGCGAATATTCTCCATCTTCTCCAGCAGCGTTGTCATCACCCGCCCTTCACGCGTTTTCTCCGCGACGAGATTCATAATAAAGACCGGGTTATGCTTCTGTCCATAGCGGTGAATACGCCCCATACGTTGCTCCAGGCGAGCCGGATTCCAGGGAATATCGTAGTTCACCATCAAATAACAGACCTGGAGATTGATACCCTCACCAGCGGCATCAGTGGCGATCATATAACGTGCTGATCCAGTCTCTTCGCTTGCTTTGCGAAAAGCCACCATCTGTTCTTCGCGTTCCTGATAGTTCATGCCGCCGTGGATCTGGGCAATCTGTCCACCCAGCCCCATACCTTTGAGACGCCTCACCAAAAATTCGAGCGTATCACGGTGCTCTGTAAAAATCAGCCATTTCTCATGGCGATACAGCGGACTGCTGAGAATCTCGCGCAATTTTTCAAATTTGGACTCTTCGCCTGTTTTATAAACCTGTTCTGCCAGATTGCGTAATTCTTCGACCTGGCGCAACTCCGCTGCTAATTCTTTCAATGATGTCGCCAGCGTCCCACCCAGGAGGTCATCCTCATTGCGCTCATTTTCTTCCCTACCTGGTACATCGGTTTCTTCGTCAGCGGTCTTCTCATCGAAAATATCTGTGATAGTGTCGAGCTTGTGTTGCTCCTTCTCGATGCTAGCCCAGTCCAGTTGACCAGTGCGAATCGCCTCGATTAACGTTTCCAGTTTCCTGGCTCGTCGTTCAAATGAACAGAGCAAGGCCCAGGTCGAACTTGCCAGGCGTCGCTGAAACACGCTCATAGCCAGGCGAGCCGCTGAGCGATTGAGCAACTGGGCGCGATTATAAAAGGTCTGAATGTAATGCGTTGTGCCATCATAAAGCGTCTGCTCACTCACTTCGCCCTGGCTCAACTTGTAGCTCAATGTATTGGAAATGCGCGTTGGATAAATCGGACTGCCATCAAAATAGACCAACTCCTCCTTGGTACGCCGCAGAAAATGGCGTTGTCTGGCCTCTATTGGATACGCGTTAAAGGCATCGAGCGTAGAGAGCGCATCCGGTTCGAGCAGTTTCCAGAGACAATAATAGGGAAAATCCTTTCCCATGTGGGGAGTTGCAGTTAACAGAAGCAGGTGGCGACAACTCCAGGATAGGGACCAGCGCTTTTCCTCGCTCGTCACGCCCGCCAGTGCTTCGGCCAGACGATACCGATCGGTGCGGCGAACACGAAAATCCGCACCTCGATTGGCAGCAAGCTTGTGAGCTTCATCGAAGACAACCAGATCATAACCCTCGTCCTCTTGCAGGCGCGAAAACATCCGCTCACCAGCCAGTGTATCGACGCTAACAATCACCAGATTGCTCCCGGCATCGCGAAAAGGATTGCCCAGACGAGCATCGCTCCCCGTGACAATGCGAAAAGGCAAGTTGAACAGATGGTGCATCTCATATGCCCAGTTCCCCACCAATCCCGCTGGTGGCACAATCAGGACACGCGAGATAAGTCGGCGCGCGAGCATTTCTCGCAAATAGAGGCCAGTCATGATCGTTTTACCCGCGCCTGCATCGTCTCCTAAAAGGAAGCGCAGGCGTGGTTGCTTCAACATGTGGTCATAGACTGCAATCAACTGATGAGGTAGCGGATCAATACGCGAGGTTTCTGTAGCAAACGTTGGATTAAAGAGGTGACCATAGGTCAGCCGCTGACCTTCCACGAACGTGCGTACAATATCAGGTTCAGCTAGAAAATCTGTTGGGAAGCTTTCTTCACGGTCGATCTGGTCAACGTCTGTTTGATAGTTCGCACCTGCCTCAGCAACTCGATCTGGTATCCTGCCATCGCGAGAGAGCATCTGGATCCCTTCTGTTTCAGCGACCAGAATGCGCTGCCAGTAGGAAGCTGGTGGCTGGATGGTGCCATTTTCCCATTGCTTGAAAAGCGTGGCAGGAACATCTGTCAGGTCGGCGAATTGTTGTTGCGACAGCTTCAAGCGAAGACGCAATGCCTTAATGCGGGTAGAAATATCCGAAGGAGCATACTCGTATTCTGGCATATTAGCTTAATCGCCCTTCTCTTCAAAGCACAAAGGAATGATTCCCATCTGTTGATTATAGCGAGCTGAGCAGATAAGGTCAATATGGATTTGAAGAGCTAAAGTCTGCATTTTCTTTGGTGCGGCGTCAAGCTCCTCAATCGATGCCGCACCAGGCGCACGAAACGCGTTGTGCGTATAGAGCGTGTCGCGGTCGTATAGATGGGTCTGTTCAATTGGCGACTTGGCGATCAAGTCCAGGATGTACGCCCCGGTCCCTCCTAGTCCAACAATTGTTACCTTGCCAAGTCTGAGTTTCTCGGTAATTGCGCTTATCTGTGCCCGACTCGACGCCGAATCCAGGTAGCGAAAGACTGATTCGTTGTCATCTGTCGGGAGCGGAGGAAACATCTTCGCTGTGATACTCAAGTCGATAGCCCGCGCATGGCCGAACAACATGTCAACATAACTCGTCATTTTCTCGTAGTAGTCCAGATATCCCCCCTCCGGTTTGCTAGAGAAAGTACAGCTTGCTGTAAGGTTCTCGCCGATTTGGACCGTACCGCGTTGGTTGATAATGGCATTCAGTTCGCAGCCATGGCTATCGCACGGAATCGAGCCGACAAACCATACAACGTGATACGGATTTGGAGCAGTTGTGCTGCCACCCGTTGACAGCTCGGACACCAAAGTACTGCGCGCTACCATTTTATCAGTGGTAACGTACGGCACTTGCTTCCCGAGCAAGTAGTTCGAGCGAATCTCAATGTCGTAGCCCTCATCTCGGAGATGCCGCAGATCGGGACTACGATTTACCAGTTGCTCGGACATTGAAGATGGTTCCCTCTTCCTTAACCTTCACTGATTGGCCGTTGATGAGACTACCCTTCGGAGCATGTGACGAGAGTATCACTTTTTAGAAACGCTACAACGGTGACTGAGACGAGCAGCGACGCGGAACAGGTCTCAGGGTGAGGCGGAACGCCGATACGGCCCGGAACGGTAGCACGCTCCGGGCTGCGTCGCTTTTTGGCACTGACTATAAGGAAACAGGCTCAACTTCAAAGACGTACACCCCCAGGGCTTCTTTCTCTGGCGGATAGATTTCTCTGATCGTGCGTAACGCTGTAGCCGTGTCACCAGCGTCAGGTGCAATCTTTTGCCAGCCCTCAGCAGCCAGCATGCCCTCGAAGCTCGCATAGGTTCGTACCGTCTTGATCTTCACGGTTCCCCAAGCCTCTGACGTCTCAAGCCGGATGATCTCACCCGCTTGGTAGCGCTTGATGTTGTCGTAGCCGACACGGACCTCAAGCGTTTTCTGACCAGCCATGATGGCGTCATAATAGGGACGTTTAATGCGCATGGTATGCATGGCGTTTCTTCCTTTCTCAGATCTGGTAGTAACTCTGTAATTTAGGAACGAACTGTTAGGCTATTAGGTACCATAGTGAACGGTCCTTCACAGAGCGTCGATGTTCATCCCGCCTGCTCGACAAAACGGCTGTATCATGGTATTCTTTGGAAAAAGAGCGTAGGCCAGCCTACCAAAATGACGTTGTAGAGCCGAGAGGTCAGATAACATGGGACGGGCACAGTTATCCACGGCGACGAGTAAAGAACGGACGCAGCTCATTGCAGCGCGGCACGCTTGTCACTTCTCCCAAGACGAAGTGGCGGCACAACTGGGAGTGAGTAAGGTAACAGTACATAGGTGGGAGAAAGCTGGCGATGTTCCACAGCCGTTGCACCTTCGAAAGCTCTGCGATCTCTTCGGCAAGTCGGCGGCAGACCTTGGGTTCCCTGAGCCGACAGAGGACGTCAGTGTAATACAGACAAGCACTGACCACCACGAGGCAGCAGAAGAGGCAAATGTGCTGACCGCTTTTCGGCAGCACCACCTCACTTCGCGCCTCATGGTGCATATCTGGAACTGGCCACTAGGTGACGCCCGTTATCAGAAGCTCCAGTGGTTCATCATCGCGGAGCTAGAGGATAACGCTATGAGTAACGAACTAAGTCGCCGCGACGCCCTGCGTTTCCTGGCACTAGTCCCTATGGACATGCTCGGTCTTTCACAGGCTGGGGCAGTCTTCAGACGACCCTTCTCCTATGAGGACATTCTAAAGCACTGCGCGGCTGGCATTGTTGCCTGCTGGAAGCTACGCAAGGAGAAGGAGTTGGCGTTTGCCGACCTATCTGTCACTGCGTACATCCCGACCTTACAGGCGATACTGAAAACAGCGACGACGCCACAACGCAAAGCAGCTGCCGAGTTGCTCGCACAGTGTTTTTTGCTGAGAGCGCCGCTCGCCTGGCACCTTGCCACGGTCAGTAGCGCAGTTGGCTATGCACAGCAGGCCGAGAACTACAGCATCATTGCTGACAACCTTCTTCTACGGGTTGTAGCGCTTAAAATGCAAGCCGCCGCGCTCTATTACGCCAATCAGTGGGGAGAAGCACTGCGGATGACTGAGAAGGCGAAGTGTCTGTTGGTGGAACGGGACAAGCGGGATCGGCAGAAGCATGCCTCGGTCGCTCAGGCCGCCACAGAACCGATTCCTCCGCTCGCGCAGAGCTACCTCTATGCGGGCCTGGCAATCTATCAGGCTTCCAGCGGGCGCAAGGAAGAGGCACTCCTGTCGCTGCAAAAGGCGCACAGCACCTTCTTCGCCCAAACCGGAACGCCGCCGATCTGGATTGACCACAGTTTGGGGAACCTCCTGCTTCACGATGGCGGCACGCATCTGCACCTCGGATTATATAAAGAGGCGCTCGACTCTTTTGGGCAGATCGAGACGCGCTATGCCTGGAACGGCCAACATCTATCATGCCTGGTTGAAGCTACGTTCGAGCAAGTAATGGTCGAAACCAGCCGCGACGACCAGCCACGGAGCATGGATCGATGTATTGACCTGTGGACGCAAGGGATAAATGGTGCGACAGAACTGCAAAGCCAGCAGCGCTTTGCCGAGGCAATCCACACCTACACCGCCGTGCGGGCCGCGTGGCCGGGCGAGAAGCGCGTGAAGGAACTGCGCGAGCAGCTTGTCCGCTAAGCATCAGTCATCCTAAGAAAAGTACAGCCCCTTCCATCGGGGCTGTTTTTTGTGCTGTTACCCAATGTTGCTTCTGGAAGTAACAAACTGTTACGCGGGTAACAAACTACCTGTACTTTGCAGTCTTTCTATAATCGCTCAAACTCCCCTGTTCTCGCTATACTTCTCATTGGTGCCGCTTACTGGTCGGGTCTGTGCTGACCGCGAGGTAGCCCCGAGCGATGGCAGCCCGTGTCGTCGCTCCGTCTCGCCACTGTTTCGTCCGTACATTCGTCAAATGAAAGAATAACTGATGTCCCACTTCGACTGAGGAGGATCGCCTATGTCTGCCAGTGAAGTCGCACGAATCAGGCAGCAGATCGATCAGGAGATCGCAGCCTTCAGGCTCGCTATGACCGGCTACGCCGAGGTATCATCTCACGATATCATCACGCATCACTACGAAGCGCTGAGTAGCCACATGGATAGCTTGGAGGCCCATATCGGCAAGCAGGCAGCCATGCAAGTGGTCGCCGAGTCTTTGGATCGCCAGTTATAGTCACAGAGAGGAAGCGTGTCTATGCTATCTATCTTCCGGCGTTCGCGCCGCAGGAAGACGAAGGCCGCAAGCGAGCAGTGGGAGCAGACATCTCCTACAGCTCAGCTTACAGAGCAACGTACCTACGTTCCCGATGTCCCGTACCTACTGCCTAAAGACGCACTCGAAGACCAACGATTAAATTACCAGCACCGCGCATTGTATAAGACGCTAAGCAACCATTACCTTGTCCCCTTAGTGCCAAATAGCCCGAATACCATTCTGGACGTTGGCACCGGCACCGGCATCTGGCTCATTGAGATGAGTACCTTATTTCCCCAGGCGCATATTATCGGGGTTGATGTCGCCCTTAGCTCGTTACCGAAACCCGTACCGCTCAACTGCATCTTTGCCCAGGCCAATATCCTGCAAGGGTTGCCCTTTCCTGACCAACAGTTCACCTTCACTCATCAACGGCTACTCGTCGCGGCTATACCGGCGCTCCAGTGGCCCAGAGCGGTGCGCGAACTGGTGCGCGTTACCTGCGTTGGTGGCTGGGTCGAGTTATTGGAGATCGGGGATGTCATCCAGAACGCCGGGCCAGCGACGAAGCGCCTATTGACCTGGATGACAAATGTTAGCAAGACATTAGGCTTTGAGATGGAAGTACTGCGGCATCTGGGCGATCTGCTCAAGCAAGCCGGATGCAGCGATATTGAGACGCAGGAGATACCCGTGCCGCTCGGCGCGTGGGCAGGAAGTACCGGGCAGATGATGAAGACCGATGTGCTGTATGGATATAACGCGATCAAGGACTCGTACTGCCCGCGCTCGAATACGCCGCCAGAGATATTCGACGCGATGATCCAGGCCGCCGCTGAGTAATGGGAACAGAACCGCTGCTCATATGTATTTCACGCTGCATATGGGAGGAGGACGACCCCATGATGAGCACTGCGCCGCCGTTCATCCTGACCCGCAAGCAAGCGATGCGACTACAAAGCTACATCCAGACCTACCGGCAGTATGCACTTACCAAGCTTATACCATCAACCGAACGTAATACCCTGCTCCGTGGGTTGCAGGCGCTGCAAGGGAAGCTCATCGAAGCGCTGGACCAGCCGATAAGCCCACTCCAGCTTGTACTGAGCTGTGATGACGTGGTAGTTCTGAAAGCTATGGTCAACGGGCTACTCACGCTCTACGGGGGGCAGCCGGATAGTGCCGACCGCACCGCTACCATAAACGATCTAGCGGCTCTCAAGATCAACCTCAAAAGCTACTGACTATAAGGTGGTGTCTTATGGGAAAGCGCAAATGGAAGAACAGAAAACGAGTGTCACCAGCAGTCTTTGTATTCACTGTAGAGACGGTAAACCTGACGCTCAAAGCAGTGGTGCTTTTTGAGCAGCCGCTCCAGCGGGCGAATCATTTGGACGAGAGGGTAGTGTTCATTGAGGAGACGCTGCAATCGGTCAAACGGAAGCTGGAGCTGATGAAGGAGTCAGTCGGTGTGGCCTGTCTTACGGGGTTTGATTATAATGAGAAAATTATCATACGCCAGTCCATGCTCTTGTACGCTATCGAGTTGTTGGAGAAGCCGCCCACGCCAGAGCGGGCGACAGAACTGCGCCAGAGCCGCGTGATCGCCACGCATTTTACTGATGATGAGGGACTCATCCAGTAGATCTGCTCCGTCCGGCTTTAGGCACGCCGCCAGATGCCTTAGCCGGATGGTCACCGTTTGGGCAGGCAGCACGCCCCTGATATGTTCATCTGAGAGGCGAATGAGTTGGATCTCATAGTACATGTGCTTGCCAAACGGCGCTAGACACATCTCTTTGGCGTTACGCTCCCTTCCTCTTCGATCTCTGTCCGCCAGCCTAAGCTTTGCTATGAGCTATTGTATTTCTCTCAAAAAGGGAATGATAGTATGCGATAGTTCATAAAATAAGGCACCTGTTAAAAACTCTTGTGGGAGTTTGAAGTGTGTATAGGAGAAATGTGGATCATCAAGAGGGTTCTCAGGAAAGGCGGTGTATGCACGTTCCAGTAAACGTTTTGCTTCATATTCCCGTTCAAAATTACTGTGAGCTTCTGCTAGTCCAGTATACAAACGCCCTTGGAGACAGCGTCGTTCACAAGGTGTTGGTGAACTATCTGCGGGAAGCTGCCCATGACGCCCAGCGGTACGACGTATTGTTGGGGCATGTGGGTAATATTGCGCATGGGCATCTCCTGGCAATGGAGCAGGGCAAAGTAGGTGAGAGCTATATCATTGCCGGGCCAAAGTACAGCCTTGTTGAAGCGTTCTCCCTAGCAGAACAGATCAGCAGCGTGCGAGCGCCGCACCTGCATCCTGTCCTCTGGATGATGAAGGCAACAGCAGCGATGATCGCATTTATTGGTGCTGTGTTTCCTCTTTCCTGAACAATAAGTTTACAGTCCATCTACTAGAGAATGGACTGAGATTCTAGTGAATATGTGCATTAGGGATTTGAGTATGGTCCAACCGGAAAACAACGCGAAATTCGCCAATCGATACTGTATTCCCCAAAAGAGTGGTTAAGGGAGTTATATTTTCAAGCTCGCTCGTACACGTCTCTGACGCTCTAGTTCTTCAATCTCCACCTGCAATTCTCTGCGCTGGCGTTCTTCCTCTTCCCGTTGCTCACTTCGCATCATTTGTTCATATTTGCGGTTTGCAATCGGCAGCCAATCCTTGAAGTGGTTCACGATTTGCTGCACATCTCGCTCTTCTGCCCGTATAGCTGCTCTATCCCCTAAGATTTCAAAATACTCCGGTCCTTTGCCCATTACAGAAGTGAACGCATCCATACTGCACAATGCGCGTATCCATTTATCATGGACAGGACGACTTAGGTCAAGAAAAAGTACCCCCCGTATATAATTGGCATCGCGTAAGAAAGGAGGGTCGTTTATCAGCGGATCATCAATATCTGCTACTGGTACAACTGTTTGTTTGAGTCCGTTGAGGCGTTGCAATCTGGCAAACTCTACCCCTCTGCCAATAAGCTGGCGCTTCACCTCTGCGATAGAATTTGTACGCTCCTCAACTGATTGAATTAACATATCAGCGATCATATCATCCAGGTAGCCATAAGCAGATACAACATCGCTAATGGTTTTGTATCTGGTTCCATAAGGTACTAATCCTGTGAACATCTCATTGAGTATGAGTCCAAGCGCGTAAATATCGGCTCGGCAATCCACTTTAGCATTACGTCTGCGTTGTTCAGGGGCTGCATACTGGAAATTGGCAAGCTTATCTTTCGGCGAAGTTTCAGCATCGGTATAGAGGTCCTCCACCTCAAAATGTGCGATGCCGAAATCAGCGACTAAGAGACAGTCTTGAGCCTCATCATAGAGGACGTTTTCAGGCTTCAGGTCGCGATGGATTACATGCAATAAGTGAGCTGCTTCGATACCATCCAGAAGTTGCGAGAAATAGTAAAGAACTTTATCAGGAGAAATTCCTGCTTCAAGTAGTTTGCTAAGGGGAGTAGCGTAAAGTGGCATTACATAGAATGGAGAGTCCTTTTTGCCATCTACAACATTCCCGCTATCTAAGATTGCAATGATATTGGGATGACGGTTTCTGCTACAAAAGTCCACTTCATTCTTAAACCGCTTCATATTCTGGTGAGTTGCTTTCTTGGAATCCAGGAGCTTGATGGCGTATGCGTTGTTATCACCACCAATAGCTTTATAGACTCGTCCTGCACCTCCTTCTCCCACGATGTCGATGCCAGTGTACTGGGTAAATGGTGTTTCAAAGACGATTGGTTTCTTCAAAGACATCTGATCCTCAATAGTTCATATAATCTGATTCAAGGGCAGTCGTGTTCCTCCCTGGATTATATCAAAGAAGAAGGGCTTAGTGGAAGCTCTTGGTACTTTGCTCACCATAGGCTTCTGGTAGCGCGAAACCTTTCTTCCCTTGTGTTGTTTCTCACACGAAGATGGGTTGTGTGTTTCCCAACGACACCACGAAAAGTGCGGACGAACCAATAGAGAACGAAAACTAGTGAGGTGAAAGAAGCTACGTCGCTTTAAGGAAGTGCGCAAAAGTAAGCTCATCCTGACAGCAATTTTGACAGCAACGCCGACGAATTTCCGCGAAAATTCGCGAATCGCGATGAAGAACAAACCTTGTAAACCGGCCTCTGGAGAGCCTTGGCGAATATAGGTGAACAATATCCGCCGAGTCCCCCCTTCGGCATACCTCATCCATTAGCGTCCATCGCCGTCTTTCCTAA
>CAXUEY010000133.1:0-16485 GCA_964250225.1 uncultured Ktedonobacteraceae bacterium | reverse complement strand
ACGGAAGGGATACCATTATGAAACGGAGCACGCTTATCGCGATAATCCTCCTCCCTGGTCGCACAGTACTGCTTTTTTCTCGGATCTCAAAAGAGCTTGTGCTTATGGATGCAATGCTTTCTGTTTTGCGCGAAACCGTTGCAATTTCACCAGATTGGCACATTTATCGATAGTGCAAAAGCGGCGTGTGTGGCTTCTGGTCTCGTCGTAGAAAACGTAGAGGCAGTGCCGATTGGCGCAAATTCTCAAGCATTGGGGGTCGTGTTCGGTGAGCAGTGTCAGGAAATCGGTGATAATCTCGCTCTGCACCCAGTTCCAATCTTGTTCAGCGGGTACGCTGGTCAGGTGGTAGTGCTGCCCGACTTGTGCAATCTGGTAGATGAACAAGGTCTGGCGCAGGCGAGTGTTGAGGGTAGTCAGGTCCGGCTCCGCGATGGTTTCATGGCGGATCAGCGTCTCCACAACGCGGAACAGGAGCGAGCGCAGTTCGGTGAGTTGCGCCAGCGTCGCCTCAGCGGGAGACGTGACAACCGACAGATGCCAGCGTTGCAGCCACTGGGAGCGCCACGCCGGGTCTTGCAGGTCGTCGCGCGTCCAGAGGCCGCGAAAGTTGCGGAATTCGCTATTCACAAAATCCAGGCATAGGCGCTCCATTGTTTTTTCTACTTACCCGCCAATCATCGACATGCTACGGTTGGCGCGTTTAAAGCGTTTATCGCCGATATAGTGCTTCAACTCTTTATGCCAGACGGCCTGGCGCAGGGTAGCGGCCAGGTCTTCGTCGCTGGCATCCGAATGCAGCACGGCGCGCAGATCGGTCTCCTCGGTGGCGAAGAGGCAGGTGCGCAACTGGCCATCGGCGGTCAGACGGATACGGTCACAACTGGCGCAAAACGGCTCGCTGACCGGGTTGATAAAGCCCACTTCGCCGATGCCATCGCTAAAGGTATAGCGGCGCGCCGTCTCCGAGGCATCACCCGTCGTGATGGGTACCAGGGGACCATGCTGCGCCTCGATGATGGCCTTGATCTCGCCGCCCGTGAGAATATCTTCTTTGCGCCAGGTCTGGTCAGCATCAAGGGGCATAAACTCGATCCAGCGCATCACGAAGGCGTTGTCGCGTGCGAACTGCACAAAGGGCAGCACCTCTTCTTCGCTGAAATCGCGCATGGCCACCGCGTTGATCTTCACCGGCTGGATCTTGGGATGCTTTTTCAGCTCTTGCAGCCCATCCAGCACGCCCTGCAACTGATCGCGGCGCGCCACGCGAGCAAACTTCTCGCGCAGCAGCGAGTCCAGGCTGACATTGATGCGTGTCAGGCCAGCCGCAGCCAGGGCAGCCGCCTGTTGTTTGAGCAGGATGCCGTTGGTGGTCAGGCTCAGGCTGCGCAGACCTTCGATCTGGCGCAACTGGCGCACCAACTCTGGCACATCGCGGCGCACTAGCGGCTCTCCCCCGGTCAGGCGAATCTGCTCGATACCGATGGAGACGGAGACGCGCGCGATCCGCACAATCTCCTCATACGAGAGGATCTCCGCCTTTTTCAGCCAGGGCAGACCCTCCGCTGGCATGCAATAGGTGCAGCGAAAGTTACATTTATCCGTAATTGAGATGCGCATACTCTTAATGCGCCGTCCATAGCTATCGGCAAGCGGTTCCATGATCTATCCCTTTGCTGTTGTATTTTTATGCCCTTAAGTATATCATATTCGCAATTCAGAGGTTGGTTTGACTGTGATAGCCCTCGGATTACCGAAGGTTTGCATGAGAAACGAGATCAAAGAAAAGTTCCTCAAGGAGATCTGCTGTGTTTTTGAAAATTATGCGCTTTGTGGGCCTGGTGTGCGCAGCCCTGGTCCTGGGACTGACGTTGACACATGATTTAGAGATACCTGGGAAACAGATGCTGAGCGGAGCCGAATGGCTGACCGTCCAGCATACGTTCTACGGCGGTTTTGCCATCGTGGGCGGTATCACTGAAATTCTCGGTCTCATCTCCAGTCTCGTCCTGCTTTACCTGCTACGGAAGCAGAAGGTGGCGTTCATACTGACCCTGCTTGCAGCGCTCAGTTTTATCGCGATGCTCGCCCTCTTTGCCTTTGGGAATAACCCTTTAAATCTCCAGATTATGAGTTGGACAGCCAGTACTCTACCTGCAAACTGGCGTCACGTGCGTGATGCATGGGATAGCTTTCACGCAGCCAGTTCTGCATGCGCAGCGCTCGCCCTGTGCGTCTTGCTGATTGCCACGCTACGCGATACGCAGTCGCCCATTTCTCAAACGCACAGCTTATGACAATACCACATACTCTTCATCAAACTGCCACTCCTCCAGAGCCTCCAGCTCAACTTCCAGATGCGGATGTAACGGGTCGATATATTTGAGCAGATGCAGGCTTACGACGCGGTTATCGTTAAGGTCGAGGGCTGAGCAGAGGGCGTCCTGGCTGATCTTCAGGCCGCCATCCAGATCGCGTTTCAGCGGCGTCTCGAAATAGAAGAGCAGCAGCAGGGCCAGATAGCCTGTGCCCAACTGCTCGCGCATCTCGGCGGTGAGCTGGTTGGCGCGTTCAAGCTCGCGAACCTTCTGCTGCACATTTTGCTTAAAGCGCCTGGCCACCAGCGTACTGACGCGTCGCCCGTTGACCGTCGCGTACTGCTCATTGATGCTAGGCGGCAAGGGCAGCGTCAGACGCAACGTGAGCGGTTTGTGTGCCATAAGCGCGTTTTCCCCTCTATAAAACCAGATTATACGTATAAAATTGTTTTTCACGTTGCCAGCCCGCAGACTCGTAGACTGCTTGCGCGGTAGCGTTGTCGACGGCAGTTTGCAGCGTCAAACCCTTCGCCTGCGTCTCTACAGCCAGTTGGCGCGCGCGCTCTAAAAGCGCTCTCCCAACGCCCAGACGCCGCGCTTCGGGAGCGACAAACAGGTCATTCAAGATCCATAGCCGTTTCATCACACCCGATGAGAACGAGGGATAGAGTTGAGCAAAGCCGCAGGCCTCTCGCGCACCTTCTCCGTCGCGTTTGAAGGCCAGAAAAATCACTGAACTCTGCTCCTCGAAGTGGGCCGTGAGAAAACGACGCGCACCCTCCAGATCCTCGGCGTATTTATAAAACTGACGATAGGCGTCGAAAAGCGGAACGATGCGTGGAAGATCTTCTATAGTAGCCCTGACAACTTCCAGGGTGGGTTGGCGTGTATTCATGAGAATTCTGATCCTTTCAGCTTTTCCAGGAGGGCAAGAAGCAGTCCGTATTGATAGCAACGAGCTGCTTCACGCTCTCGGTACGCGCTTATCTTAACTGGAAAATGGACCGCTGACAAGAACCAATCCACACGTATCCAGGGAGCCATTGCGCTGCCTCAGTAGTGCTCAGGCTGCTATCTGGCTATTTCTCAGCATGTTTCATCAAAAACACTGGATGAGCCGGAACCTCGCGCTCAAAATCCGCGAGCGGCGAGTCGCGTTTTACATCATAGTAAGAGAGCAGGAATGAGGGCGTTTCGGCCAGCGATATTTTGAGCAGCGGGGCAGCTTCTTGCGGGCTTAGCTCAACCGCGTAAACGTGCTCAGTACGCCGTCCACGCGTGAGGGTAGCTTCGCCTGCCGCGCGCAGATTGCGCACCCATTGAGCCTGGCCATAGGGACAGACCAGCCAGCGCTGTCCATCGTGTTCAGACAGCCAGAGCGGCGTCGTGCGAGGCTGCCCACTTTTGCGCCCCCGTACCGTTAACAGGGTCATGTTGCCTATGCGGATACCTGCGCGCAGCAAGTTTCTGGTCAAGAAATTGAAAGCATTGGTAGCGCGCGGGGTTTGTGTCTTTGCCATAAAGATGATACCTTTCGTTTGCAATTGTTGCATGGGATGTTCTGTAAATGTTATATGCTCACTCTGCTGGTCAGAAAAGCCTTGTCTCACAAAGTCAACACCTTTTTTTTATCTGCTTCTATTGGCTAGTGGAATGCCAAAGAAACAGATCCTGCACGATACAATGCACAAATTCCTGCTCATTCTGTCCAAAGGGCTGCTCTCCGATGATCTGGCGCGAAAACTCGTACTGGAAGCAGGCTCCTAGCAAGAGAGTTGCCATGCTCAGAGCGGAAGCACGTCTCTCCACACGTCCGAGCTGCTGTTCTTCCTCAATATAAGCGGCAACCACGCGAAAAAGGGTTTCTGGCCTGCCGCTGATCTGCTGGAGCTTCTGACGATACTGATGCAGCAACCCGGTATCGGCCAGGAAAGAGGCGCTGAGAGGAATGAGCTGGCGGTAGTATTCGAGCACTGCCAGAGCAATCGCAGCCAGGTTCTCCCCGACGCTGCCTGTACCGGGGATATGCGTTTTGAAGGTGTCGAGAAAAGCGGGCAGGTGCTGCGCGATGATCGCGAAGAACACCTCCTCTTTATGCTCAAAATGCCGGTAGAGCGCACCTTCCGAGAGACCCGTCTCGCGGGCAATCTCTTTGGTAGTGACGCGTGCCAGCCCCTTCACCTGGATCAGCTTTTCAGTGGCCTCCAGGATCTTCTGCCGTGTTTCTCCCGCCATGTGTTTCTCTCTTTCCAACCTGTGAGTGAGTGGTTACTTACATTTAGATTGTAGCATGTATCGTCAAGAGCAAAATACCCCCTTGCAAAAATCTCTTACTCATGCTATTCTCTAATTAAACAATCTTTTGATTAGCTTAGTTATGGAGGTCACCCAATGGAAGACCAACCAACCCGAAACACACCGCGAGAGGACGCAGCGCCGCTGGATACGCTGCGCTGGAAGCCGGCTGATATGGCGGCGCTGACAATCCGCACAGCGAGCGATCCGCAGTGGTTCACGCCGCACCTGATGCGTTTGCGTGTGCTTGGCCTGGCCCTGTCCGACGAAAAGCGTCTGCTGATTCTGAGTCTGCTGGCCGAGGAGGACCGGGATATGTACGGGCAGGAGATCGCGGAACACCTGGGCGTGACTCCGCAAACAATCTCGCACCACCTGCAAATCCTCAAGAACGGCGGTCTGGTGCGCGAGCGGCGTGAAAATACCTATCGCTACTACTCGCTGGACACCGCGGGTATCCAGCAGATCCGCGAGACGGTTTTCTCCGACAACCATCTTGGCCTGTTGAGCAAGACAGAGGCGCGTCAGAAACTTGTAGAAACCTTCTTCCAGGAGGGTCGCCTCAGCAGCATTCCCCGCCGCCAGACCCAGCGGCGCATCATCCTGGAGGAACTGGCGAAGCGTTTTGAGTGGGGGCGCATCTATAGCGAACTGGAGGTCAACGCCGTTCTCAAACAGGTCTTCGACGATATCTCCAGCCTGCGCCGCTACCTGATCGATGAGCAGATCATGTTGCGCGAGCATGGGCGTTACTGGCTGATTCGTCCGCATGATGAAAATATGCAGAACTCTTAATTTAATGTACATGTAATATGAAAGGACGGAACCCATCTTATGAGTAACCAGACATACTACGCCCTGGACAAGCAACTCTTCAAACTCTTCGAGGAAAAAGAGTATCAGCAGGTGCTGGACCTGATCGAGCAAGAGCAGGCGAATTTCCCCACACATACGCTCTACTTTGTCTATTGGCGCATCTGCATGACTAATCTGCTTGGCAAACGAGAGGAGGCACTGCGCCTGTTCCGCGAAGCTGTCGAGCAGGGTTACTGGTTCACCCCTGATTGGATGGCCGAAGATGAAGATCTGGTCTCGTTACATCCACTGCCAGAATTTCAGTCTCTGCTGGCCACCTGTCGGCAACGTCTGCTCCAGGCCCAGGCAGAGGTGCGGCCCGAACTGCGTGTCTTGCCACCAGATCCACCGGTTGCGCCTGCGCCTCTATTGATCGCGCTGCATGGAAACATGAGCAATAGCAACGACACTGCTGAAGAGTGGCGCGCAATTACCGGGCGCGGTTGGTTGCTGGCTCTCCCTCAGTCCTCGCAGCTTGCTGGCCAGACGGCTTTTGTTTGGAATGATCGAGCACGGAGCATCAGCGAAATATGTGCTCATTTTGCCACGGTAAACGAGCAGTACTCTGTCGATGCCGGGCGCGTTGTGCTCGGTGGCTTCTCGAAGGGCGGTGGGCTGGCCATCTGGATGGCGCTGCATCAGCTCATCCCGGCTGCGGGCTTCGTCGTGCTCGGCCCTTTCCTCTCATCAGAAGAACTTGAGGCGTTAGCGGAATTGCTCGCGACGCACAAGCCAGCAGGTATACGCGGCTCGATCATCATTGGGGAAGATGATGAAAGTTGCTTGAAAGGGTCGCGCCAGGTCGCTGAACTGATGCACGCCCACGATCTCCCCTGCACATTGGAAATCATTCCGGGCCTGGGCCATGAGTATCCCTCCGACTTTAGCGAGCACGTGACCAGGGGACTGGCTTTCGTGGAGCAGCGCTAGATCTAGTGTCAGAAATACATGTTACTATACTGAGTGTATTTCTGGCACTCTTCTACGTTATAAAACGAGAGGAGAGTCACTATGCACATAATTTTCTGTTCTGATTACTGGAATCCGCTCGCACCAGATGCAGCCTACGAAGCTGAGTTCAATGCCGCGCAGAAACTGGGGTTCGCCTGCTCGCTGATCAGTTTTGAGACGCTAGCGGAGGAACAGAACGCGACCCGTGCTGTGCGCAAAGTTGTACCAACCAGCACGATCAGCGACGAAGAGGTAGCGATGTATCGCGGCTGGATGCTCAAACCAGATGTGTATGAGCAGCTTTATCAGACGCTGGCCGCCAAAGGGCTAACGCTCATCAACACGCCAGCCGCGTATAAGCACTGCCACTATCTACCGGAGGCGTATCCTGTGCTGGTCGGCCACACGCCTAAAACGAACTGGCTCAAAACCGGCCCCGATGTGGTGATGGACGCTGTGATGGAGGCCTTGCAGCCATTTGGAGATCGCGCGGTAATCGTCAAGGACTTTGTGAAGTCGCGCAAACATGAATGGTACGAGGCTTGCTACATCCCTTCAGCAGCAGATCGCAGTGAGGTCGAACGGGTAGTCACACGCTTTATGCAGCTCCAGGGTGCGGACCTGAACGAGGGCCTGGTCTTCCGCGAATTTGTGGAGTTCGAGCCATTGACGACCCATTCCAGAAGCGGTATGCCTCTGACCAGAGAATTCCGGCTGTTTGTGCTGGATGCTCAAATTATGCTTGCAGCGCCATATTGGGAGGAAGGCGAATATGATATAGATGCTCACCTTCCATTGGATATGATTCGTGAGATCGCCTCAAAAGTGCAAAGCCGTTTCTTCACGCTGGACATAGCGAAACGGGTGGATGGTTCCTGGACCATCGTTGAACCTGGTGATGGTCAGGTCGCTGGCCTGCCCACAAGCGTTGATGCAGGGGCATTTTATCAAGCGCTGGCCGCCCATTTTCGCTAACAGTATCGTAACGATACAGAAGGGACACTAAAAAACCAGCCTCAACACGTGCAAGAAGGGGCCACGCATTGAGGCTGGTATCTGCTCAAGAATTAGTGTGATGGTGGCTCAGACTCGATAAAGAGGGGTTCAAATCCGACAATCTGTTCGGGATAGACTATTTCGTCACAATCTGGATATTCCAGCGATTGTACATGATAATAGCATATATGTGCTCGGTCATTGATACGCAGCAAAATATCTAAGATCCGACCGTGCCAGATCTTTAGGGGATCGATAGGGTTATCTTGTGAGCGCAAGTGATACAAAACGGTATCACCTACTCTGGCTTCATCATTGAGAGAGGTTCGTATCATCTTATCTCACCTCTCTCATGTTCTGTCGTTGGTTGCGACATGCTGAGACGCGCTTGTTGAGCATCGAAGAGGAGATCAGCACACTCGATCATCTCTGCTACGCGTTGTGTCGCAGAATCGCCTATGAGTTCGAGCAAGCGGCTATGATGGGCGTCAATCTGTTGCTGCCGCTTATTGATGAACTCATGGCGGGCTGTTCCGCTTGATAAGCCGCTTAACCCGCGACGACACGCTAAGTGTTCGGCCTCAATTTGTGCGAGCAGGTGTTTTATTTCGCTTGACATGATGTATTTCTCCATCCAATATGTCGAGTACGACCAACATTAGAAACGTCCTAGATAGCATAGCAACAATACAACTACTACGGGTTAAAATCTGATTATAACCTTGTCCTATTGTCCCGATCTAAAAATATGGGTATACTCCATGCAGGTAGGATAGTTCGCTTTGGGGAGCATATATGGACAAGAAAAAGACGATACAGGATGTGCTAATACAATTGGGGCTGCCTCAATTTGAAATAGGTAATGATGAGTACCCTGTTCCGGGTAAAATCGTTAAATATTATAGAGAGAGTATGACCTATATCGATCATACTGGTCGTGAAAAACACTGGACCCAAAAAGACCTGGCGGAAAAATTGGGTATCAGCGAGATTATGGTTAATCTCATGGAGAAGCACAATCAAGGACTAGATTCAATAGAGCGTAGACGTGTACTGGCTAGCATCCTCAGAATTCCACCAGTACTCTTAGGGCTAGGGTCGTTAGATCAGATTGTAGAACTAGCCACAGGACGACATGCCCCTATCCAGCCACAAGCAGAGGGTATCATCACACTTGACACGATACATGCTTATAAAAGTACATACGATGTATATAAGAAGATGTATACCGATGGTTTATCATATATGATAATACACAAATTAGAGCAATATACAGAGCAATTAGAAAAAATTGCTAAGAATAGTCGTTCTGACCTTAAAGAAGCATTTTTGCGCACATTATGGAAATATGAAATCTTATGTGCAAAAATATGTAGCGCTGATATATCAAACTGGTCAAAAACCTTTGAACACATAGATAACGCAAAAGACATAGCAACCTATTTAGATGATAATGATTTGCAGGCGGCTAGCTTATGCTATTCCGCTACATTCCACTTTAGGCAGAGACGTGTAGGGCTGGCTAAGATGGATATAGATGGGGCCGCAACCTATGCGAAAGGGGCTGGATCACAAACAAGAGGTCTTATCTACTCGAAAAGTGCGTGCATCTATGCAGATTATGATATGAGTAGCTCTAGCATGCTCATAGTACAAAATATGCTGGATCGCGCTGAAAAACATACCGATACTAAAGGTGAAATATCTACTATGTCATTTGGCAAAAATGATTTTTTTCTGGATAAAGCCTATGTTTTAAATACGCTGAATAGGCATAGTAAAGCGTTAGAATATTTGGATGACGCTGAAAGATATGTGCAAACAACTGGCAAAAGACATCTTGTATTTTTAGATATTAAGAGAGCAGAATGCTATATAGAGCAGAAAAAGCCTGAATATGAACAGGCTATATGGATGTTGCTAAACGCTATCGAAACGAGCAAGGAAATAAAGGTTGCTCGTAACATAGAGCAGGTAAAAAAGCTATATGATAAATTAACTAATAGTTCATATAAAAATGCTCCTGATGTTATTGAGTTGCAACAGACTTTGAGAGCAATAAACGCAAAATAGCGAGGCAGCAAAAAGCAGAGATTTCTCTATTGTTTAGCCAGGGCCGGCCCAACAGACATCGCTCATGCGCTATAATCATATCCAGAAGCACTATTTCACGCGCATAGAAACGAGGAGAGATCAATGGCAAAAGTCACCACCGGCACCGGGGACACTGGCTATACCGGCCTGCTGGGTGAGCAGCGCGTTCCCAAGTACGATCCGCGCCCGGACACCTTTGGCACCGTCGATGAGGCGACATCGGCTCTGGGTCTGGCCCGCGCTACGACAAACGACCCCAAAGTCAAAGAGATTCTGTACACAACCCAGCAAGAACTTTACCTGCTGATGGGCGAGTTGGCCACACCACCTGAAAACTACGAGAAGATGGGCCTGCGCATGACTGCCACACATGTACAGCGTTTAGAGCAGGTTGAGGAGGCGTTGAAACAAGAGGTTGAGATCCCCAACAAGTTTATTATCCCCGGCGACACACCCGATGGGGCCGCGCTCGATCTCGCCCGCGCGATCATCCGCCGCGCCGAACGCATGGCGGTGAAGCTGCTGCACGACGGCGTGATTGAGAATAGTGAGGTGGTGCGCTACCTCAATCGCTTGTCGGACCTGGTATTTATTCTAGCGCGCTACGTCGAAACAAAGTCCTCGCTTGCCCAGCGCCCAGAATAAGTCGCGAAAACTGAGATCCCCCACGATGGAATGCGCGGGGGCTTTCAAACGCGCTTTTCAGTAGGGATGTCCTGATCGACATCCAAATGCCATTTTTGACGGCCAGGGAAAGCATTTGTATGCGGAAAACTGGCTGTCAAAAATGGCGGAAACCGCGTATCCTCGAATTTACACTTAGCGCATGGCCGATGAGTGATGCAATGTACCAGCAGGCTCAGGCGTGATGCTGACGCCGCTTTCGAGCCAGTCGGTCAGATGACTGAGATGAACGTTCCAACCGTTGTTGAGGGCAGCGTAATAGTTCTCCCAATCCTCCCCTTCGCCGATGCCCGTGTGGGTCAGATGGAGACGCGTGCCATCGTTTTCCGCTGTCAATTCAAAGATGACTGGCGTGGGGGCAGGCGAGAGGGCTTCCCAGGTATAGCTGAAACGATGGGGCGCTTCGAGCACGAGGATCTTACCAACCTCGAACACGCCTCCCGCGCGATCCCAATCGAAGCTGACCGCACCTCCAGGGCGCAGATCGATCTCAATTTGTTTGACAAACCAGCGTTCCAGCTCTGCTTTCTCGGTCAGTGCCTGGAAGACGCGTTCAGGGGCGGCTTTGAGGAAGAGTTCTTTTTCAATGTTTTTAGTCATGTTACTATACCCTTTCTTCACTAAATGTCAGAAGGTTGCGACTAAATGCCGGAATAGTATGCTCTTTTTATTTCAGGATGGATCTTGTTGCGACTCATCAAGCAGGTAGCGACGCAGGGCAGCCAGCCGTTTATCCCATTGTGCTTCCACCGCCGCAATCCAGTGCGTGACGGCCTGGAGAGACTCTGGCTGTGGCACATAGCGCCGCTCGCGACCTTCTTCATGGACCGTGACAAGACCTGCCTCGGCTAACGTCGTCAGGTGCTTGGTCACGGCCTGGCGCGTCATCGGTAAATGTGCAGCTAAGCCCGTTGCGGTCCCAGAACCCTTCTCGCACAGTTGTTGAAACAACAGACGACGCGTTGGATCGGCCAGCGCCACAAAGACCAGGTGCGCGTGTTCATCTGTCATCGCATTCTCCCCCTCTTCTGTTTGCGACGCGCTCGGCATTGTCCAGAGGAAACGCAAGCGGCCCATGCATTCGCGCGCGACGTTGCTTACACCTGACGCTGAAGGTAAGCGCGCAAATCGCTCAGGAGCTCCTGCCACCCACTCTGGTTTTCCTGGTAGGCTTGCACTGCCGGAATGTCAGCGGGAAGAGAGGCAAAGCCAGACTCGACGACCTTTAAGCGTGTCCCCTCGGCAACCTCGTGCAGAGTAAACTCCACTAGCGTACTGCCTGTGGGGGCAAGTTTGAGTTCAGGATGACCAATGCCATACGAATTCCAGCGAAAAGCAAAACGCTGGGGTGGCTCAATTGCCTCGATCATGCCAGGGTAAGGGGAGATCTCATTCTCCCAGGTAAAGTTGATTACACCACCCACGCGAAAATCCATGTCCCTTATCATGCTTAACCATTGCGAAAGCTGCTCTGGCTTCGTGAGGGCAGCCCAGACACGTTCGCGTGCCACGGGAAAAACTTCAATGCGTTCAATACGATCAGGAATAGTCACGATGTCACCTCTCTTTGTTTGAATATGCTCTTCATTTTTCTATCAATACGCAACTTCCTGGTTGCGTATTAGAAGTATACCATAGAAACTATCAATATGCAACCCTCTGGTTGCATATTTGATGATCTGTCGGAAAAAGCGCAAGATCGAAGGAGTTTTAGAAGTGTCCACGTTGTCAGTGGGTCGAGGAAACGTAGCAGGTGTGTGCATGGTTCGCGGGCGCCAGGCCCGCATGGGCGCCGCCCCCTGCGGGTCATGCGCCCGCCCCAACTACACTAACAGATACGCGGCAAAGGGTCGCCCACCAGCATATCCAGGACGCGCAGGCCACCGATGTCGGTGCGCAAGAAGACCATGCCCGGCGGCTCAGGCTGGACGGTGCCAATGATGGTGGCTTGCTCGCCCAGTGGATGAGCACGCAGAGCCGCCAAAGCCTGGTCCGCGACTTCGGGGGCGACGATGGCGAGCAGCTTGCCCTCGTTGGCGATGGTGAGCGGGTCGAGACCCAGGATTTCGCAGGCGCCGCGCACCTCTGACCGCACAGGGATGCGTTCTTCGTCGAGAGCGATGGAGACCTCGGAGCCGAGCGCCATCTCGTTCAGAGCAGTGGCAACGCCTCCACGCGTGGGGTCTTTCAGACAATGCACGCCCGTGCCAGCCGTGGCCAGCAAATCGGCGACTAGCGTATGCAACGGGGCCGTGTCGCTCTGAATGTCCGTCTCCATATCGAGCGCCTCGCGGGCCAGCATCACAGCGATACCATGATCGCCGATGGGACCGCTGAGCAAGACCTTATCGCCCGCTTGCAGTTTGCTCTGTCCAGGCTGCCAGTGGGCACGGGCGAGTCCAACCCCGGCGGTATTAATAAAGACGCCATCGGCCTTGCCACGCTGCACGACCTTTGTGTCGCCCGTCACAATGGAGACACCAGCCACAGAAGCGGCGTGCGCCATCGACTCGACGATCTTGCGCAGTTCGGCGATGGGAAAGCCCTCTTCCAGAATAAAGCCAGCCGAGAGGTAGAGCGGTTGCGCGCCCGCCATTGCCAGGTCGTTGAGCGTACCGTGTACCGCCAATTGCCCGATATTGCCGCCGGGAAAGAAGAGCGGGCTGACCACGTAAGTATCCGTGGTGAAGGCCAGGCGCTGGCGCGTGCCCTCGATACCAAAGGTCGCGGCATCGTCCATCGGGTCGAGCAGAGGATTGGAGAAGGCCGGCGCGAACACGCCCTCGATCAGGTTGTGCGTGGCCTTGCCACCGCTGCCGTGGCTGAGCGTAATCTTCTCGTCGCGCAGATAGAATTTATGGCGCCGCGCCTGCCGCGTGCGCTCGATTTTCTGCAATACTGTGTCTACCGATGTGTGTGTTGAATGTTCCATTACAACCCCCCAACCGCATCTTTCTCTAATTGAACGTTATTCACGGGCAAAACGTGCAAACGGCTGCGTTCGGCGGCCATTGAGAAGCGCCCGTAGTTGAAATAGGCAGCACAGGCGCCCTCCGGCGAAACCATGCAGGTGCCGATAGGCGTTTCGGGCGTGCAGGCCGTGCCAAAGACCTTGCAATCCCAGGGCTTGATCACGCCCTTGAGCACCTCACCACACTGACAGGCTTTGGGGTCGGCCACGCGCAGGCCCGGCACCTTGTAGCGCAGTTCGGCATCCCAGTCCGCGAACTCTGGACGCAGCTTGAGAGCGCTGTGTGTGATAAAGCCCAGCCCGCGCCACTCGAAGAACGGGCGCAGTTCCATCGTGCGCGCCATCGCCTCTAGCGCCTTGACATTCCCATCCGGGCGCACTACACGCGCGTACTGGTTCTCGACCTCAGAACGGCCCTCGCTGATCTGTTGGACGAGCATGGAGACGGACTGGAGAATGTCCAGCGGCTCAAAACCGGCGATTACCACCGGCTTGCTATGCTCGCGCGCGATAAACGTGTAGGGACGCATGCCAATTACCATACTGACGTGGCCGGGACCGATAAAACCGTCCAGGCGCAGGTCGGGCGAATCCAGGATGGCCTTGATTGCGGGAATAATCGTCACGTGATTGCAGAAAACCGAAAAGTTCGTCAGTCGCTCGGCCTGGGCGCGCAAGAGCGTCACCGCAGTCGAGGGCGCGGTGGTCTCGAAGCCAATGGCGAAGAAGACAACCTGGCGGTCGGGATGCTGGTGGGCCAGCTTGAGGGCGTCGAGCGGCGAATAGACGAAACGCACGTCAGCACCGTCGGCTTTGGCATCGAGCAAACTGCCGTTGGAACCCGGCACACGCATCATATCGCCAAAAGTCGTGAAGATCACATTCTCCATACGCGCAATGGCGATGGCATCGTCGATGCGCCCCATCGGCAGCACGCATACTGGACAGCCCGGCCCATGTACGAGGTCGATATTTGGCGGCAACACGTCCTCGATGCCATGCTTATAGATCGTGTGCGTATGGCCGCCACAGACCTCCATCAGCTTGAGCGCGCGGCCCGCGCTCACCCTGGCAATCTCCTGCGCGGTGCGTTGGGCCAGGTCCGCGTCGCGATACTCATCCACATACTTCATGTTCGTCTCAACCATTTCCCCTCCACCTTTATTCGATCTGGCTCTGCTGCAACATCTTGAGTTCATCGGTATACACGTCGCCCAGCGTATTGAGCGCCTTCATGGTCTCCCGCGCCTCATCCTCATCGATTTTGCTCATCGCGAATCCCACGTGGATCAAGACCCAATCACCGGGCGCGATGCCTTCGGGCTTCACCAGCGCCACGCTGACATTGCGCTTCACCCCGGAAACCTCGACCTTCGCAATCGAGTTTGCCTCATCCACGATATCAACAATTTTCCCTGGAATACCAAGACACATCTATCAACTCCTTTTTAGCATATGTTGAAAATAGCCACTTCTCCACAATCTTCACGCGTACTACTCGATCTCCATCTCAAGGATCTGCAACTCGGTGCCAGAGAGGATCTCCGAGCTCCAGGTTGCACAGATGGGGCAGCACGCGACAAAGTTCTGCACGGTAAAATCCCGCGCGCACTGTCGGCAATGCGCCAGATGGGGCAGCGTCTCGATATGCAGGTGCGCACCCTCCAGCAGGGGTGAGAGGCCAGTCAGCATCTCGAAGCTGAACGTCAACGAGTCAGCCACGATCCCGCTGGCCTCACCCACGCACAACCGCACGCTTTTCACATGCGTAGCTTGATACGCGCTTGCTCGCTCTTCCACTACCTCCACAATACTTTGCGCAATCGCAAGCTCGTGCATGTAACAACCTCACTTTTTGATAAGAATTGGACGTGAGGGGCGTTTTGCCGGAGACGCTCCTGCGCATAGCTGGACGGCGCACGCGAGGGGCGCCGCTACACGCAAGGGGGTGAGGAGGCAAGCTCCGTATAGGCAGCACCCTCGACGTGCTGGCAACCATCGCGCAGGAATATCCATCTGCCGGAGACGCTCCTGTGCTCGCCACGGCCCCCCTTGTATGTAGCGCCGGTCTTTACGTCCGGCGTCCCTCACCTCCATCATCCCTCACCTCCGGCGTCCCTCACCTCCATCTTCTCTTATGCGCTACATACTTCTTATACGCATATAGCGCATAAGGTCAGGTAACATATGGTAGAGCGTATATCCAGCGAGGAGTGTTCCTCCCACCGCTACCATTTTTGCAATTGGGTGCCCGTTTGTATGCTCGTGTTCGTATCTTCTTTTCATCGGTGGCTCCCGTCTCAGTGCATTCTGCTGCTCATCTCTCGTCAAAGGCTCTCTGCGCAGATAATACTCTTGCTCCCTCCTGGCGAGAGGTTCCCTGCGCAGGTAATACTCCCGATCAGGATCAACGATTGATCTTCTCACTATGAGGCTCCTTTCGGCTATCTACACATTGCACATTGAGTAGTTGCTCAACGAGCGTATCGATCAAACTTACAGCTTCAGCAAGCGTGGCCTGGACGGGCGCGCTCAGGCCCATCTGCATCTCAGCGTACTCATCAGCGTCCTCAAAGGGTGTTGGTTCGCAGCCGACAAGCAGGACATCAGGCAAGCGAGCGCCCAGGGTGCTGGCAAAGGCCAGAACTTTCACGGGGTCCATGCTATGAGCATCCAGACCAGCGCGCCCTGCTTCAGCACCTCGCCGGGCATCAAAGCTGCTCAGATCTGGCTCGATCAGGTAAAGCGAGCCGGGCGCGCCACCTCTGGGCACGGCATCGACCAGGATGAGCGTCTCATAACTATCGAGCAGAGTATAGGCCAGATCGAGGCCACGAATGCCAAAATCGCTGACCTGCACGTCGGCGGGATAAGCCCGGCCTGCGAGCAAGCGAACAACCTCGACCCCAAAACCGTCGTCGCCCAGAAAGATATTGCCGATCCCTGCAATCAGTATACGCCTGGTCACACAATCTGACACGCTCATAACAGTTCCACCTCTTCCGGGAAGAAGAAGAAACGGTGGCCGGGCATCACCCGCTCGTCTATCTGCTCCCTGCCGGGATCGTCATCGAATGTCACCACCAGATAGAGGCGATTCTCAAAATCCTGCTGAATAGCCGCGATCCGCGCCGTCTTGCCAGCCAGCAACAAATCAAACGCATCCGCGCGCGCTTTGGGATGCAAGCGCACCGTATCGCCCACCCGCGCCTCCCTGCCAGCAATAGTCACCGAGGCCGGCGGTGGATAATCCTCGCCCGGATATCCCTCCACACTCACCACAATCCGCTCCTCATGCCCTCCCATCTCTCCATCACATGC
>CAXUEY010000132.1:14855-16638 GCA_964250225.1 uncultured Ktedonobacteraceae bacterium | reverse complement strand
GTGAAAGAACATTGCGCAAACCATCCCTCTTCCCATCTCTTTGCTATTGCTATGTGCGCTTGCTCAAAATCACATGGATGTGTGGTCGTTCGTTCGCTGAAGCGTTTTCTAGCGACATCAACGTCCCTGGTAAGGGATTCTGCGAGACAATGCGCCCTGCCTCGATCTCCGGGTACGAATCATCTTCTCCCACAGTCACGACCTTCATACCCATCTCTGCTGCCATCGCCGCCGCGCTCCACAAATCCATCGTTTGCAGGTTTGGCACTCCCCGGCTGGCCATTTTCCTCTCCAGCACTGCTGAGACACTGGTAAACCATTTCACCAATTCCTCTTGTCGCTCATTTTTGGCTTTGGCTTTATCATCTTTCTCTTTAAAATCCTTGATCTGGCTGATTTTATCCGCGACAAAAAACGGATGGTCGACCATCGTCATATTGATATCCGGGTTCTGTCCTGGTGTCTCAACGTACAGATTGCCAATATCAAACAGATTCTCAACGATATTGTTGATGCGAATCTTGATATCGCGGATATTTTTATATTCCGCTTCTACGTGCACTTCATAAAAGAAGATGAACTTGCGTTCGATATCGATAATCCGTCGATTCGTGAGGATGAACACATCATCCACGTAATTAATCGCGATCAGCGCCCCGGAGATTAACAGGATCAGCATGGAGACCAGCGTGAAAGGGGCGAGCGCTGACAGAATAAAGGTCAACACCAGTGCTGCAATGAACAGCGCCCCTGGAGCCAGCAACCTGAAGAGCAGTAGCCATTTTGATCGTTGAATGTACATCACTGTATGCTCATCCGAGGCATAGGTGATCTCGGCGGGAATCTGTAACGGCCCTCCAAAGCGGCGCAGGGGGCGGCGTAAACGCTCAGGTTTATGGCGGTGCGCGTAACGTTCATCGGCATTGGGCAGAGAAACGCGGTCTTCTTTTTTCCCCAGCGTGGCAATCAGCGCGCCTATCTCAGGATCAGCCACAGGCGGCAGTTTCTCAGCTGGTTTCGTGGACTTGAATTCCTGGAAAATCCCATCGACGGCATCTCTCACCTCACGTGGTCTTGGCACGCTTTTCATCACATGCTGTCCCCCAGAGAGGTAGACATGCACGTCTCCATAGGCGAGAAAAACGCTCGCGGGCGAATCCTGGTCGGTGGAAACCTGCATGACCTTATCCAGGTTGATGATCTTGCGGGTCGGTTGGAGAAACCCACGGCAGGCAATAATGCGTTTATTGGTGATAATATCGATATTGACCCACCAGACAAAAAAATCTTTCCACAAGAAGATGCCCAGTGTCAGCAGCAGCAGAGCGCCCAGAATCGCGTCGAGGAAGAGCCAGAGCGGGGCAAAATCCCGAAAGCGCGCTTGCAAGATAAGAACTAGCAAGAAGGCCAGCAGCACGCCCAGCGCAGGCCCGGCTGCTTTGAAGAGGAAGATGGGATGCTGGCGCACCAGCAGTTTGACCTCTTCATCATTTTCCTGCCCTTTAAAACGGAGTTGTTTGTCCTTTGTGCGGCGCACCTGGCGCAGGCCGCCGTGTTCGCGCCTTCTGGGCTGCCAGCCCTCAGGCATCGTGAAACGTGAGGTTTGCCTGATCATTGTCCACTGCCCTCAATCGTATAGCTGCATCAAGTCGTGTCTGCACTCAACAGGGGGATGCGCTAAAAAACTCAACCTTACTTTTTTCCGCCCGACGACTTTTTCGCGCTGGCCGCGATCAGGGCCGCGACGACGACGACAAGCGCGATCAGGAAGATCACAAACACG
>CAXUEY010000132.1:3836-14772 GCA_964250225.1 uncultured Ktedonobacteraceae bacterium | reverse complement strand
GCGTGTTTACTCCAAAGGTCAACTGTGATGATTTCGCCAGCACGTTGGTCACGTAGAGCATCAAAAAGTAGCCGCTTACCATCGCTGGCAAAATTCCCAGCAGACGCTCCTGTGGCAGGTTGGGCCTGGGGAATGCTTTATTCCCCACCAGGTAACCAATACCTACCAGCACCACAAAAGCGATGACTGTCGTCAGAAATACGGTATTGTCAGAAACGCTCGTGGCGGTCGAATGCGACGCGTTTGCCGACGGGCTGACGACCACCTGGAGCACGACCGGCATATTCACAAACAGAAAATGTGCCAGGCCGCCGCCGCCGCCGAGAAAGAGAAACAGGACGGTTCCCAGCGAGAAGACCAGCGAGACAAGCTCGCGCTTCCACCCGCGCTGAAAACCAATCACCGCGAACGCGACGATGACGACAAAAAAGCATTGTTGCGCAGTGAGTACGAAATTCATAAAATCCGGCCTCCCTCCCCATGTGCCTGATGCAAAATCATTTGACCTTTTCGCTTGACCCCTGTACAATTTCCCCAAGCGCGCGGAGCCAGGTTGTGACTCACTGACGTTTCGCTTTGAGGATACTGCAATACATGTAACGCCACATGGCCAGAGTCGCCCCCGGCTCCTCTGGCTGCCTTTCCATGCTCGCACTTCTCAGAAACCGACGGTTTTGCTCTCAGCCTTACCCTCGAACCTCTTATGCTTTAATGATACCACAGAGATGGATGAAAACCTAGCATATTTGCCAGCAAATTATGCGAGCTTTCTACCAGGATATGTCGATACACCGACTTTTGCCTGCTGTACATCCGTCCTATATATCACCTCCGGTTTATACAAGATTATAGAGTCTGAAGCAAGGATAGAAGCCAGTTGATGCCATATGGCCGTAGTTGTCTGTCACCACAAATATGTGCTATAATAAGAACAGTTAGAAGGCTAGAATTTTTCTAAAATCCTCGCCTGGCTTTTCCTTCCCTTCCACCTATGTTCGCATTTTTTGCGTTTTACGTGATACAAGAGGATTTTTCATGGAACTCGGCAATATAAAAACGGTAAGCATCGTAGAGGAGATGACGGGGGCGTATCTCGATTATTCCATGAGCGTGATCGTGAGCCGCGCGCTCCCGGATGTGCGCGATGGCCTGAAGCCGGTGCATCGCCGCGTGCTCTACGCGATGGATCAGATGGGTTTACAATCGACGAAAGCGTTCCGTAAGTGCGCGGGTACCGTGGGCGAGGTCTTAAAAAGTTACCATCCCCACGGTGATGTGGCGGTCTATGACTCCCTGGTGCGCATGGCCCAGTCCTGGTCGATGCGCTATCCCCTCGTGCTCGGTCAGGGCAACTTTGGCTCGCAGGATGACGATCCCCCCGCTGCCATGCGTTATTGCGTCACGGGAGACACCCTCGTCGTCACTGACAGAGGGTTGGTGCCGATTAGTCAGATCTCACAGCCAGGTGTCGAAGATGTTTCTGTGCGTATTCTGTCAAAAGATGGAGAAACCAATACGGCCAGTAAATGGTGGGATTGCGGCGCATTCCCGACGTGGCGCGTGCGGACACAGCGCGGATACGAAGTCACAGGTACGGCCAACCATCCCCTGCTGGTAGCGGCTCCTCACGCTTCTGATGGGCGCGTCACGCTCACCTGGAAGACGATTGCCCAGTTAGCCGTCGGCGACTATGTTGTGCTGGATCGCAGCACGAACCTATGGCCAGAGCAGCCTGTGGACCTGTGTTCATCCCATCCTGCCCGCAAACCTCGCGAGAGGCAGCACACGCTTCCAAAAACGCTGGATGAGGATCTGAGCTTCATTCTGGGGGCATTGCTGGCCGAAGGGACGTTCCGCGATCAGGTCATCGAGTTTACCAATACCCACGGCGACTTTGCAGAGCACTTTATCCAGACGTGGCAGCGCGTCTTCCCCACGTGCCGCTTGCATGTCTTTGAAAAAGAGCCTGTCAGCTATGGCAAGAAGCCATTCTTACAAACTCAGATTGTCAGTCACCACGTTATCGCATTCATCAAGGCTTTGGGAGTGTCAGGCTGTTCGGCACAGCGCGAGATACCCGAAGCAATCTTGCGTTCACCTCGCAATGTGGCTGCCGCTTTCTTGCGTGGCCTGTTTGAAGGTGATGGATCAGTTGAAAAATCCGGTCGCAGTCTGCTGCGGCTGAATCTGATGGCAAGTAACCGTCATATGCTGCAGCAGGTTCAAACGCTGTTACTGCGTTTTGGCATTGTGGCGTCATTAAATAACGATAGAACCCGGCACATCCATCGTCTGCTGGTCTCTGGCCGGAACAATCTTGCCCTGTTCGCGCGCGAGATCGGTTTTACCTCGGCAGTAAAGAGCAAGGCGCTGGCCACAATCCTTGAACTGCACACCGGCAAGGCTTTGACGCATACTGATTTTATCCCTTACCTGGCTGAGTATATTAGAACAAATGCAACTCGCGGCCAGCGCGAATGGCTGTCAAAGAACAACTTTGATCGTACAGATCGCCTGACCACCACGCTACCCCGTCTCGCTCAGGTGTTGCCGACAACAGCTGTCGCTGAAATCGAGAATCTGGCCAACCAGCGTTATCTCTTTGAGCGCGTCGAAAGTATCGAAGACGCGGGTGAACAGCCGGTCTATTCCGTGCGTGTGGATAGCGCGTGTCACTCGTTTGTGGCCAACGGCTTTGTCAATCATAACACCGAAGCCAAGCTAGCGGCCATCTCAGAGGAACTGCTGCGCGATATTGAGAAGGATACCGTTGACTTTAAGCCCAACTACGATAATCAGACCACCGAGCCAACCGTGATGCCGGCGCGCCTGCCCAACCTCTTGCTCAACGGCTCGACGGGCATCGCGGTCGGCATGGCGACGAATATCCCGCCCCATAATCTGGTCGAGGTGTGCAATGGCATCAACTACCTGATCGATCAGCCAGAGGCGACCACCGAAGAACTTTCGCGTATTGTGCGTGGCCCCGACTTTCCAACCGGCGGCATTATCCAGGGGCGCGAAGGTATCCGCAATATGTATGCCAATGGCCGGGGGCGCGTGGTGGTGCGCGCTCGCACGCAGATTGAGGAGGGCGAGCGCGGACGCTTGACGATCATTGTGACCGAGCTGCCCTATCAAGTCAACAAGGCCGATCTGGTGAAGAAGATCGCTGAACTCACGCGAGACAAAAAGCTGGACGGTATCTCCGAGGTGCGCGACGAGTCGGACCGCCAGGGTATGCGCGTGGTGATCGAGTTGAAACGCGACGCCAACCCCGATAGCGTGCTCAACTCGCTCTTCAAATATACCGCGATGCAGAGCGCCTTTAACGCCAATATGCTGGCCCTGGTTGATTATCAACCGCGTATCCTGACCCTCAAGGCCTTTCTGCAACACTATATCAATCATCGCGAGGTGGTGATCACGCGCCGCACACGCTACGAGCTGGCGAAAGCAGAGGCGCGCAAACATATCCTGGATGGCCTGAAGATCGTGCTCGACAATCTCGACGCGGTTATCACGGCCATTCGCGAGTCGCAGACCACCGAGCTTGCAACTAGCCGCCTGCAACGCGAGTTCGCCCTCTCCGACGAACAGTGTAAAGCAGTGCTGGATATTCGCCTGGGTCGTTTGGTGGCGATGGAACGCGGCAAGATCGAGGAGGAACTGGCCGAGGTTCTGAAAAACATCAGCCGCTATCAGGCTTTGTTGGCCGATATCAATGAGATCCGTAAGCTGATTAAAGCCGATCTGCTGGAACTGAAAGAGAAGTACGGCGATGAGCGCCGCTCAGATATTCTTGAGGACGAGGCCAGCGATTTCCGCGACGAGGATCTGATCGCCAACGAAGAGGTTGTGGTGACGCTGACCGATAAGAACTATATCAAGCGCCTGCCCTCCAACACCTATCGTGCCCAGCGCCGTGGCGGACGCGGCATCACCGGTATGGTTACCCGCGAGGACGATACCGTGCGCCATTTGCTGGTGACTCATTCGCATGATAGCTTGCTCTTCTTCACGGACCGTGGGCGTGTCTTCCAACTTCGCGTCTACGAGCTGCCCGATACCAGTCGGACCGCCAAAGGTGAGCATCTAATTAATCTCATCAACATAGAGCAGCGCGAACGGGTGACAGCGGTGGTTGCGGTGCCTAAAGGCGTGGACCGCGATTATATGCTGGTGGCGACGAAGAAGGGCGAGGTGAAGAAGACGCCGATGAGCGAATTTGAGACGGTGCGCCGCGCCGGTCTGATCGCGATGAACCTGGAGGATGACGATGAGCTGATCGGTGCCAGGCTAGCCCACGCCGACGACGATGTGCTGATGGTCACCGCCAACGGCCAGGCCATGCGCTTCACGGTCAAGGAACTGCGCTCCGCCTCACGTATGAGCGGCGGCGTGCGCGGTATCCGTCTGGGCAAGGGCGACACGCTTGTCTCGCTCAACATCGCCGCCGATGACGCTCAATTGCTGGTCGTGATGGAGAATGGCTACGGCAAACGCACAGCCGTTACCGAGTATCCCAGGCACAATCGCGGCGGTAGCGGTATCCTGACCGCGCGCTTGACCGAGAAGACCGGCAAGGTCGCTGCCGCCCGTATCATTAGCGAGCACGACAGCGACCTGATGATCGTCTCAGCCGCCGGCGTGATGATCCGTATGGATATCAGCGTGATCCGCGTGCTTGGCCGCACGACCCAGGGCACGCTCGTCCAGAAGCTGGCCGATGGCGACACCATCGTCGCCATTTCCACCACCAATGGCAAGAAGCACGAGGGGGAAGAGGGCGAGGAGCTTGAAGTCAGTGAACTCGTCGTCGAAGAAGGTGACGAGATATCCGATAGCGCCGGAGAACTGATTGAAGAGGCTCAGGAAGCGGGGACAGAAGAGTAAAGTCTGAGGAGCGGATGGTTATGCAACATCAGAGGTGCTGCATAACCATCCGTACACCGGATAATTTACGCAGCCTTATCGTGCCGTACATCCACCTGCACATCTTCATTCACAGCAGCTTCTGCAATTTGAGAAAGCCGCTTGCCCGTAGCTGCATCTACATACTCCTCGCCACAGGTCATGCAGATTTGCGCAGGCACATCGCGAATGACAATGGTTGTCTCATCTCTGGTGAGTGCTACTGTTGTCGTCCCTGATTCAGTTTCTCCAAATTGGCAGATGATGCATTTCACGGGGATACCCTCCTAATCTTCATATCTGGTTCCCATTTATCGAGACCTGGCTCATAAGCTGTGATTACAATAATTAACTATTTATTACTATCTTCTGCTGCAATCACATGGATAGGGCGTTTGTTATATTGCCCTAACAGTAGTTTAGCCGGAAAGGGGAATGCGTGAGGATAATCTTCTATTATTTCGCTATTATGATGAAACAGTACTTTCTATGGCGCGTATTGTAGCATGGAGGGTAACAAATTTAAAGCGCCTCGTCCTGCAAATGAAAACAGTCGCTTCCATGATATAATGCGCCTACAGGCAGAATTGGACAGCATTGAGACGCTTCTGATACAGGCGTAACCGCGCAGAATGTGTAAACAATGGACATAAAGCCAGGAGGAATATTTTGTATGGCACACACGAACCGTCAATTTGTTCTGAGTTTAGATCAAGGCACCACCAGTTCACGCGCGATCATTTTTGACCATGATGGTCAGGTGGCCAGCCTCGCGCAGCAGGAATTTCCTCAGATCTATCCCGCGCCGGGCCTGGTTGAGCACGATCCAGAGGCGATCTGGTCCAGTCAGCTAGAAGTGGCGCGCGCGGCCATCAGCCAGGCCAGGATCTCCGCCACCGATATCGTTGCCATTGGTATCACCAATCAGCGCGAGACAACCGTGGTGTGGGAGAAGGATACGGGCAAGCCAGTGTATAACGCGATTGTCTGGCAGAGCCGCCTGACAGTACCTATCTGTGATGAACTCAAGGCAAAGGGCTTTGATCAGGAGATTCGTAAGCGCACCGGCCTGGTCACCGACGCGTATTTTTCCGGCACCAAAGTGAAATGGATTCTCGATAATGTGCCTGGTGTGCGCGACAAGGCCGAACGCGGCGAGGTGCTCTTCGGCACCATCGATACCTTTCTGATGTGGCGCCTCTCCAAAGGCCGCATCCACGCCACAGACCCCTCTAACGCCTCGCGCACGCTGCTCTACAATATTTATGAAGGTGTTTGGGATGAGACGATTCTCGCGGAGCTAGGTATCCCGCGTACTATGTTGCCCGAAGTGCGACCCTCCAGCGGCGCCTTTGGCACAGCCGATGCCGAATTTTTCGGAACCGAGCTGCCCCTGGCGGGAGTGGCCGGGGACCAACAGGCGGCAACCTTTGGTCAGGCCTGTTTCGAGGTCGGCATGGCCAAAAATACGTATGGCACCGGTAGCTTCCTGCTTCTGAATACCGGTGAACAGGGTATGTCCTCGCAAAACGGCCTGCTGACAACGCTCGGCTGGGGTCTGGGTGATACAATTACCTACATGCTGGAGGGCAGTATTTTTGTGACCGGGGCCGCAGTCCAGTGGCTACGCGATGGCCTCCAGGTGATTGAGCAGAGCGTGGATGTTGAGTCTCTGGCGGCGAGCGTACCCGATAACGGCGGTGTCTACCTCGTGCCTGCCTTTGTCGGCCTGGGCGCGCCTTACTGGGACTCCCACGCTCGCGGCACGATCATTGGCCTCACCCGTGGCTCAACTGCTGCTCATATTGCGCGTGCTACCCTCGAATCGATCTGCTACCAGACACGCGATGTGGCGGAGGCCATGCACGCGGACAGCGGCGTGGAGATGAAGACCTTGCGTGTAGATGGCGGTGCTGCAAGCAATAACCTGCTCATGCAGTTTCAGGCCGATATCCTGGGCGTGTCCGTCCAACGTCCGCGTGTTGCCGAGACCACCGCCCTCGGTGCCGCCTATCTGGCTGGCCTGGCCACCGGCTTCTGGCGCGACCAGCGCGAAGTAGCCGAACAATGGGCTATCGACCGCGTCTTTGAGCCGCAGATGAGCGCAGACCAGCGCGAGCAGCTCTACGCCACCTGGAAACGCGCCGTCGAACGCTCTCAACGCTGGTTGCAGGAGTAAAGGGCGCGGTAATTGTCATTTTGTAGCCTCTCTAGTGGCTGCAAAATGGCAATCAATCAACTGAAAGAAGCAGGTCAAGCATTATCATGCAAGAATTCTCAGCGGCAGCCCGCTCACACAATCTCGCGCGTCTGCAAGACGAAACGTTTGATATTCTGGTCATTGGTGGGGGCGTCACCGGAGCTGGTGTGGCGCTGGATGCGGTCGCCCGTGGCTATACCGTTGCGCTGGTTGAGAAGCTCGATTTCGCCTCTGGCACCAGCAGTAAATCTACCAAACTGGTCCACGGCGGCATTCGCTACCTGCCCAATTTCGACTTTGCTCTGGTGCGCGAGGCTCTGATCGAACGGGGTCTGTTGCTGCACAATGCGCCTTTCCTCGTGCAGCCCGTCGGCTTTGTGCTGCCTATTTACGAAGGCGAGCGCCATCCCGTCGGCATGCGTTTCACTACTCCCGGCGGTATCGGTCTCGGCTTGATGCTAGACTTTGGCCTCCGGCTCTATGACCGTCTGGCGGGCAAGCGCAACATCGCCCATCATCGTCGCCTGAGCCGCAAGCAGGTGCTTGAACTGGCCCCCAGCCTGGTTCAGACAGGTCTCAAAGAAGGCTTTATCTACTACGACGCCCAGACCAACGATGCGCGCCTGACCCTGACCCTCCTGCGCACAGCGGCCCAGCGCGGCGCGGTGATTGCGAACTATACCGAGGTGCAGTCCTTCCTCTCGGAAAACGGACACGTGAGCGGAGCCCGCCTCTGTGACCATGTGGCCCAACAGGAATTCACCGTGTGCGCTCGCCATATCGTCAACGCCACGGGCATCTATTCGGAGCAGGTCGAGAGCCTGATCGAGCAGGAGCCACAGGTGCGCATCGAGCCGAGCAAGGGCGTCCATCTCGTCTTTGCCCGCGAGAAGCTCCAGGTGGGGCAGGACGCCATTGTGCTGCCGGAGACCGATGATAAGCGTATCCTCTTTCTGGTACCCTGGGAATCGCGCGTGATCTTCGGTACCACTGACACCGGGTCCGGCGACCTCGACCATCCCACAGCCACGAGCGAGGACATTCAATATTTATTCAAGCATCTCAAACGCTACCTCACTATAGACCTCAGCGAAGAGGATATCCTGAGCGTTTACGCTGGCTATCGGCCCCTGGTGTTGCCTCACAAGGCCAGCCACTCCTCTTCCCAACTCTCGCGTACCCACGCTGTGCTGCAAAGTCCCTCCGGCCTGGTCTCTATAGTCGGCGGCAAGCTCACCACCTATCGGCGCATGGCCCAGGACACCGTTGATCTCCTGCAACGCCGCGATAGCCGCGCTATCCAGCATCCCACCACCAACCTGCCGTTGCTGGGAAGCGCGGGCTGGCCCGATACACAGGGTGAACTGGCCAGCCAGGGCAGCGCGCTCGGCCTTGATGAACGCGTCATCGACCACCTGAGCAACATCTACGGCACCGAGATGCGCGCAATTTTCAAATTAGTAGAGGAAGATCTCACGCTGGCTGAACGCCTGATCGCCGACCTGCCCTATATTTGCGCCGAAGTCATCCACGCCTGCCGCGCTGAGATGGCCATGACCCCCTACGACGCCCTGGCCCGCCGCACCTCACTGATCCTGGAGGATCGTCAGCGCGGCCTCGGCGTCGTCGAACGCGTCGCCGACCTCATGGCGCGTGAGTTGGGTTGGTTGCCGGAGCAACGCGCGCGTCTGGTTGAGGAGTATCGGAGCGCTGTACAAGGGCAGATCGATGCGGAACAGGTGTAGGTAATCGCCGATTCAGCCCTCCAGAAGCTGGCATCCGTTCGCTGGCTATGCTATACTGCCCTCATTAAAGATCTGCAATATATACTTATTGACGCAGCAGAAGAGGAGGGACACCTTGACTCACTCTAAAAACACCAGCGTTTTTTCAGTACGCGGCCTGTTTATCCTTTTTATCATACTCTTCACTTCAGAGGCTTGTTGGGGCACACATCCTTTGATTGGCCCTCTTTTACCCCCATTACCGCCATCATATTGGTCATCATAAGTGGCGTGACGGCCTTTTTCATGAAAGGTGGTTATCCAGTTCTACGTCAGTTTGTGCTACGCCTCTTCCTCTGGGGCGCGCGCTCACTACCATTCAGATGGGTGCCTTTCCTGGAAAACACCACCCAAGCGTTATTGCTGCGTCGCATTGGTGGGAGCTATATCTTTGCTCACCCACTGCTTCTCGATTATTTCACTGAGCACTCTGAAGAATAAAAACTTGGAAAAGGGCCTTGACTTCTCCGTTTCATCTGTTTTACAATGTCTTAGATATAAAACAAAGGAGAAGACCAACCTATGACCAGCTCACTCGATACTCAGCAGCTCGCAACTCTGCTCAAAGCCAAACGCGGCCAGCGGGGTCTGCGCGAGATTGCCCAGGAGATTGGCAATGTCAGTCCCGCGACCCTCTCACGCATTGAGAATGGCAAGATGCTCGACGTTGAAACTTTCCTCTCGGTCTGCGATTGGCTCCAGGCCGCCCCGCAGCAGTTTATCAAAGAAGAACCCTCTCCTATGCTCACCAATCAGGCCGCGCGCTATCGCATCGAAGGCGGCCAACGCCTGGAAGGGTCGATTGTTGTACAGGGCGCGAAAAATGCTGTGCTGCCCATTATCGCCGCCTCACTGCTGGCCAGCAAGGGGCAGACTATTTTACATAACGTTCCGCTGATTCGCGATGTCTTCGCCGCCATTGAGGTGGCACGCGGGCTTGGCGCGAAAATTACGGTGCATGAGGAGGACCAGGTGCTGGTCATCGATGCCTCCACGCTCACGGGCCACGATCTGCCAGAACAACTCACCAATCTGTTTCGCGCCTCTGTGCTTTTTCTGGCGCCGATCCTGAGCAGGTTGGGCAAGGCGACCATTGCCACAGTCGGCGGTTGTAAGCTGGGCAAACGTGGCCTGGACTTCCATTACCGAGGCTTTGCACGTCTGGGCGCGCAGATTTCCGAGGACGAACAGCGTATTGCCCTGCACTATCCCGAAGTACCCCAGGGCACCTATCTCTACCTGGATACACCCAGCCACACCGGTACCGAGAACCTGATGATGGCCGCGTCCCTGGCCAGAGGTACTACGCTGTTGGAGAACGCGGCCCTGGAGCCGGAAATCGCCGATGTCGCGCGTTTCCTCAACCTGATGGGTGCGCGTATCTCAGGTGTTGGCACCGGGGCGTTGCAGATTGAGGGCGTGGAGAGTCTGTGTGGCGTGGAATATACCATTATGCCGGACCGCCTGGATATTGGCTCGATTGCCATGCTCACAGCAGCCACCCAGGGTGATGTCTCAATGATCGGGGCTAACCTCGGCTATCTGGGAGTCGCGCGCGCCAAACTGGAGCAGATGGGCGTGGAATTTGAACAGGATGGGCCGGTGGTTCGCGTGCGCGCGGCCCTGCCCTTGCGCCCAATCAACGTGATTACCTGGCCCTATCCCGGTTTCGCCACAGACCTCCAGCCACAGATCATGGCCCTGGCCTGCCTGGCCTCTGGTCGCTCCTACCTGCGCGAAACCATTTTCACCGAGCGTTTTTCTGTTATGCAGGAACTCACCAGGATGGGCGCGCAGATCGAACGCGAGGGAGATGCCGCCGTTGTGTCCGGTCCCGCGCATTTCGCTGGAACTACAGTCCACGCGCACGATCTGCGCGCAGGTCAGGCGCTTCTTCTGGCAGGAGCCGTCGCCGAGGGAGAGACCATCATCGAAAACGCTGAGATGATCGAACGCGGCTGCAGCGCCGTTTTGCGCCGCTTCTCGCAGCTCGGCCTGACCATCTCTGAGGAGCGATTGTAAAACAGTGGAGGCCGGG
>CAXUEY010000132.1:0-3826 GCA_964250225.1 uncultured Ktedonobacteraceae bacterium | reverse complement strand
GCCCCCCCGCGGCTTCACAATCTCTGCGGAGGTTTTATAAACCCGGGGAGGCGGGGTGGCCGCCCCCAACCTGCCTCCCATGCGCGCTGCGGTCGCTGAGGAGGCAAAGCAAGCCCGAATGAATTGAAGAGTTAATTGAAGCCTTTTATTTCTCATCAATATCTGATAGAATACATCTTATTAAGAGAATATGCCGAAGATGTGGCGAAAGAAGCTCAGGTTTGGAGGCGAGTGATCGGCTATTTTTCAGAGGCAATGCCATCAAACAGGGACATATTGTCAGGGAGCAAGCGTTCCTTTCAGACAGGATGAGTGCTCTTTTTTTATCTGCCAATAAGCCGGAAAGGGTGGCATTATTCGCTGCTTGCTCTTAAGGAGGGGATTTACGATGCGCTCACATCGAAAACACCGCACAACACTGTGCGGTTTGTTGATCAGCCTGGCAGTTATGCTCTTGCTGTCCGCCTGTGGGAATGGTCCCAATTCAACCAAAACCCATACCAAAGCACCTGACAGCCAGCAAATCTATCGCAATCCGATTGTCGCTCCTGACATCGAAACGTTCGACCCTGCTAAGGCAGTCGATTTTGGCTCACTGGCATCCATCCAGATGGCCTTTACCGGCCTGGTTACGGAGAACGACCATCTCCAGGTCCAGGGAGAGCTGGCCAAATCCTATGAAGAGTCCGCGGATGGCCTGAGCTGGACTTTCCACCTGCGTCCTAACCTTACTTTTAGCGATGGCGCTCCTCTGACCTCTCATGATGTGGTCTACAGCCTTGACCGGGCGCTCTCACCACAAGTCTACCAGGGCAGTGGCACCTCTCTGTTTTACCTGGGCCTGATTCGCGGGGCCGATGATCGCGCCAATGCGAAGATTCCCACACTCATCGGAACCAGCCTCCAGACGCCCGATGATAACACGGTGGTCATCCAGGTTTCTCAAAAAACCGCCTACTTCTTGCAGGCTCTGACCTATCAGACTGCGGACGTGGTGGAGAAAAAGGTCATCGATCAGTGGGGAGACAAATGGACCGAGCACTTGAGCGATAATGGCGGCCAGGGTGGTGACGGCCCGTTCAAAGTGCAAAAATATGACCACAATACCGGGATTACCTTTGTACCCAATCCAGGCTACTTCGGCCCGCAGCCACAGTTGAAGCAAGTAATCTTCCCGTTTGTGAAAGATACTGGCACCAGCTACCTGGAATACAAGACTAGTCAGCTCGATAAAAGCGCCATTCCTACTGCGGACTATCAGCAGGCCCAGGCTATGACTGACCAGTTCCACAAAGTTCCCCAACTGTGGGTTGAGTATTATGGGATGAATTATCTCGTCAAACCATTTGATAACATCCATATTCGCCAGGCGCTGGCACTGGCCATCAACAAAGATGTGCTCGTCCAGTCCATTTGGGGTGGCCGCTACGTTCCCACCAATCATATCATCCCCAATGGTATGCCTGGCTATAATCCGCATCTGACCGGCCCCGCCGGCGTTGCCAGTACAAAAGGTGATCCGAAAAAGGCGAAAGAACTTTTCCAGCTTGGTTTGCAGGAAGAGCACCTGACCCTGGCTACCTTCCCGACAATCAAGTTCACTTATCCCTCCAACTCTCAGGAGGCAGCGAACGAAGCTACCACGATGATTCAGATGTGGCAGCAGGTGCTGGATATCACCTCGATCAAGCCTGACGTCGTGGATGATAACCAGATTGACGCCGATGTTGCCAAAACAAAAGGCAATGGCAGCATGCAAATGTGGAGAAATAGCTGGTCCGCCGACTATCCCGATCCGCAGGACTGGACGAGCCTGCAATTCACACAGAACTCGCCCGATAACGAAAACTACGGCCAGAACACCTCCACAGACGCCGCGCAGCAACAAGCTACGCAGCAGCAGATGGCTCAGGCCGATGTGATGTCAGATCAGGTTGCACGTTTCCACCTGTACAATCAGATCGAGCAGCAACTCGTTAACGACGTGGTCTGGTTGCCTATGGAGCAGATTGCAGTAACCTATCTGCTCAAGCCCTACGTCATTGGCGTGGTCGATAACGCCCAGTACACGGTTCCGCCAGACGACTGGGGCAAGATCTATATCGCTGCTCACTAATCCTCTATGGATGCACAAAGAGGTCTGGTTGTAGAGATACAGCCAGGCCTCTTTGTGCATCCAAATGGGCAACAGTCTGAATTATTAGGGAATCAGCTTTGTCTGCTCATCCAGCGCCAGCACAAAGCGTGCCATCAGTTCGCCGGTCTGCTCGATATCCTTGAGCGAGACCACCTCAGAACTGCTGTGCATATAGCGGCAGGGGAGGTTCAAGAGGCCCGTAGCCACACCCGCGTGAGCAAGGCGCACCGAATCATTATCAGTAGAGGTGCGACCAGCCTGCAAATCCAGCTGGTAGTTCATACCCGCCGCTTGCGCCGTCTCCGTCAGCAACTGGAAGACGCGTGGACTCACAAAGGCGCCCGTTGTGATCGTCGGCCCACCGCCGAGCTTCACATCGCCGAGCTGCACCTCGGTGGTCTGGGGATGATCGCTGCCGAAGGTCACGTCAACCGTCAGCGCGACCTGCGGCTCGATGCTGTGAGCGGCCAGCGCGGCCCCGTTCCCGCCGATCTCTTCCTGAACCGATGAGACAAAGAAGACCGCCGCCTTCAACTGATCACGCTGTTCGTGCAACAGGCGCATGGCCTCCATAATCGCCAGGACGCTTGATTTATTATCCATGCCGCGTGAAACCACCAGCTCGCCGCGCAGACGCTCCAGTTGATTGGCGCGCGTGGCCACGCAGCCCAGAGGCACCAGCTCCTGCGCCTCTGCCCTGTCGACCACGCCGATATCGATCCACATCTCCTTCAGACTGGGCGCCTGCTCGCGCTCTTTCCCATCCATCAGGTGAATGGCCTTACGTCCAATGACACCCAGCAGCGGGCCGGAGGGTGTGTGGACATAGACGCGTTCGCTCGGCAGCGTCGAGGGGTCGAAGCCGCCGATGGGCGAGAAATAGAGAAACCCGCGCTCATCGATATAGAGGATCAGCATCACGCGCGGTGAGCCGGTGGGGTTCAGAGCCGCGATCACATTGCCCATCACATCCGTGCGCACCTCATCGGCGAACTGCTGCACCTCTGCGCGCACCACAGCCTGGGCGGGCTGTTCAAAGCCAGACGGGCTGGGGCTGGCCACCAGACGTTGTAAAAAAGCGACGCGAGATTCATCCATTGTTTTATTACTCCTGATTGTAGTGAAAAAGAAGAAAAGACCGGGCGTTCGATTGAACACCCGGTAAGGAATTGCTAGTGTTGTTAGCGCACAAACTGTTTGAGCACCTCATCGACGCCGGGGTGATTGCGATTTAAGCGCAGATCTTCCGCGCCTGAGGGATCAGTTTGCAAGAGCAAAATACCCTGCTGAATGCACGTATTGAGCAGTTCGCGCGCAGAATCACGGGTAAGCCGTCCACGGAAGCGATTTTTCGGGTTAACCGGATCGCCAATGAAGTTGGAGACACCAATCACCGTGCGCCATGACCAGTTGCGGTCGATATAATCCAGAAATTGCAGAAATTGGGGGTCGAGCACATCCATAGGATACGCCTGGAATTGCGAGGGAGGCGTATTAAGAGAGATAGCTGGCATAGACCCGGTTGTTCCGCCTGTCATCGAGAGCGCATTGAGAGAGCCATTGGTGGCCTGGGCTGCAAGAGACGACGTTCCCCCTGGCACCAGAGGGACAAACTGGTTGGCGCTGCTAATCAAATCTCGGCTGACGGTTCCTGGTATACCAACAACAATCACAGTTTTGTTTAGACGT
>CAXUEY010000131.1:0-16728 GCA_964250225.1 uncultured Ktedonobacteraceae bacterium | reverse complement strand
TGCCGAAGGGGGGACTCGAACCCCCATGCCCTTTCGAGCACAACGCCCTGAACGTTGCGTGTCTACCAATTTCACCACTTCGGCGCTTTACGTTGATCCTTCTGGACGTGGCCTATAATACAGCATCTCCAAAATTCTGTCAACCCCCTTTCCAACCCGATTCCCATTTTGTTGACAGTGGGATTCTCCTTGTGCTAAAGTACCGCATGTGATACCTCTGCCATCCATGTTTCACCGCATATAGGATGCAAATGGGGCGGTACTTCCTTTTGTGTTTGCATGAAGAGCATTTGCATGGTTTCTCGTGATGAGAAACCACAATTTACCTGCATTGCTATTGTAAAGGAGAGATAGGATGTCTTACCAGCAAGATCCCTATACCCCGCAAGATGTCTACGCACAACAACAATTCGCACAAACCAATCCCAATGCTCAACCAGGGGCTTATCCACCATCTCAGCAGCCTTATATGCAACCGGGGACATATCCGCCGCCTCAGCAGCCCTATCCCTATATGCAGCCAGAAGTTTATGCAACGCCTCAGCAGCCCTATACGCAGCCTGGGGCGTATCCGCCATATCAACAGTCGTATGCCCAGATGGGTGCGAAAGTGAGTAATGTCAGAGCCAATCGGTCACTCTATTATGGGATAATCTCACTTGTACTGAGCCTGGTTACGTTTTTCTCACTGGTTGGCTTCGCGGGCATTATCACTGGCACGTTCGCTATTGTGAACGGCGTGATGGCTTTGAAGCAGGCGCAGAGCTTGCCAGGAAACCCTGGCCGTGTCCAGGCCATTGCAGCTATTGCGATGGGCGCGCTGGCGTGGGTGCTTGTGCTGCTTTCATTTGCACGAAGGGCGATTACTGGCTCTTGAATAAAGCAACGGGAGAAAGTTAGAAGGGTTCCTTGATGAAACAGCCTTTTCAGCGAGCCTATCCGCCTGCGCGCCCTGAAACAGGTGCGGCGTTCTGGTTGATTTTTCGTGGGGATGAAATGCTGGTTCAGCGGCAGGAATCAGGGGTTGAGCTTATCCTGAGCGACGAGGCAGCCATGATGCACCTGGAGTTAAGTGCGCCTCTTTACCTGGGAACGCTCAATGGTGTGCCATGTCTGGCGTGCGAGATGAGCAATGAGCACGTACTTCCCCCTGGCTGGCTTTCGCTGGGTTTGCGCGCATTGTTCGGCCAACTCGATGAAGCGGCATATCAAGTAGCGGGCTATGCCTCGCACATTCTGCACTGGCAGAGGGAGAGTCGCTATTGTCCCGTCTGCGGACACACGCTTGGTGAATTTATCGAGCAGTGGTCGCGCCATTGCTCCAATTGCTCGTATATTGGCTATCCATTGATTTCACCTGCCATCCTGGTATTGGTACATGATGGCGAGCGTGTTTTGCTGGCCCATCAACCTGGCTGGGGAGCGCGCTACAGCATCCTTGCTGGCTTTGTTGAACCGGGCGAATCGCTGGAAGAGTGCGTGCGGCGCGAGGTTGCTGAAGAGGTGGGTATTGAGATCACTGACATTACCTACGCTGGTAGCCAGCCCTGGCCGTTTCCTCACCAGTTAATGGTCGGCTTTACGGCCCGCTATGCCGGAGGCGAGATTCGCCCCGATCAGCAGGAGATAGATCACGCCGCGTGGTTTCGCTTCGATCAGCTTCCGGCAATACCTTCGTTGATCAGCCTGTCTGGTCAGCTTATTATGCATTGGGTCAACTCATTTCAAAACACTGATTGATGATATGATAGGATAGAAGGGAATTTTACAGAGAACTATTTTGCAAGGGGGCAGAGCACATGGATATCATTGACTTCTTTCGCAACGAACAGAAACGCCTGCACACATGGATGCGCGAGGCAGTGAGCGACCTGACGCTTGATGAGTGGAACACGGTACCTGCTGGCAATGGCAACAGTATCGCTTTTCTCCTCTGGCACTCTGTACGCACAGAGGATAATATTCTGCGTTACATTTTGCAGGGTCGCGCCCCGCTCTGGAGTGAGGGCGGCTGGCATGAACGCCTGCATCTGCCAGCACGCGCGCAGGGAACTGGCATGAGCACTGACGAGGCGCAGACCTTCCGTATCAACGACCCCGAACTGTTTCTGGTCTACGCCGAGACGGTATGGAGCGAGTACGAGGCGTATCTGGCCGGGATTAGCGATGGCGGAGCCGAACTCTCAGCTCGTATGGTGACGGTGAAGCCGCTGGGCGAGATGCCCGCGATCCTGGCTATTGGCCAGGTCTGTATCTCACACCTGTTTACGCATTATGGCGAGATTTCACTGATCCGCGGCCAGTTCGCGAAAAAAGGCACTCCAATTTAAGCCTGAAAATGTGCGTAAAAATGATTTCATGCTTAAACTGGAGAATAGTGCTTTTCGTCTTCACTCAGGCAAAATCTGATCCAGCGCGTGTGCAAAGGCCTGATACGCTCTACTGCCAAAGAGCGCGAAGATCACCTGTTGCAGGGTGGTTGGTTGGCGTAGATGCTCGATCACTGTTTGCAGGGCGAGTGGGGCAGCCAGGGTAAGGGGATAGCCATACGCGCCGGTGCTAAGCGAGGGGAAAGCGATACTCCTGACTTTGTGCTGTTCCGCAAGGTTCAGACAGCTCTGGTAGGCGCTACGCAACAGACGCTGGTCCTCCGGGCGATTGTCGTAGATCGGCCCAACTGCGTGGAAGATGTATTGCGCCGACATCTGGCCCGCGCTCGTCGCTACCGCGCTGCCGGTGGGACAGCCGCCGATCTTGCGACATTCGGTCATCAAACCCGGCCCGGCTGCGCGATGAATGGCGCCATCGACGCCACCCCCACCGGCCAGCGCTGAGTTGGCCGCGTTGACGATGGCTTCGGCCTGCACTTTTGTGATGTCGCCCTCTTGTAAGGCGAGGACAACTCCGTTGATGGTACGTGTAAGCATAAAAGCCTCTCCTTCCAGCATAAAACATCTCTAGTAGAAACAAAAGACGAGGACAACGTGCGCTCAACGTCAACGCGACCTTGCCTCGCCTTTTTTCTCATTCCTCTTGTTGACCCGTTCGATTTTTGCTCTTATAGTTGTTGCAAGGCGGAACGGCGCGGTGATTGTCCTTGCCCCCGCTTGCGGGTTTGAAACTATAAAAGCAGACCGAACGGCTCCTCCAGCAGGCGTTTTACCTCTTGCAGGAAGCGTGCGGCTACCGCGCCGTCCAGCGCCCGGTGGTCCGATGAGAGTGTGACCTTCATGCGATCACGCACGACGATCTGGCCATCAACGACAACGGGCGTGGGGGTGATCGAGCCGACCGCGAGAATCGCCGATTCTGGCTGGTTAATAATCGCGGTGAAGCTCTCAACCTCGAACATACCCAGGTTGCTGACGGTAAAAGTGCCGCCGCTCAGGTCTTCCGGCTTGAGCTTATTCGTGCGCGCGGCCTCGGCCAGACGCCGCGTTTCGCGCGCAATTTCCAGCATACCGCGTTTGTCAGCATTGTGCAGCACTGGCACGATCAACCCCTGCTCCAGTGCTACCGCAACTCCGATATGCACGGCTTTTTTCTGGATCAGTTTGTTCTCGGCAAACGAGACGTTGACCTGGGGCATGCGCAACAGAGCCAGAGCCACGGCCTTGATAATCAGGTCGTTGAAGCTGACCTTGACCGGGTCGGGAGCGCTGGCGGCGTGCGCGTTGATCTGCGCGCGCAGTTCGCTGAGTTTGCCGGTATCGATCACGCTGGTCACATAGAAGTGTGGCGCGGCCTGCATGCTCTGGCTCAGGCGTTTGGCGATGGTGCGTCGCATGGTGGTCAGCGGGATCTCGACGACCTCGCCAGTATCAACGCTTGCAGGCGCTGGCTCAAATGGTAGAGCCTCGACTGGCTCAGGAGCGGCAGCAGCAGGAGCGGCCTGCCGGAGCGCTGCCTCGATATCCAACTTGATAATGCGCCCGTTGGGGCCGGTTCCGCGTATCTGACGATAGTCGAGGTTGTATTCCTCGGCAAAGCGGCGTGCCAGTGGCGAGATAAAGACTCGTTCCGCTGGCTCAGCCACAGCGGTGGACGACGGCGCGCTGGGAGCCGGCGCCTGGCGCTTTGGGGTCGCTGGAGAGGTAGCAACGGGAGCCTGTGGTGCCTGCTTCGTCGGAGCCGGAGCACTCGTGGCCCTGGCTGCGGAGTCGGGAGCCGATGGTGTGCTAGCGGCGGGGGCCTGGGAACCCTCTGGCTTTTCCTGCGCTTTGGGGGCGGTGCTCTGCTTGCCGTTGCCGCCAGCCCCTTCTGGCAGAGGTTCATCCGACGCGCCGATATAGGCAATGGTCGCGCCAATCGGGGCCGATTCGCCCTCGTTAATCAGAACTTTACGCAGCACCCCGCTGGCGAATGCCTCGATCTCGATGTTGACCTTATCGGTCTCGATCTCAGCCAGCGGCTCGCCTTTGTCCACCGCGTCGCCCTCGTGCTTGATCCAGCGCAGAATCTTGCCCTCTTCCATCGTATCGCCCATCTTGGGCATTTCAACGGTCTTCACTACGCATCTCCCTCCTAACTTCGCGCCAGAGCTGCGGGGACAATAGCCTGAGCAGCTTTGATGACATCTTCTTTGCGAGGTATTGCCAGGCGCTCCAACGGCTTGGAATAAGGCATAGGCACATCAATGCCGTGGACATGCTGGATGGGCGCGTCCAGGTAGTCAAAGCCATACTCGTAGATCAGGGCCGATAAACCCTGGCCGGTCCCGTAGTACTTCCAGCCCTCCTCGGCAATCACCACGCGGTTGGTCTTCTTCACCGAGTCGAGTAGTAGATCGATATCAAGCGGGCGCACGCTGCGCAGGTCGATGACCTCAGCCTCAATGCCCTCTTTCGCCAGATCTTCCGCCGCCTGCAAGCAAACATGGACCATGCGCGAGAAGCTGATAATCGTCACATGCTGACCCTCGCGTCGAATCTCGCCGCGATCCAGGGGCACGGTATACTCTTCGCCCTCGTCGGGGATCTCGCCCTTGAGATTATACAGCAGTTCGTGCTCGAAGAAGAGCACTGGATTGGGATCGCGAATGGCCGCTTTGAGCATGCCTTTGGCGTCGTAGGGGGTCGCGGGAATCGCGACTTTCAGGCCGGGAATGTGCGCGTAGAACGACTCCAACATCTGCGAATGCTGGGCGCCGCGTTGCGCGCCCCCGCCAACGGTCATGCGAAATACAATCGGCACAGCGGGCTGGCCACCAAACATATAGCGCATCTTGGCCGCACCATTGACGATCTGGTCGCTGGCCAGCAGGCTGAAATTGATGGTCATGATCTCAACAATCGGGCGCAATCCATTGAGCGCTGCCCCAATGCCTGCCCCGGCGATAACCTCTTCGGCCAGTGGGGTATCGCGTACACGCTTCTCCCCAAATTCATCGATCAGACCTTTGGTAACGGCATACGTGCCACCATAGCCGGCGATATCCTCGCCCATGATAAAGACGCGCTCGTCGCGCTGCATCTCTTCGCGAATGGCCTCACGCAGCGCATCGCGGAATGTCACTGTACGCATGTTGTTATACATTACCTCTCGTATCGGTAAGAGAGAGCTGTGGTGTCATCTACCATAATATCGGCGTAAAGCTCCTCTGGATCGGGGAAAGCGCTGTTTTCTGCGAATTCCGCAGCTTCGTCGGCTATCTGGATCGCTTTGGTATCGTTCTCATCGAAATCCGCCTGGCTAGCCACGCCAGCATCCAGCAAGTGTTTCTCAAAGATGCCAATGGGATCGCGTGTAGTGCGCCATTCCTTCTCTTCTTCGCGCGTGCGATAGTAGGCAGGATCGGTCATCGAATGGCCGCGGAAACGATAGGTCTTGATCTCTAACAAAACAGGCCCTTTGCCACTGCGCGTGTGCTCTACGGCGCGCTGGGCGGACTCGTAGACTTTGACCACGTCCATGCCATCCACTACCTCAGCCGGAATATTGTGCGCGGCGGCTCGTGGGATCAGCGAATTGACGGCCCAGGCTTTTTCCACGGCCATCCCCATCGAGTACTGGTTGTTCTCGCAGATAAAGACCACCGGCAACTTCCAGAGCGCGGCCAGGTTCAACGACTCGTGGAACGCGCCCTCGTCCACCGCGCCGTCACCAAAAAAGCACATCGTAATCTCGTCGCGGCCCAGGTACTGCGAAGCAAACGCAACGCCAGCGGCGGTTGGCAATTGTGCCGCCACGATGCCGTTGCCTCCCAACAGGCCGAACTCATTGCTCCACATATGCATGGAGCCGCCCTTACCCTTGCTACAACCGGTAATTTTGCCGAAAAGCTCGGCCATCACTTCATTGGGGGACATACCTTTGGCAATGGCATGCCCGTGCTCACGATAACTGGCCAGCAGCTTGTCGTCCTGGCGCAAATTGCTAATACACCCCACACCCACCGCCTCCTGGCCAATATACAGGTGCATAAAGCCACCTATTTTGCCACGAGTATATTCTTCCGCACTCTTCTCTTCAAAACGTCGCAAAAGCGCCATTTTATAGTGCATCTCTAGTAACTGGGCTCTAGTAAGTCCCGCTAGCGTTGCATTGCTAATCGCCATAGGCCCCTCTTTCTTCTGTCCTGTGTCGTGTGTGTTCTGCTTGTGTGGTTTTTGCCTGGCATACTTCATTGTAGTATTGAAGCCGTTCCATCGCTGCACTGCTTTGTACATATCCCGCTTGTATTTTACTCCATGCTCAGGGCAGAATGGAATAGCTAGCTCGCTAGCTAACAGATTTCAGCCACTTTGCACCTTAGAGTCAATCATACACTTACTCAACAAAGATTACGAGTTACCAAAAAGTACTAAGAATGTATCAGGAAGGCCTTTCCAAAGGATTAACTTGCTGTTAATCATGCTAGAAGAACCTATAATGCTTCCGTTTTTTACATCGCTGAGTAAGCTATTCTCATTTGAGCAGGCGCTGAGAATGGTATAATAGAGGAGCAAATTTGTGTTTTGAGTAGGGAGCGGTTATGGATATTTCGATGCGTCTTGAAGCAGAGGGGGCGGCGCGCGACGTGTTGCGGCGCTTTAAAGATGCGTACCCGGATTGGCAGGGGGATGCAGCGCCACTGGAGCGCATCGCGACATGGGCAGGGTATGAGGTGGCCACTTTCCACCCGGATGACTATCCTGAAGGCACCTATGGCTTTGTGGACCCGGATGAGCAGTTGATCTGGCTCTGCCGCAGCCTGCCGACGACGCTACGGCGTTTTACGCTCGCCCATGAGCTTGGCCATGTGGTGTTGCATCGCTATACCCTAACGGACGACTGCACCCATCCAGCGCTCCTCCCCACGTTGCCTGCCGCCACTGACGATCACTGCCAGGTTCAGGATGTTTCTGAAGATGTGACAGGTCTGCTCGCGCAGGAGCACGCTGAGGAGCTGCTTGGTCCGGGCTTTGTCTACGACCCGCGCAGCCAGCGCGAACTGGCGGCCAATCTCTTCGCCGCGGAACTACTGATGCCCCTGGCGCGCGTTGAGGAACTCTATGTGACTCAACGCGTAGCGCCCGATACCCTGGCGACGCGCTTCAATGTGTCCCAGCTCGCTCTACTCAACCGTCTGGCGGGGCTGCTCAACGTGCAGTCCACCGCAACCCCGGCGGCAGAGAAGAGCCACCGCGAACCCGCCACACAGCACGCGCCAGCAGCGGCGAGCCAGCCAGCGCCGAAAAAGTCCTACGATGAGTTCCAACAACGCGCGATAGAAACACCCACGCCGGCACTGATCGTGGCCGGGCCGGGTAGTGGCAAAACCAGTACCCTGATCGGACGCGCCGAATATCTGCTCCAGCAGCAAGGAGTGCGCCCGGAACAGATCCTGGCCTTGACCTTTTCGCGCAAAGCCGCGCAGGAGATGCAGGAGCGATTACAGCACATCTTACCAGTGGGCTTGCCCTCTCCTACGATCAGCACGTTTCACGCTTTTTGCGCCGAATTGTTGCGCACACATGGGCAGAGCGTCGGTTTGCGCCACGCTTTTGAGCTGGTGGATGACGCGGAGGGCTATTTTCTGTTGCAGGGCCTGGCCGAGGCGTTGCCACTGAAGCATTATCAAAATCTCCACAATCCAGCGGAGCCGTTTCAGCACTTTCTCAAGGCTATTTCACGCGCGAAGGACGAGTTGATTACCCCGGCTCGTTATCGGGATTTGGCGGTAGCGATGCGCAGGCAGGCCGATACAGAGGAGATGTTGCAGGCCGCTGAACGCGCACTGGAGGTCGCGGCGGTCTATGAATTGTATCAGGCGGCTTTAGAGCAGCGCGGGGATAGCGATTTTGGCGGACTGATCATGTTAACGGTACAGCTTTTGACTGACCATCCACCGATCCAGGCCGAGATAGAGCAGCGCTACCAGCATATTCTGGTCGATGAGTTTCAGGACATCAATCGGGCTAGCGGTATTTTGCTGCGTTTCCTGGCAGGAGAGCGCCAGCAGATCTGGGTAGTGGGAGATTTGAACCAGGCTATCTATGGATTTCGGGGCGCTTCCCCGGCCAATATCACTAATTTTCACCAGGATTATCCCAATGCAGCAGTTCTACCGCTCAGCCGCAACTATCGCTCGCGCCCGGATATCGTCTCGCTAGCCGATGCGTTCAGGGGCGCGCTGCTGGAGCAGGATGAGCGCGTTGGGACCGTGCAAACGGTGCGCGCAACCGACAGCGAAGCGTATATCACCCTGGCCATTGCGCCCGATGAGCCGCGCGAGCTGCGTGGGCTGGTGCGCGACATTCAGCAGAAATTGGCCGAGGGCTATAGCTGTCGCGATATCGTCGTGCTCTGCCGCACACGAGACCGCGCGCGCAGGGTGACACGCGCGCTGGCACGGGCTGGCTTGCCCGTCCACGAGCGTACGGGAGTGCTGGAGCAAGAACATATTCGCAATCTACTCTCCCTGCTGCTGTTGCTCTCCGACTCCAGCGGCATGGGTCTGTTACGAGCCGCACGCCTGCCCGCGCATCCTCTGAGCCAGAAGGATGTCGAGGCGCTGGTTGTCGAAGCGCGAGCACAGAAAACAAGCCTGCTGACATATATTTTACGTGTCGAAGCGCCGCTTACCATGAGCCTGGAGGGCCGCCAGGCGCTGGAACGGCTGGCGGCGATTCTCAAAAATCTACATCGCAGCAGCAACTCCGTCTGGGGAGTATTGGCGCGCTATTTACTGCTGGAGACGCCGATGGCGCGTGACCTGCTAGTGAATGCAGCAAGTCCCCAGGCGCGTATGCTTGCTGAGGACTACGCGCGCCTGCTCCAGTACGCCCATACCTACGATCAGCGGCGCCAGGCTCGGCAGGAGCAGGCGGAAGAGAGCGCCAGAGAGCTGGGCCTGGAGCTACCCGCGACGCCTGGGATTGAGGAGCAGGTACGGGACTTTCTGGCATATATCCAGGTGCTTGCCCAGATGCGCCAGGAGAGCGAGGGCAAGCGTGGGGAGAGTACTGGAGAAGCTGAAGAAGCGCCCGATCTGTTGCGGGTGATGACCGTGCATGCCAGCAAGGGGCTGGAGTTTCCAGTGGTCTATCTGCCGGGCCTGGCGCGTAGTCGTTTCCCTTTGCGTAGACAACACAATCCCGTGCCGCCGCCGGTGGGCATGCTGGCACCGGAGAGCGAGGGTGAGCGCGCCCATGAGAGCGGCGAGGCGTGCCTCTTCTACGTAGGCACCACACGTGCCCGCGATCAATTGATTTTGAGCTACAGCGAGCGCTATGGCAAGCAGAATGCCAAACGCTCCGGCTACGTCGATGCCCTGGTCGTCGGACTGCCCGATGAGCGCGTGCGGCGCACGATCTGGCACGACGAAGAGCCGGTTCCCCCGCGAGGCGTTGAGCCAGGTGAGGATCAGGCGACGCTTGTCCAGCCAGGCCAGGACTTTATCGAGGCTATGCAGCCGACGAAGTTGCGTGCTAGAGATATCGAAGAGTACCAGACGTGCCCGCGCCGCTATGCCTATAGCAGCATATACGCCTTCCAGAGCCACGACGGGAGTTATCTCCCCTTCTGGCAGGCCACCAGCGACACCTTAAAGGCGCTGGTTGAGCGCGTGGCCGCTGCAAACCAACCAACCAGCCAGGAGCAGGTCGCGGAACTCTTCAATCACTCCTGGCACGCGCAGGGCGGCGCGAGCAAACCGTTCGCGCAGTTCTATGAGCGCCATGGGCAGGAGATCGTCGAGCAGGTCTGGCAGCAGTTACAAGAACGGCAGGTTGACTGGCAGATGCGGCGCAGTCTGGCAGTCAACCTGGCCGGACACAGCATAGAGGTCTCCATTGACCGCATCGAAACCTCAATACAGGCAGAGCAGCCGACGAAGTTTGTGCGCACACGCCTGGGCAAAAGCAAGAGCAAGCCAGAAGCTGGCATGCGCGAACTGCTCTACCTGCACGCGCGCCGCCAACACCACGCGGGGCAGGATGTAAGCCTGGAGACGCATAATCTGAGCACCGGCGAACGACACGAAATCAAGGTCACCTCGCGCAAAGAGCACAGCCTTCTGAGCGAGCTTGAGCAGGTTGTGCAGGGGATCGAGCGCCACGACTTTACGCCACGACCTGACCCACGCACCTGCTCGATGTGTCCGTTTGCCTTGATTTGTCCAGCGTGAGAGAGGACGATACAAACTGCTGACACACGCCGGGTTTATCCGGCGTGCTATAATTAAGCCAACATCCTGCATGCACTGACGTCATGGGCATAGTTGCGCTTATGAGAGTCGAACACGCTATGTTTGGACGCCAGGAGAGGAGCCTCGTTCATCATGAAAACTCGTTCAGCACCCATGTGTGCCGCCATCGATGTGGGCAGCAATACCATCCATGTCGTGGTCGCGCGCTGTTTCCCGCAGGCCCTGGAGATTGTGGCCGATGAATTGGAGATGGTGCGCATTGGCGAGAGTGTGACGGCAACAGGTGCCATTTCGCCCAAGAAAGCCCAGGCTGCCATAGATACTATCCAAAAGTACCAGGGTCTGGCCGAGCAACACGGAGCGAAACGGATCTTTGTGGTGGCAACTGAGGCGATCCGTCAGGCCAGTAATAGCACCGAATTTATCGCTCAAGTGAAAGCGGAAACGGGCCTGGAGATGCAACTCATCAGCGGCGCGGCAGAGGCGGCTTTGACCTTCTTTGGCGCGAGCTATGAGGCGGGCGAGCATGGGCAGATGGGGGTCATGGATCTGGGCGGCGGCAGTATGGAACTGGCCTTTGCGCGCAAAATGCATCTCTCCTGGCGCACCTCCCTACCAATTGGTTCAGGCTGGCTGCATGATCGCTATCTTCCTGGCGATCCCCCTGGCGCGGGTGAGGTCGAGGCAGCCGAGGCGTTCCTGCAAACCTATTTTCGCGGGGTCTCCATCAAACAACGCGCCCCCACCTTAATTGTGACAGGCGGCAGCGCCAATTCACTCTTCTTGCTAGTCCAGCAGGCTTTTCACCGCGCGGCTGAACCCCGCCATCTCTCGCTGGACGATCTGGCACGCTGCCAGGGCTTGTTGAGCGCGCTGGAAACCGCTGACGTCGTCAATCTTTACAAACAACCTCCAGCACGCGCCCGCATCCTCTTAGCTGGCACATTGATTATCATGCATCTAATGCGCCGGTTGCAGATCCGGCAGATCCTGGTTAGCCCGCACGGTATCCGCGAGGGCGTTCTGCTGGCCTACGCGCGTTATGGCGAGCAGTGGCTGGAAGAAGTAAGCAAAGAGCAGGCAGCAGCCGAAGAGACGTTCGGACAAACGGCGCGTGCCGTGCTGCTGGAGCGCCTGCATACCCTGCTGGAGTGGCCCGCAGAGGTACTCAAACACGAGGATAGCGAGGCGGTCCATAAGATGCGCGTGGCTTCGCGCCGTTTGCGTGCCGCGCTTGATGCATATCAATCCTGCTGTGAGCCAAAATTGTTCAAAAAGGTCTATCGCACCGTGAAAAAAGTGGCGAATGCGTTAGGGGAGGCACGCGATACCGACGTCATGCTCCACCATCTCTATGAGCAATTGGAGAGTCTCAGTGAGGATGAGCAAGAAGGTGTGCGCTGGCTGATTAAGCGTTTACATACATATCGCGAGCAGAAACAGCAGGAATTAACGGTAGTGCTGCGTCATCTGGATGGGAAGAAGCTGGAAGAGCGGCTCAAAGCCAGCGTGCGCGAAGGAGCAGGTAAATAATGGCAAAAGCACAGACAATCACCGGACTGGACACACAGGCATCCACCGAACAGAATGCACGCATCATTGCCCAGGAGCGCCTGGCGGAACTCTATGCCTATATGGATTATATCGAGAGTCCCGCGAATATCAAGGAATTGCACGATATGCGCATCGCGGCCAAACGTCTGCGCTATACCCTGGAAGTTTTCGCGGACTATTTGCCCGCAGGCAGCCAGGAGATCGCGGAGGAACTGGCCACGCTGCAAGATGAGCTGGGGACGTTGCATGACAGCGAGGTGATGCTGGCTCTGCTCCGGCTCTCCTTACAGACAACGGAGGACACGGCGGCGAACGGGCAAGCCGAGACGGAATTGGCAGCCCAGCGTAAAGCCCTGCTCAGTCAGGAGATGCTCACCAACCTGCTGGACACAAACAGCATGTCCGCACTCTCGGAGAGAGAACGGCATGGCCTGGAGGGCTTTTTGCACAAGCAAGAACGGCGCCGCGAGCAGTCTTACGCGGCTTTCCTCCAGCATTGGGAGCAGCTTGAACAGCGCCATTTCCGCGCGGAAATTCTCACGATGCTGACACAGGAGAAAGACGAGGATGAGGTGGAACAGCCGGAAGAGAATTCCGACGATCACGAAGGAGGCAGCGATTTCGCTCTATGAGAAACGACGATAGTTCTGGCCTGTGCCTGGAGCAAAGGTGCAGGGGGAGAGTCTTATGATGACCTCATTCCCTCTTGAAGATTTAGACTGGCAGCAACGTTCGGAACCGACGCCAGCAGAGTTGTATCTCAGCGGTGGGTTGCAGGTGGAAGATTGGCCGCACGCGCGCCAGGTTGAGCGACTGGCAGACGAACTCTTTGCCGCGACGCGTCCTCTCCACAAGCTGGACGTGGAGGCGCAGCATCTACTCGCGCGCGCGGCCTTTTTGCACAACACCGGCATGCTGGTCGAACTGCGCCGCCACCATAAACATAGCTATCGTCTGATTAAAGAGACGCCCCTGCCTGACTTCAGCGATGAAGAGCGCCATGAAATCGCCTGTATCGCGCGCTACCACCGTCGTGCACTGCCCAGCACATCCCACGCGGAATACGCGGTGCTCAATCGAGCAGCGCGCAAACGGGTTTCGGCGTTGTCGGCTCTGCTACGCATCGCCGATGCGCTGGACTACAGCCACGATGGGCGCGTATTGCACCTCTGCGCCCAACAAGAACACTGCAATAAAGAGACCTGGACCATCGCCTTGCAGGTGCGTCCACTGGCTGATCTGGATTTGGAACTGGAACACGCCAACGAGAAGGCCGATCTCTTTGAGAAAACCTTCAAACGCAAACTGCGCCTGATTGTGCAGGAATAGGTGCAAGCAAGGGGCAAGCGCGAGGGTCGCCCGTACTATGGACATCTGACGCGAAGAGAAGCGTTCATTTGCACAAGACATTAAGATGTGTCTTGTGCAAATGAACGCTTCTATCACTATAAAAGCCTGCCCATAGGCAAAACGATCTTTTTTGCTCGCTCTCCTCGATCTACATATTCTCGATATGGATGGGTTCCACTGCCTCAGCCAGCTCGAAGCCGAACACTCTGGCATAGAAGTACAGTTCGATCTCAAGGGTGCGTTTGATATTCTCAGCGCGTCGGAAGCCGTGTTGCTCGCCTTCATAAGCGACATAGGCCACGGGCAGCTTTTTCGCTTTGAGCGCCTCAACCATTAATTCGGCCTGATTGGGCGGAACAACCGGATCGTCCAGGCCCTGGAAGAAGATGAGCGGGCAGGAGAGCTGGTCGGTGAAATGGATGGGAGAACGCTGGATATAGAGGTCGCGCTGCTCCGGGTACGGACCAATCATGCTATCCATATAACGCGACTCAAACTTGTGCGTGTCTTTTGCCAGTGCTTCCAGGTCGCTGACCCCAAAGTGGCTGGCCCCGGCGTTGAAGACATCGCGGAAGGTCAACGCGCAGAGCGTGGTATAGCCGCCCGCGCTGCCCCCTCTGATCGCCAGGCGTTTGCCGTCTGCTAAGCCTCGCTCTACCAGATACTTCGCGCCATTCACGCAATCATCGACATCTACTACACCCCACTCGCCTCTGAGCCGTTCACGATACTCGCGCCCATAGCCTGTGCTGCCACCATAGTTGACATCGAGCACCGCGAAGCCGCAGCTGGTCCAATATTGCAGCCCGGCATTGAAGCTGCCCGAAGTCGCGCTCGTTGGGCCGCCATGACTCAGCACCAGCAGCGGAGGGCGTTCGTTAGTGGGAGCAGCATAGTCAGGGTTGCGCGGTGGGTAGTAGAAAGCATGGGCGGTGCGCCCGTGCTCGGTGGGAAATTCAACGGGCTGCGCAATGGAGAAGTAAGCTGGATCGACGGGAAGCGCGGGGGAGCGGCGCAAGATCTCGCTTTTGCCGCTGGCCAGGTCCAGTTGAACCAGCGCTGCCGGTTCCGTCGCCGAGGCCCCGCTGAAGAGCACACGCTCCCCTGACGCGTGTATGCCACCGATGGTTGTGTACGGAGTAGAGACAGGCGTGAGCTGACCGCTGGTGGTGTCAAGGGAGGCCAGGTGTCCGATGCCATCCTGAGCGTACCAGCAGACGATGCGCTGGGGCGAGACAAAGGCGTAGGTAGAGAGGCCAAAGACCCAGTGTGGCACGCCAAAGTCCGTCGATTGGGGACACAGCGCTTCGATACTCTCCTTGCGCTGACGATAGATATTCCACCAGCCGGTGCGATCCGAGATAAAATAGAGCAGTCCATCGGGCGACCACTGGGGCTGGAATACGGACTCGCTCAGTCCGCCCGCGACGAGCCGCGCATTCACCACCTCGCCAGCGTCATTAATCTCGCCCGACCACAGTTCGGTGCCATCCCACGGCATATTGGGGTGGTTCCAGGTGAGCCAGCACAGACGCGAGCCATCCGGGCTGAGGCGTGGCGTTGAGTAGAAGTCGTTGCCAGAAACCAGCACGCGCGCCTGACCGTTCGTCAGTGAAATGGCCGCCAGCGTATTCACGGCTTCGCGTTCAGGGTGGGTATGATCCTCGCACACGCAGATCAGGCGCTCTCTAGCCGGGTCGATGATCGCATCGGCGTAACGCAGCTTGATTTCCGGGGTGAGGGCCTCAGGCGCGGAGCCAGGCGTGACACGATAGAGGCGCTGGTCCGCGAAGTTTGAGAAGTAGAGCGTGCCGTTGTTCACCACATAGTCGCCTCCGCCATACTCGTGGACACGTGTGCGCGCATTAAATGGCGGCGGCGTCACATCTGTCACCACGCCATCAGCGCCGCGCCGCGCAATGACGTTGCGCCCGCCTTCAGCAGGACGGCCCTCGATCCAGTAGGTGTCCGCGCCGTCAAGAGCGCTGAGGCCAAGATTCATCGCACCGGCGAGCAGTAGATCGGGAGTAATCGGTGATTTCCAGGAGCCATAGGGAGCTATCTGTGGATGGGTCATAATGGGTGTTTCCTTTCAGTTTGTTGCATATACTCGGCCATTAATCCGAAGAGCGCCAGTGTGCCAGCGTACTCGTGCTCGCTGCCCAGTTCGTGATAGATCGAGGCGACGTTGATGGCCACGCGTTCGGGGTCGAGCCAGGCGTTATAGGCATCCATAGGGATGGCCCTGGCGGCCTCCAGCACGGGCAGGCCCGCGTGATAACATTTACTCACTTCATCGAAAAGATACTCGAAATAGCCTTTGAGCCTCGCTACGCCCTGTTTATCGGTGATTGGACCATGACCGGGCACGATGGTTTCTACGTCCAGGCTCAGGATGGTGTCACAGGCGCGTATCCAGTTGCCAACCGGACCGGCCCAGATGATAGGATGTCCATCGATAAACAGGATATCGCCGGTGAAGATCACGCGATCTTCAGGCACATAGACCAGCGTATCCCCACGTGTATGGGCTGGGCCGACTTCGAGCAGGCGCACCGCTTTTGTGCCCACGCGCAGGTCGAGCTGCCCCTCGAAGGTCGTGTCGGGAGGCGTGAGTGTAATGTTCTCGAAATCGAACGGTGCGAAGACGCGGCTGGCGAAGGCGCCGATAGCTCCGAGATGCGCGGCTTGTTTCATTAGCATATCCATACCCTGTGGCGGCATCTCCAGCATCTCCTCGGCGGTGTGGGCTGACGCAATGATACGCGCCTCGCCTACGAGCTGGTTGCCATAGCAGTGATCGCCGTTCGCATGGGTGTTGACCAGCATATCGATAGAGGCTGCCGCCGGGATCGATCTGCGCATGGTAGCGAGCATTTCACCAGTCAACGTAAGGTCGTAGAGGGTATCGACGAGCAGCGAGGCCTCTCCATCGACGATAATGCCAGAATTGCTCCAGCCCCAGGAGCCATTTGGCTGCAAATACGCGTAGACAGTGTTCCCCAGATCGTGTAAGCCATGCGTGTAGGTCCAGTTGCCCATATGTTTATATTGCCTCCTGCAAAGCGTAAACACTAGTATGGATACAGGATACAACAACCACGCTAGAGAGAAAAGGACGAGTATTGCTACATTGTTGAGGTACCCGAAAAATTATGTAATAAATTTTAGGGGTCAGCAAAAAAGTTGGAAAA
>CAXUEY010000130.1:15782-16749 GCA_964250225.1 uncultured Ktedonobacteraceae bacterium | reverse complement strand
CCAACGACGGATGCGCTGACCAAAGTGGCCCAATCTACCCCAACGACTGGCCCTGTTCCTACCTCAGCTCAACCCGGCACGAATCGTGTACCAGTGCTCCTGCTCAGCGGTCCCCAGCGCACGCCGGTGACCGATCAACTGGCCTCGCTTGCCAGCAGGACACCGAATACTCACGAAGATCGCTCGTTGACCGGGGCGCTGCAAACAACGCTGGGCACAACCGGCAAGCTTAAACGCCAGACGGTCATTCCTGCCGACCCCAGGCGCAAGCAGGCGAGAAACAAACCTGCCCGGCATATGAGCTTACGTCTGCGCCACGCTATCGTGCTTTTCACCACCCTGGTCGTGATCGTTGGCTTTATGGTTACGCTGTCGCCGCTCGCCGATGGAGGAAATGGCCTGACTCTTTTTCAGGGCTTTGGCAGCTGGATTCACTCGGTCCAGCAGGCGTGGGGCTTGCAGCCGCAGGTTATAACATTCGACAGAGCTGAACTGAACGCGAACCTGCCGTATATGAGCATCCCGAATAGCCCGTATATAGACGTGGCCGCGCAAGATGCCATCGATGCCGGTATCTCACCAGTCTATTTTGTGCGCCAGATCACGCAGGAGAGCGGTTTCAACCCCAGAGCCGTCTCCGTGACCAACGCCGAAGGGATCGCGCAGTTTGAGCCATCCACCGCTGCCGGTCTGGGTATCGATCCCTGGGACCCGGTGCAGGCCCTACGCGGCGCCGCCCATCTCATGGCCAATTACGCTCACCAGCATGGCGGCAACTACGCCAAAGCCCTCGCGGCCTATAACGCTGGCACAGGAGGCCTGCAAGCCGCTGAAAACGCCTGCGGCGCCAACTGGCTGAGTTGCTCACCCGCTCAAACCCGCGATTATGTCTATCGCATTATGGGACTTTAAAACGAACCAGCCGCGAGAGCCGCGTGCCCAGCGGCGGCCCGGGGCCCCGCCGGGC
>CAXUEY010000130.1:0-15772 GCA_964250225.1 uncultured Ktedonobacteraceae bacterium | reverse complement strand
TACTGGGCGGCCTCGAGGGCCCGGCGGGTCCATCGCTCTCGTCTATCAGGCGGCTTTTTCCTGGAAGCGGAAGAGGCGCAGGCCGATGATAAAGCAGATCAGGCCGTAGGCCAGCAGGCCCAGAATGCTGGGCAGCACATCCATAAAGCCTTTGCCATAGATCATCGTATTGTTCAACCCTTCCATAGCCCAGGCGGTCAGGCCGATTTTAGCGATATTTTGCATCCAGGTCGGCTCCAACCAGAGCGGCCACCACGCGCCACCGATGGCCGCCGTAATCAGCGTGACCAGCGTGATGACGGGCGGGAGCATACGACGCGACTTCACCACCGAGACGAGCAGAATACCCAGGCCGGTGGCGGCAAAACTCGTGCCGACGATCAGCAGGATCAGAGCGGGTATGTTGCCCAGATCGATATGAAAGGCGAAGTAGCCGACAGCAAAGAGAATGGCCAGTTGCGCCAGTGTCATCAGAAATTGCGCCAGCAGCTTGCCACCCAGCAGCGAATACTTCTGAATGGGCGCGATCAGCAGGCGACGGAACGTCCCATCCTCTTTCTCCTGCAGGATGCCCCCGGCAGCCGCGTTAAGACCGAAAAGGCTGAAAAAGACCGCGTAACCGGGCATCACCTGGTCAAAGGTGTTGATCTTCGTGGCCTGGCCAGCAGTTACCTGGGCTACCTGGGCCTTCTGGGACGCGTTCGCGCTGCTCCCATCCACGATCTGCGCGATAGTCGCGGCATTGATAGTGCTCGGAGCGCAATGGTTGCCCGACTGATTGCAGACACTATAGACCTGCTTGACTGCAGCAGTGGCCGCGAATTGCGCGCTGACGAGCTGGTTAAACGTTGAGGTGACGATATTCTGAGCGATGGTCGAGCTCGCGTTAGTTGTGGCAGGCAACGCGATGAATTGCACTGGATTGCTCATCTTTGTGTTGTTCTGGGCAGCCTGCAACAGCGCGTCGGTTGTGCCAGCCGGGATGACCACACCTGCGCTCACGCTGCTATTAGTCTGGCTGACAGCGGCGCGGACCTGTGCTGGATCGTTGTAGTGCTGAACGGTGATCTGCAACTGGCTGGTGTTGATGTGCAGCGCCTTCTCGATGGCCGTGCCCACATAGCCGCTATCGTGGTTACTAACGGCCACCGTGAGCTGGATCGGCCCGGAACCGCCTCCCAAACCACCCAGCGCGCCCCCGATCACCCCGATCAGGACGATAGGCACAACCAGCAACAAAATCAGCGAGGACTTCTCTTTAAAGACTTGCAGCAAATCTTTTCTCGCAATATACCAGAGGGTTTTCATAGCTAGCTATCTTTCTTCTTGTTCATCCTGCGAACAGCGTTTTTCTATCTTTACGCAGCGTTTCAAATGATAATCTCTGCACACACTGATTGAAGCCCCAATCAGTCACGCAATGTTTTGCCAGTCAGTTGGATGAAGAGTTCTTGCAGACCGTGCGGACGAGCCACTTCGCGGTTCTGGTCGCGCAAGGCCAGCAGTTGCTCCAGCGTACCCATCGCGATGACGCGGCCCTCGTCCATAATCGCAATATGGTTGCACAGGCGTTCGGCTTCTTCCATATAGTGCGTGGTGTAGAGGATGGTCGTGCCCTGATCGCGCAGTTTCTCGATAGTCTCAAAAATGTTCTCGCGCGACTGCGGGTCCACACCCACGGTTGGCTCGTCCATCAGCAGGAAACGCGGCTGATGGAGCATGGCCACTGCCATATTGATACGCCGTTGCATGCCGCCGGAAAACTTCTTAAGCGTCTCTTTGCGCCGATCATAGAGACCCACAAATTGCAGCACCTCGGCGGCGCGTGTTTTGCGCTCTTTGGACGACATGCCGTAAATCTGGCCAAAGAACTCCAGATTTTCCAGCGCATTCAGATCTTTGTAAAGCGCGATCTCCTGAGGCACCACGCCGAGCATGCGCTTGACCTTGCGCGACTCTTTGCGCACGGAGACGCCATCGACCAGCGTATCGCCAGAGGTAGCCGCGAGATAGCCGCACATCATATTGATCGTCGTGCTTTTGCCCGCACCATTGGGACCAAGCAGGCCAAAGATCTCGCCTTCGCCAATACTCAGGGATACGCCCTTTACGGCCTCGTGCTGGCCAAAGGTCTTTACCAGGTCCGTGACCTGCACGGCCACCGGACGCCCATCGCTGGGCAAATGGATCGGGCCGGTTATGCTCGTGCTATATATTGATTCCTGCATAATTTACACACTCCTTGATGGGGTATAATCTTGATCCTGAATATATACGTCAGGTAAGCTGCTCAGGTTACATCGCCGAGCGTTACGCGCTCCTGGCCTGTGCTTTCACCGGATATATCCCTTCCGGTTCATGGAAGAAGTATAGCTACAAACACGACTACAGTCATCACTCAAACTCGTGATCGTGTTTTCCCCCAGAAGAGGGAGGGCGCTAAAGATCCTCTCGCAGGGATAAACGCAGAGCATAAGCAAAGACCAAATGGGGTGGTCACGCAAATAGTCTGGAGCAGATGAGAACATTCAACTGGAATAAGGCGGCTGGCCTTCTGATCCCTTTTCCTGCATGTTGCGCCGTCGCAGGCTGATCTTCTCCAGGCGGCCCGCGACCATGCCCACAAAGATGCAGGCGCAGCCAATCCACGCGAACAGACTCAGCACATCCCCGGCGAGGAGCACCCCGAAGAAGGTTGCCCACATCGGTTCAAGCGCGTAGATCAGCGCCGCGCGCGTGCTGCTCATAAACTGCTGTACCCAGTTCATCATGAGCAGGCAGAAGGCCATGTCGCAGGTTCCCAGCGCCAGCACAGGCACCCAGGCCAGCAGCGGCGGCGGCGCAATTGGTTCGTGAGCCAGCGGCACCGCGAGAAAACTGAGCAGCGAGGTGACAGCCAGTTGGATCAGTGCCAGGTTAATCGCGTCCACACTCGGCGCAAACTTGCTGATAAACACGATATGCAAGGCAAAAGCGATAGCGCAACAGAGCATCAGCCATTCACCAGGTCCAAAGGCGAGATTAAACTGCTTATTGAGCGAGATCAAAAACAGGCCGGTCACCGAGAGAAGCATGCCCACAATGGCCGGACCCGGCACGCGCTGACGCAAAAAGAAGAGCGCGCACAGCGGCACCAGCGGCACGTAGAGGCCCGTGATAAAGCCGGCTTTGCTCACAGTGGTCCATTGCAACCCGACGGTCTGGCAGGCATAGCCCGTAAATAGCGCGATCCCAACGATAAGTCCACTGCGCAGCTCTGCTCGCGTGATGCGCGGCAGACGTTTGTGAAAGATCAGCGCCAGGGTCAGTGTGGCGACTGCGTAACACAGACCCAGGTACGTAAATGGCCCGATTAGCCGCAAAGTAAACTTGGTCACCAGGAAAGTCGCGCCCCAGATCGCCGTCACCAGCACCAGCACCAGATCGTATTTCAGATGGTGCCTATGTGGTGTGTTCGCAAGGGATGCGTCTTGAGGCTGCCCGGTGAGCGTTTCAGTATTTTGCATGGTAAATATCGCTCTCTGTCTCTCCTTCAGTGGTCAGGCTCCGCATAAATTGCAGGCTCGTCTGGAGGCGTGTAATATCGACTCGCCCCTCGTGGTCAAGCGCGCGCGCTTCCAGGCTCAATGCGCCATTAAACCCGGCTGCTCTCAATTGCTGCACAAAACGTCGAAAATCGATCTGCCCCTCGCCTGGATGCAGATAGTATCTTCCCTCCTGTGAAGCGAGAGAGCCAGCGTGGTCTTTCAGAGGCAAACATCCCCTGCTTACAGCCCAGATTGTAGCACACAGCGAGAGAGCAGGCCAAACGTCTGAAAAGTATCCATGACGTCTTCATGGGACGTGAACAAGGCAGAGTCATGAATGTGTATCGTCCAAACCTATCCCTGGAGATAGGCCAGAGGAGGAGCCGATGATCCTGGAATACCTCGCCAGATTTCTCGCGGGCGGCCTGCTGGTCTGCGTTTTTGCCTTCATCTCGGAGGTATGCAAACCCAAGCAGTTTGCCGGCATCTTTTCGTCTGCGCCCTCGGTTCTGCTGGCCGGTCTGATTATTACGCTCTTCGCCAAAGGCGCGGCCCCCGCTGTGCTGACGGCCCAGGGGGCTATCTTCGGGGCCGTGGGCATGATTGGTTTCTGCCTGGTGGCAAGCCGGACCATCCAGCGTTATCAGGCGCTGCGTGGCTCTTCTCTGGCGCTGATCTGCTGGTTTCTGATCGCGTTTGCGGTTTTTGCATTGGTATATATCGTCTTGTGATGATGCTATGAAGAGGAGCTATCTGTGATAAAACTGGATATCGGGCAGGTAAAACAGATCAAATGGCGGAGTTACGCGATCCGTTTTCTCTTCGGAGGCACAATTTCGGTGCTCGCCTCGCTAATTGCGCTCTGGACAACCGGGCGGATCGGGGGCATCTTCACGGCATTTCCGGCGATTCTCCTGGCTAGCCTGACCATTATTGGCAAGCAGGAGGGCAGGCACCCGGCGGTGGAGGACGCGCAGGGCGGCGTGGTGGGAGCCGTCGCACTCGTTATCGCCGCGCTTGTGCTCAGTCTGACCCTCACGCGCTTGGCCGGGGTCTGGTCGCTGGTGCTGGCACTGGCGAGCTGGCTTGTTTGCGGCGTTGGTCTATATCTGCTGAGCGTCAAGTTTGGCTGGCTACAGCCCGAAAAGACGGGGGAAAAAGAGCAATGAGGTTTGCCACGCCTGCCACACATTATATTGGATGGGAGAAAAAATTTTCAATTTTTTCTCCCATCCAATATAATGTGTGGCAGGCAGGCGCTTTACGCTAAAGCCTCGGCCAGTTCGCGCAAAAACAACTCGGCGTCGGTAATCAGTCCAGCGGCCTGGAAGCTGCCACGGTCGGCCAGCTTGGTCACGACCGATGGGTTGATATCAACGACGACGGTGCGTACAGTTGCGGGCAAGAGGTTGCCTGTGGCGATGGCGTGCAACATCGACGCGACCATGATGGCCATCTCGACGCCCGGCAGAGCCTCACGCATTTGCTGCTGTGCTTCGCGCATATCGCTGAGCACGCCCGGCATCGGTCCATCGTCGCGGATCGAGCCAGCCAGAACCATCCGCACGCCATGTCTCAGCGCCTCGTAGGTGATGCCCCCGCGCAACAGACCCGTTTCCACTGCCTTGTCGATGGAGCCGAGGGCGCGCATAGCGTTGATGGCGCGCAGGTGGTTGCGATGGCCACCCTCCACCTGTTCGCCGCTGCGCAGATCGACGCCCAACGAGGTGCCGAACAGCGCGGATTCGATGTCGTGGGTGATGATGGCGTTGCCGCCAAAGATGACCTGCGCGTAGCCCTGGCGAATAAATTCCGCGATATAATGACCGGCTCCGGTGTGGATAACCGCCGGTCCCAGCACAAAGAGGATTTTGCCACCCCTGGCCCGCGTTTCCTTCATTTGACGCGCAATCTCGTGAATGGCCAGCACCTTGACCTTCTCGCTTGAGACGCTGCTCTGCATAAAGGCAAACGACTCGCGTTCCCTGGCGCGCTCAAAGGGGTGGACGCGAATGCCGCTGTGTCCAGTCACTACACGTTCGCCAACCAGAACTTCGTGCATGGGTTTGCAGGAGGCGCGTTTCTTCGCGGCATCTACCACAATCGCCACGTCCATCTCGATCTTCTCAACCGAGACCCACTGGCCCTGGATGCGCACCTGGGTCGGCAGGTTGGTAGTGGAGTAGAAGCTGGCGGGCAGCACGCCGGTCTGCTCCACCGCGGCGGTCTGCGCGTCCTCACCATCGACGAGGGCCGCGCCAAATTGCTGCAGTTCGGTGAGGATCAGATCCAATATATGTTCGTCGGGCGCCTCGACTTTGAGACGCGCGTAGCTGGTCTCCGTTTTGTGCAGGCCGATGCGCATTTCTTCGACCGTGAAATTGCCGCCGCGATCCATAATCACATCCCAGGCGCGTGGCAGCGTCCAGGAATCGATGATATGGCCGCTCAGTTCAATGACCTCGCTCGGCATAGCTTTCCTTCCCTTCTCTCTATCTATTTGGCGCGTCCCACCGGGCAGACCGGCTGGAAGGCGCAGACACGACATTTCGCGACACGCTGGCGCGCGAGTGGCGGTGGCTCCTGCTCGCTGCACAGACCCATCTGGCCCAACAAACGCAGGACTTTCTTGCGCATGGCTGGCGTGTATTCAATGGTGAATTCTCGGTCAGCGTAACGCAAAATCCCGTGCGTGGGCGGCGTCTGCGGAAAGTAATCTTCCAGGATCAGGCAGTAGGCCGCGAGCTGTACCTGGTGATTGGCATAGGGCGCCGTTGCATCGTGTGTATTCAGTTTCAGCTCAATCGGCACAGGTCGTCCATCGGGCAAGCGCACCACATAATCGGGCTTGCCGACCAGGGGATACGCGTTCGAAGTCAGCAGCGCGCCCTCACCGTCCGCATCCTCGTAGACCAGTTCGCCCTCCGGCAGACCCAGCACGCGTTTGCGTTCGCGCACCAGACGCGTGCGTTGTCCGCGCCGCTCGTTCCACAGCAGCACACCCATGATCGCGGCCAACATCAAGAAGACCAGCCCGACAGTCAGCAGGATCGTATGCATCCTTTATCCAAACTCTTCTGCGTTTAACGCAAGAACAGCGTCAGCAGCAAGAGCACCAGGGCCAGCGAGCCACAAACGACAGCCGCGAGCGAGAAAATGCGCGCGCGGGTAGTTGTGTGTCCGCTCTGCTGAATGGCAAACTCAATGGCAGCCTCGCTGTCCTCAACCTCCTCGGCGTGCTCTTGATGCTGGCGGCGGCCCTCGTCAAAAGCCCCGCGCCGCAACAACAACTGCTCGATCATGCGATATTCGGGCAGGGCAGTGGCCTGAGCGCTGTGCTCGTGCTCCAGCTCGACCAGGCGCGCGAACAGCTCCTCGTTCTCGGCCTGCGCCCACGGCTCAAACTGCTCGTGCCACCAGGCGAGCGGACAGTATTCAAATTCCGCGACCTCGCTAGCGGTAAAATTCCGCGCGTGTGCCATTGTCTCAACCAATCGTATGCCCTAATCAATTAGAGATCATTTGCCTTGATAAGCGCCTGGATATTTCTGCTGCTATGCAGAACCCGGACAACCTCTATCCCGTCCGTGATGGATCGATAGAAAACGAGGTAGTTCTTCACGACAGAATAGCGCATATCTGGTCGGATATCCGGTCTGGCTCTGCCAAAATGCTTATTTTCTACCAGCAGCACGAAGTGTTGTTCGAAGGCGTCAAGGAGCTTCGTGGCGGCTCGCAGGTTATCTGAGGCAATATAGCGCCCTATCTCTCGCAGGTCTTCTTCAGCCTTCGTCGTAAGTTGATAGTGTGCCACCCTTATCCTCACTTTTTGCCTCAAACTCACGCTCAAGCTCTTGTAGCAGATCACCTACGCGGACACGGCCAGGCCCGCTCTGAATACCCTCGTCCCAAAGTTTTCTGATCTCATTGATCTGTTCCTCATGCAAGCGGCGTTTTTCGCGCCAGTCGCGTAATGCCTCGCGTATGACTTCGCTGGTGGACGCATAGCCGCCGCTCTCAACCGCTTCCTGTATAGCTGCTGCCAGATCGGGAGTGAGGGCAATACTAATTTTTTCAACTCCTGGCATGATGTTCACCTCTCGTTGTAGTATGACTATTTCCTACTATAGCTTATCATACGGTGATTCTTCTTGCAACTGATGAGAAGAACAAGCAAGAGTTAATCAGCGACCAGCTCTTGTTTCCCGGCCAGGCCAAGCTGTTCCGCGATACTGCTCATGGCCTCGATCACAAAGGTAATATGCGTATCCAGATCAACGTCCAGTTCTGCCGCGCCCTGCACAAGGTCTTCGCGATGCACACCTGCGGCAAAGCCCTTCGCCTTCATCTTCTTACGCACCGACGAGGCGGCCAGGCCCAGAATACTCTTATCGGGGCGCACCAGGGCCGTCGCGGTAATCATCCCAGTCACCTCGTCGCAGGCATAGAGCGCCCGCGCCAACAAATTATCGCGTGGGTTCGTCGCCAGGTTGAGATCGTTATGGGCCAGGATCGCGTAAATAATGCGCTCGTCGTAGCCCGCCTCGCGCAGCCAGGCCGCGGAGATCTGCGTATGTTCGCGCAGGTCGGGATACTCCTCGTAATCGCAATCGTGCAGCAGCCCCGTCATGGCCCACACCTCCTCGTCCTCGCCATACTTGCGCGCATAGAAGCGCAGCGCAACCTCAACCGAGAGCATGTGCTTCTGCAAATTCTCATTCTTCACATGAGCGGTCATCAATTGATAAGCATCATCGCGTGTTGGCATCGTTTTTTGATCGTGCCTTTCTTTAAAATAGAATACAAGCTGTTCTGCTCCATTCGCTATGCTATTATACCATAGGCGCGCTGAGAGGCTGAAATCTGGGGCGAACCGGCAGAGCAGGAGAAACACCAATGTCATTTACCCCATTTTGCTGCGTATCAAGATTCTCGGAATCTACAAACCAACAGCTATGTTCCCACATCGATGCTGATCTCATTTCTGGCGTCTCCGCCCAGGAGATTAACCTCCCAGTTTTCTGTGCGAGTCGTGACGTTAAAGGCATACACGACAAATCTGTCCTGCATGCCGATAAACAGTTCATTGTCGCACAACACCAGGCGAGCTGGCACGTCATCTGGATTGAAGAGAGGAACACTCCAGAGGATCTGTCCGGTCAGCGCATCAATGGCGTCCACATTCCCGGAACGACCTATCATATACAGCCGAGTGTTCGCGACCACCAGAGGAACGTCCAGAGCGAGATCGGTATGCCGAGTGGGAAAAGACCAACGCACCCTCCCCGTGTGCAGGTCAAAAGCGTACAGGCCGTTGACAGCATCTCGCTGGTTTGCGGGAAAAACGGCCTGGGCGTAGAGCAGGCCATTAGCGATACTCTGCATTGACCAGAGAACCGCATCGATATCTTTGTGCCAGAGCAGCTTTCCGCTCTGCGCATCCACCACGTCCAGGCCATCAGAAAACTGATCGCTCGTTTGAGACTCTATTATCGTATAGCGTATCACAATCACGCCGTCTCCTGCGATGAGATCTGTAGCATAAGAAGAAGGTGGTAACGAAACGGTCCAGAGCTTGTGGCCAGTTGCCGCGTCCAATGCGAAAAGCTGGTTAGGAGGACCTCCAACATAGACTTTCCCATTGCTCGCGAGAGGAACAGTGCCCGCGTCGTAGTTATTAGGGAGGGTATATTGCCAGAGCACACTTCCATCCTGAGTTCTGAGCGCAACAATACTCGCCCCCCCGCTATAGACCGTCCTGTTAGCAACGGAGGGAGAAGGAACCCGAGACCCCGAGCCTGAAGCCAGGTCTCCCGTATTCGTGCTCCATACCTCTGTCCCCGAATGAGCCGTCAAAGCGGTAACCATACCAGCATGCGTGAAGGTATAGAGCTGATCACCGACGTGGGTGACGCTTGTAAACTGATCCGGTTTGCCATTATCGAGCGTCAGCGCACTGCACCAGCGCAGGGTGCCGTTGGAAGCCTGCAGCGCGTACAGACGCGAGCCACTCGTCGCGTACACGGTCTGCTTCAGGGAGGCAATGGGTTGGAAGGTCGTCACCAGGGGCGATGTCTGGTTATCGCACGCCTGGACCCGGTTCACAGGTTCGCTCTGGCAAGCACTGAGCAGACTGGCTAGCAGCACGCACAGACAGACCAGCAAGAACCTTTTTTTCCATCGAGATTGCATGTTTCCCTCTCATATCATTCTGTATTACTGATAGTAAAATAGGATAAATTGAACTTTGCGCCTGTAATACTGCTGTAATCGGTTTCTGTCATCGTTGTTCCAGGGGCGATGATGTCCCTATACGTATCCTCCTCAGTCAGCTTGAAGCCCCATTTCTGTGCAACAGCAAGAGGCATGTCTTCTAATTGACTCCCAAGAGTATCAAGAGCAACCTTCAGTTGTTGAATAGCATCGAATGAAGTTGTCGCAGTTTGAGATTCACCGGCGATACTGGTGGTGACACTTGTCTGAGATCCACTGGCGATATTTGTGCCGGTAGCAGCTCCGTTTAAGAGAGCGTAAGCTATATTGCCAGCCACAGCGATGTCTTCTACCTCTCCTAAGAGCGGTATACATGAGGCAACGATCCCTGCAGCACTTGCTACGCCTTCAAGCAGATTCACCAGCAATCCATTCGAGTCTCCTGAGTGCTCATCATTTAATTTACCTTGAATATCAGAGAGTTTGTCTCTCAGCACAAACGCACCACCGCTTCCTTTCGCGACGAGAGTGTTCACCCCCTGTTCCATGCCAATTCTATGGAAGTAGGTATCATGTGTGGGATCCCCGTATCGCAATGGTTTGAAACTTGCACCATCAGTTGGATCGTGGTTGAAAGGCTGGGGTGTGGATTTCGGGAGTTGCGTGAGTGTTTTGATGTCTCCGGCATCGTTCACCTGTTGCACGTAGGTGTCCGCCAGTGCATACAGTTCCTCCGCCCACATCCCTAGCTGCGTGATCATATTGTTGGCAAAACCATTCAACATACGGACGGCTTCCGCGAAGTCAGTGTCCAGCCAGGAAGGGTGGCTTCCATCCGGGTTTTTGTCTGCTTGTATCTGCGCCTGCTGGCTCGAGCTCATCTCTTTAGAGATCTGGTTCATCCCGATCTGGATGCCGGTAATAATGGTGGCATCGACGCTCCACGGCTTCAGCAGATCATCGATGGCGGTAGTGGTGAGAAAGCCCTCCATCAACGTGCTGAGAACGTAGTTGTTGTCATGCTTGTGATTGGCAAGAAATTCACCCAGTGATGGGCTCCAGGGATCCTGGTCGGGTCCAGCATTCCAATAGATCCCTCCATCCTGGCTGAGTTCGTACCGAGCGTTGAGGCTCTGGATTTGCTGACGCAAATCCAGCGTGGCGTTGGAAAAATCCTGGATTTTGCCGTTGATCAGCGTGGACTGCTCAATATTGAGGTTATAGATATTTGCAAAAGCCTGGGCGCCTAAACCCTGGAAATCGACGATATCGTTACCGACACCAACCAGATGTCTGCAGTGATCCGCAAACCTCGCCAGGGAGCCCACATGCTGGGGGGGAGCGTCTACGGCATCACAGAGCTGGAAATTCTTCGACGCGACTGTGCTCAGGTCATTGAGCGCGTCGGTCCAGGGTCTGAGCAAGTCTGCTAAGGACTGCGCCCAGGGGTTGGGTGTCGTTAAGCCAGGCGGTGTTCTTGAAGATGGTCCTTGGGCAATTGGCATATACCTATTTCCTTTCTTCCTTCTCAGAATAAAACAATGAGGAGAGGCAAAGCTCTATTCACTTCTCTGGCGCTTCATACGGCGGCAGAGGCAGAAGCGTTCCCTAACTGCCGCCCTTCTTGATGAACATGTTGACGTTTGCCAGATCGGCCAGCTCCGTCTGGCTTGCTGCCTTTTGCAGAGCCTGGCCTATCTCATAGCGCTGATTAAAAAGGTTGGAGAGGGCAGAGTCGAGATTTTGATAAAACGTCGTCAGCGCATAGGTAACCATCGTGGGCATGGAATCTTCGTCATCTATGACAGTATAAACGAGGGGTTTCGAGTAGCTCAAGTCGTTCATGGCATCATCAGCAATCACCTTACCTGTGTAGTTTACTGATTCCGGATTCATTGTGAAAGTATCACTCATGTAAGCCATATTCAGCTCCTTTTTTCATTGCCCCAAAAAGCTATTTGCTTGAGCCAGCCAAAGGATCGCTCCTACCAGGGGGATTCGGCGCCTCACTCTTTGACAATCTTGGACTGGCATGGCTCTCTTCTCTCGATAGCAAGACTTTACAATGGCTCATACAACATGGCAGAGACCCAACAAAGAAAATACCTCCATTTTTTCTTTTTTTCATGTTCTCTGACTATTGGGCTATGCTCTATCTGAAGGTATTTTCCTCTCGCATGGCTCTCTGTCTCCATATCCTTTTCTTTCTTTAAGTATAGGAGAAGAAAGGATTTGAGGAAGTCATTTGCACCGTTTCTTGCAACGATGGACGACCAAAAATTTTGATACCTGCGTGCGGCGTAGGATGAAGGATTTTTTTGAAGGTCAGCACCTCAAGCATAATTGCCCTAACAGCGTGCTCCATGCAGCGGGCGTTTAGGAATGTGAAGCGAGGCCAGGAGCGGACTAACACTCCGCTCTAGCCAATATGATATAATGAACGAGATATTCTTGTATGCCTGACCCTTATACTAACCATAGAATAGATACCTGACGGCTAGAGGACCAACCGCGCCAACGCCTGGTTTGAGGAGACGTTCAACGTTATGCAACTACTTGGGAAAATGCTGGGTGACCCCAACAAGAAAGAATTGAAGCTGCTTCAGCCAATAATCGATGAGATTAATGGGCTGGAAGAGGAGATGCAGCAGCTCAGCGATGCAGAGCTGGCTGCCAAAACCAAAGAATTTCGCGCGCGGCTCGCTCTGCACCTTAAGGGCGGGCTGGTGCTGGAAGATGAGCTACTCAGCCTCTTCCGCGAAGTTCTGGAACAAACGGAGCCGCTGGCCAGCGCGTGCAGCGACGAGCAGGTGCGCGTGGCCCTGACTCCCCATCGTCAGGAGATTGAGCAGAAGCGCGATCCCGAATTTACCCTGCTCGACGATCTGCGCACTACTCTCTCGGATACCTTCGAGAAGTCCTACGCGAGCCTGAGTCCCGTGCTCAACACCCTGCGCGTCAGCAAGGCGATGGACGTGGCCGAGGAGACGCAGGAGTGGCCCGACGAAGCGCCAGATCCCCACCAGGCCACGCTCTCTCTCCTGAAAAAGGCCGAGCCGCTGTTGACCGAGGTGGATGACACACTAATGGCTGAGGCTTTTCAAAAAGCGTGGCCAAAGTTCGAGGAGGCACGCAAAGCCGTTGCAGACAAAGAAGACGGCGCTGATGAGCGCCTGGAGCAGTTGCTCGGTGATATCCTGCGCCGCGTAGAGTCCGAACTGGCCGCCCTGCGTGCTGAAGCGATGGACGAGCTGCTGCCCGCGTTGACCAAACGCTACAAGGACGGCGAGACCCTCGATGAGCTGCTGCCTGAAGCCTTCGCCGTGGTGCGCGAGACTGGGAAACGCGTACTCTCCAAACGCCACTACGATGTGCAGCTCATTGGCGGTATCGTGCTGCACCAGGGCAAAATTGCCGAGATGCGCACCGGGGAAGGCAAGACGCTGGTAGCAACCCTGCCATCCTACCTCAACGCGCTCACCGGCAAGGGTGTGCATGTGATTACCGTTAACGATTATCTGGCCCGCTTCCACGCCGAATGGATGGGGCAGATCCACCATTTCCTCGGCCTGACTGTCGGGGTCGTCATCAACGCAGTCGAGCCGCAAACGCCTGCGCGCCGGGCCGCGTACCAGGCCGATATCACCTATGGCACCAATAACGAGTTCGGTTTTGACTACTTGCGCGACAATATGGTCGGCTCGCTTGAACAGGCCGTTCAACACGAACTTAGCTTCGCCATTGTGGACGAGGTGGACAATATCCTGATCGACGAGGCGCGTACACCTCTGATTATTTCGGGCGCGGGCCAGGAATCGACCGATATGTACGCGAAATTCGCGCGCTGGGCCACGCGTCTCAAGCCCGAAGATGACTATACCGTCGAGGAGAAGACGCGTACCGTTATCCTCACCGATGAGGGCATCACCAAAATTGAGCAGATGTCGGGCATCAAAAATATCTACTCCGAAGAGAATGCCGACCTCCCGCGCTACATGGAGAACGCAATTAAGGCGCAGGTGATTTTCCATCGCGATAAAGACTATATCATCAAAGATGGCGAGGTCATCATCGTCGATGAGTTCACAGGCCGCCAGATGCCGGGCCGACGCTATAGCGAAGGCCTGCACCAGGCGATTGAGGCTAAAGAGGGCGTGACCGTCCAGCGTGAAAACCACACCCTGGCCACGATCACCTTCCAGAACTTTTTCCGTCTCTATGACAAACTTTCGGGTATGACCGGTACAGCTTATACCGAGGCAGAAGAGCTACATAAAATCTATAAGCTGGATGTCGTGGTTATTCCCACCAATAAACCCATGATCCGCGAGGACGCGCCCGACTATATCTACCGCACCGCTGAGGGGAAGTACGACGCGGTGGTCGAGGAGATCAAAGAGCGCCACGAACTGGGCCAGCCGATTCTGGTGGGTACCACTTCGGTGGAGATTTCCGAGCACCTCTCACAAAAGCTGGATCTACAGGGAATCGAGCATAACGTCCTGAACGCCAAGCATCACGAGCGTGAGGCGCATATTGTGGCGCAGGCGGGTCGGCTGGGGGGCGTGACCATCGCCACCAACATGGCCGGTCGCGGCACCGACATCATGCTCGGCGGCAATCCCGAAGTCTACTTCGACGCCATCCTGCACAAATACGCCGAACACGTGGACTTTATCCGCGATATGCCCGAAAGCAACGCGGATGAGCGCAGCGAGAAAGAAGAGGCTATTCAGGAATATATCGCTAATATGAGCCAGGATGAGAAAGACCGGCTCTTCGCGGAAAAGCAACAGGAGTGCGATGAGGACCGCGAGCGTATTCTCGAACTGGGCGGCCTGTATATTATCGGCACCGAGCGGCACGAGTCGCGGCGTATCGATAACCAGTTGCGTGGTCGCGCGGGCCGTCAGGGAGATCCGGGCCTGTCGCGCTTCTACCTCTCTCTGGAAGACGAACTAATGCGGCGTTTCGGTGGCGAACGGGCCTCCAAATTCATGGAAATGGCCGGCATGGGCGATGACATTCCCCTGGAGAACAAGATGATCTCGCGTATGATCGAACAAGCGCAGACGCGCGTTGAGGGCTACAACTTCGACGTGCGTAAAAATGTCGTCGAGTACGACGATGTGATCGCCAAACAGCGCGAAGTCATCTACGCCGACCGCCGGGCTGTACTGGAGCACGCCGACATGCACAATCGCGTGCTCAACCTGATCGCCGCTGAAGTCACGAAGATGGTCAACGAGCACATTCCCGGCCCGATGGTCAGCGAGGAAGAGGAGCTGGAGCAGCTCTTCACCGCGCTGGAGAACTGGGTGCCCATTCCCGACGAGGTGTTGCCAGAGAACCTCCACGCCGTCAAACGCAGCGACCTGACGCAGAAGCTGATCGAGCTGGTCCAGCAGCACTACGAAGAGCGTGGCAAGCAACTCAACCAGCTTTCCGCCGACAATCCCGGCCTGGGCGTTCCCACAATCGGCGATGTCGAGCGCGGCTGCACTCTGCAAGTGCTAGACCGGCTCTGGATGGACCACATCGACGGGCTAGACGTCATGCGTGCCAGCATCGGCTTCCGCTCGATTGGTCAGCGCGATCCCCTGGTGGAGTTTAAGAACGAGGCCTTTCTCATGTTCGAGAACCTCAAGGCGCAGATCCAGCGCTACATTGTGGAACAGTTGCTACGTCTGCTTAAGGGCAACATCACCATCAAGGTCGAGCAGCCAGCGCCACCCAAACGCAAGCCCGCGCGCCAATTGCGCACCAACGCCCAGGCCATCGCGCTCGCCAGCGGCCAGGCTATCGCCGACGAAACTGATGCGCCACGTCCCACCCAGCGCCGCCAGAGTGGAAATCATCGCCAGGCGCAGAACGGGCGCGTCTCCACCGCCGTCCACACCACCCCGCGCCAGGCATCCGGCCATATCGGGCGCAATGACCCCTGTCCCTGTGGCAGCGGCAGGAAATATAAAAAGTGCCACGGTGCGTAGAGAATAGTGCTACAAGCATAAGCCATCCCGAAAAAAGGGAAA
>CAXUEY010000129.1:0-16750 GCA_964250225.1 uncultured Ktedonobacteraceae bacterium | reverse complement strand
TATTTATTTGGCGTTGTTTACGCCGGTTTTGTGACGTTTGATGTAGAACGTGCCGAGCAGTTTGGCGATAGACCGTTTTTGCTCAGCAATTATATTATAGACTGTGGCTTCAATGACTGCTGTTGAGCCGCCCAGGTGCAGGATGGTGCCTTCCGCCAGCAATTCGCCCGTGTTGGCCGGCAGCATATAGTTGATTTTGGCCTCAATGGTTCCAAAGGGCGTGCCGGGCGGGAGCATCGAGAGTAGAGCCATCGACATGGCGGTGTCGGCGATGGTGAAGATCACGCCCCCATGCACCATCTGCTGGGGATGCATCAGTCGTTCGTCGATCTGGATGCGCACCTGGCCAACGCCATCCTGCGAACGCTCGATTTTCATACCCAGCAGATGGGCGATGCCGAAGCTCTGTGGCGTTACTTCCTCTAAATATGGGAAGGGCGAGCGGCCCGTGTTCAGGGACTGCTCGCCCTCGTTGTTGTATGCTGGCCTGTCATTCATGCTAATGTATCCGCCTTTCCCTATGTGTAAATTGCGCTGAAAATTGTTGCAATGCTATGTTTACTATAAAAATGATTGTTACGCACAATGTATACTCCTTCGTGTTTCGCATTGTGCTCGATTACTCTACAGTATCCTATCGGTTGCGCACAATGCGTTCCATTTCGCGTTTGACATCGCGTTCGGCGATAGCTTCGCGCTTATCGTACAATTTCTTGCCTTTGCACAGTCCCAGCTCGACTTTAGCGTGGCCACCCTTGAGATAGAGCTTGAGGGGGATCAGGGTCAGGCCTTTCGCGGCGACCCGCGCCTCCAACTGCGCGATCTCGCGGCGGTGCAGTAGCAGCTTGCGTTTGCGCAGCGGCTCGTGGTTGTAGCGGTTGCCAAAGTCGTACACGGCGATATGCGCGTTCTCCAGCCAGACCTCGCCCTGGCGGATAATCGCGTATGAGCCGCGCAACTGGGCCTTGCCTTCGCGGATCGACTTGATCTCCGTGCCCACCAGCGAGATGCCAGCCTCGATGGTGCGCTCGACGGTATAGTCGTGATAGGCCTGACGGTTAACGTTGACGATTTTCACCGCTTTCTCATCCTGGACAGGCCTGGCCGCTTGTTTTGGTTGTTTGGCCATAAAAGACTCCTTCACGGACGTTTATCTGTTGAACGGATTTGGTATGTTCAGCAGGTACTCTGCGTTGTATCCTTATTCTGGTTGAGCAAACAACTTGATCGTTGTTGCTGGTAGTTCAATCAGTAGGGAGCCATAGCGCAGGAAGCTCCCCTTGACAGCGAGAATTTTTAGCCCTACTAATATGTAGAGAGGATCTTGAGTGCCTCTGGAAAGCGTCCTTATAATACAACATAGCTGTTGAAGAGTCGAGTAGAAGGCACGAGAGCAAAGGGAATCACTATGTTCTACCATCTGGGCAGGTTCGCCGCCCATTATCGCTGGCTGATCGTCGGTCTGTGGCTGGTTGCGGCGGCTGTCGCGCTACCGTTTGCGCCGCAGGCCAGCAACGTGCTGCAACCGGGCGGCTTCATCAGTCCCACATCAGAATCGCAGCGGGCCGTTGACCTGTTGACGCAGAAATTGGGCGTGCAGCCGACGATTGTGCAGATTATTTTTAGCAGCCAGAAATACACCGCCGACGATCCCCACTTTGTCCAGGAGTCAGAGCAGGCCCTGGCAGGCTTGCGTTCCTGGTCGGAGATATCTAGCGTCTCCAGTTTCACTACCAACCCGCGTCAGATCTCGCTGGACCGCCGTGCTGCCTACGTCGATGTCACGCTGAATATCGATTCGGACAACGCGCCCAAACTGTTGCCTGAGTTGCGGCAACGTCTGGGCAAGGTACCCGATCTGCAAGAGAGCGTAGGCGGTAGCCCGGTCTTCTACGCCGATATCCAGTCCGTCAGTGAGCGCGACCTGCGTCGGGCCGAGTTCCTGGCCTTCCCGTTCGCGATTATCGCGCTGCTGCTGGTCTTCCGCTCGGTTGTCGCGGCTGTGCTGCCCGCGCTGGTGGGGGGCGCGGCTGTGCTGGTGACGTTGGCGCTGATCTTTGGCCTGGGACATTTGCTGCCGCTCTCCATCTTTGTGCTCAATATCATCACGCTCTTTGGGCTGGGCCTGGGTGTGGACTACTCGCTCTTCATCGTCAGCCGTTTCCGTGAGGAGCTGGCGCGGGGACGACCCGTCGAGGAGGCTGTAGCAATTACTGTGGCCACCGCCGGGCGCGCCGTGACCTTCTCCGGCCTGACCGTCTCGATTGGCCTGCTCGGTCTGGTGATCTTCCCAATCAACATGCTGCGTTCAGTCGGTCTGGGCGGCGTGCTGGTCGTTCTGCTGGCTGTATGCGCCGCGATCACCATCCTGCCAGCCGCGTTGAGCATTCTGGGTACGCGCATCAACGCCTTTCCTGTGCGGCTGCCGCGTCTGTGGAAAAAGCCCGCTGCTGAGCATCATGGCTTCTGGTATCGCCTCTCACACTTTGTTATGCGCTATCCCGTGCGTATCTTCCTGCCGGTGCTGCTCATCCTGATCGCGCTCGGCCTGCCCTTTTTGAGCGTGCGTTTCTCCTCGCCCGACGCCTCGATTCTGCCCACCGATGTGCCCTCGCGCCAGGCCTACGACCTGCTGGCCACGCGCTTCAATGCTCGCGAGACCACTCCGATTGTGCTGGTAGTGCAGACGCAGGGTAACGTCATGACCGGCGCGAATATCCGTGATCTCTACAATTATGTACAGCGGATCGACCTCGATCCGCGTGTGGCGCGCGTCGATAGCATTGTCAGCGCCGACCCGCGTTTCACCCTGGACCAGTACGAGCTGCTCTACCAACACCCAGAACTGAACACTGATCTGTACCTGAATGCGCTGGCCAAAAACACGGTTTCCGGTAATACCCTCATCATCGAGGTGATTAGTAAATATAACGCGCTCGACCTGCGTTCCCAGGCGCTGGCCCAGACCATTCGCAACACGCCGCCCGGCCACGGTATGAGCATGCTTGTGACGGGCGAGTCAGCCGCGAACGTCGATTATGTCTCCTCACTCTATACGGCCTTTCCGCTGGCGATTTTGCTCGTTTCGCTAGTGACCTATGTCGTGCTCTTCTTCTTCTTCCGCTCGGTAGTCCTGCCGCTCAAGGCCATCCTGATGAACACGCTCTCGATCCTGGCCAGCTATGGCGCGCTGGTCATCATCTTCCAGGATGGCTTCCTGCACCAGCTGCTTGGCTTTACACCGCTGGGCTTTGTCGAAGCTTCCAGCCCGATTCTACTCTTCTGCGCCCTGTTTGGCCTCTCGATGGACTACGAGGTCTTCCTGCTCTCGCGTGTGCAGGAGGCTTTCTGGCAGACCGGCGATAATCGTCAGGCAGTGGCGCTGGGCCTGGAGCGCAGTGGCGGCCTTATTACCAGCGCGGCGGTCATCGTGATCGTCGTCAGTGCCTGCTTCGCCACGGCTGACATGATCCTGGTCAAGGCGCTCGGCCTGGGTATGGCGCTGGCGGTCGCGCTCGATGCCACCCTGGTACGTGGCCTGCTCGTCCCGGCCACCATGCGTTTGCTGGGCAACCTCAACTGGTGGCTGCCCTTTGTCGGCGTGCAGCGGCGTCCACCAGCTCTGACCGAAACCTATCTGGCCGCGACAGAGCCAGCATTAGATGAAACTAAGCCGGTTGTGAGCGATGCTTCGTTGGGAGGAAAACGATGAAGAAGATATTTTCGCGTGTATCATTGACTCCAATAAATTGCGGCCCGTTTACCCGTCATTTGCTGCTCTTGTGCCTGCTGACGCTGATGCTGACCGCGTGCAGCGTACCCGGCGTGCCCGCGACAAATGCGACCTTGCCAGCGATACGGGCCGCCTCGTCGCCGCAGGTGCTGCCGCCTGTGCGTTTCCCGCAGGACGAGGCGCCGCACCGCGACCTGACCGAATGGTGGTACTACACGGGCCATTTGAACGCCGTCACGCCCGATGGGCAGACGCACCACTATGGTTTTGAGCTGGTGTTCTTCCAGGCTCTGCGCAGCGATTACCCACCCATTTATCCCGCGCACTTCGCCATCAGCGATATCGCGCGCGGCGAATTTCACTACGACCAGCGGCGTCTGACGGAGCCGAACGCCATCATCCCCAACGGCACATCCAGCGCGGGCTTTAACGTCAGCGTGGGGGACTGGTCGGCGCGTGGGTTGGGCGGTCAGGACCATTTGCAGGCCAGCATGCAGAACTACGCCATCAACCTCGACCTGCGCGGACTCAAGCCAGTCACGCTGCACAACGGCAACGGGCTGATTACCTACGGTCAGGGGGGCTTCTCGTACTATTACTCGCGCACGCGCATGGCCGTCACTGGTACGCTGCTCGATCACGGGCAAACGTTGCAGGTGAATGGCACGGCCTGGATGGATCACCAGTGGGGCAATTTTCTCACGCTCGGTGGTGGTGGTTGGGATTGGTTCAGCATCCAACTCAACGACCAGAGCGAACTGATGATCTACCTGATCCGCGACGCCAACGGGAACCCCACCTCCACCTATATAGGCTATATCGAGCCAGATGGGCAGAGTCTGCTCTTACCAGCACAGGCGCTACGCGCAGACGTACTGGATCGCTGGGCCAGTCCCGCCACCGGCATCACTTATCCCTCTGGTTGGCAACTGACGATCAACGAGCCGCATCTCCAGGCATCCTTGACCCTGCAACCGGAACTCAAGAACCAGGAACTGGTCGTCACCCAATCCACCGGCAACACCTACTGGGAGGGCGCGGTGAGCATCCAGGGCCAGAGCGGTGGCCGCGCTATTCAGGGCGAGGGCTATGTAGAGCTGACGGGGTATCACAAATAATGATTATTCCTCATGCCTCGCGGTTGCTGTGGACCACGCGGCGAGCAGTGAGAAGCAGGTCATCGATCTCCTCATCAAAGTGTGTGAGAATATCAGTGGCGTTACATTCCTCACGCGCTTAATCGAGCGGTGTCGTTTATCCAGAAGTTACCAGCAACTGCCGAGACGAAGGGTTTGAAAGGGGAAGTCGAAGAGTTAGGGTGCCTCTAAATAGACCTGTGCGAAGAAGCGCGCCAGCATAGACCTCAGTATCTATGCTGGCGCGCTGATTTTGCGCGAAGAATAGATCCCCCACGTTTATTGCTGCTGAGCCAGTTCCCCCGCGTGCTCAAGCAGCGCCTGCGCTTGCGCGACGAGGCCATTGCTAGAACTGAGCTGGGTCGTCATCTGGCTCTGCTCGTGGGAGCTGCCAAATTCGGCCTGTTCCAGAAGGTGGATGATCTGGCCGACGATGGCGTTGCGGACCTGTGTGATGGTGATGAGCTGCTGCTCCAGTTGCGCGTAGGTGCTATCGTTGGGCGAGCGACTCTTCAGGGCCTGCGTTGAGATTTTCAGCGTGGCCAGGCCCAGCTTGCCAACGGGAGCGTTGATTTGCTTATAGATGCGCGCCAGATTGGTCAGGCTCTCCAGGTTATCGCGCACCTGTTCCGGTAGTACCTGGCGCTGGATGGCCTCGAACAAGACACGCCCCTCGTGCTGATAGTCGTCGCGCAGACCCAGCAACTCCAGCATGGTTGGGCGAATATCCGTGTGGTCGGACCAGATCGAGCCATCCACGCCCAGATGTTTAATGCCGGGGCCGACCATGCCCAGCCAGGTCGTATTGATGTCAGGCGCGACATCTCCGTGATTCCAGGCAAAGGCCGCCTCCTCGTTCACACAGGGCGAGGCGCAGTTGGGCGCGCCCGCGAAGAGGAAGTAGTCGGGGTTGGCGAACATGGTCAGCGTGGGTGTGCGCGCCGGATCTGCCGTGACCATGTGCAAAAATTGCATCTCCACTGGATCGGCCAGGAAATTGCTGAGCGTATCGGTCTGGCCAGTGAGCGGATTGACCGCTGTGAGTTTGCCCAACGCCTGTTCAAAGGGACGAGTCACCATCTGGTTATCGCGGGCTGGATTGCCGGTGAGGTAGATCGTCGGGGCCGAGTCTGAATGGACGTTGAACGGGGTCGTGATGCCCTGCTGAGTCGCCAACAGTCCGGCCAGGTTGCCATCGATTTCGCCGATTTGCTTGTAGGTGCAGGGAACAACCACGCCGTTGCAGTTCGCCGGGCTGGGAGCGCCCCCCACAAAATGGTCGCCCTCGTCGGCGGTAAAGACAAATTGCGTATTGCTCGTGTTGATGCCATCGTGCGCCAGACGTTTGAAGAACTTCTCGAACGCCTGATCATAGGCTTTGAGATTTGCAACATAGCCGGCCTGACCGGGACCAAAGGCCGTATCGTTGCTATGGTCATCGTGGGCATCGGAGATATACGCGTAGGTGACGGGTACGCCATGCTCCTGCATCGCGGCAATATAGGAGAGTGAGACCGAGGCGCTCATGCCATCGAAGCCAGGGAAACCAATATGGCCCTGTGAATCCTGAATGACGTTGCCATTGAGATCCGTTATGGGACCGTTCGGACTGATCTGTGGCGCCACGTATTTATTACCAAAGAGCGCCTGGAAGCCGTGATAGCCGCCCGGCTCGTCCGGCAGACGATCAGCCTCGCCGCCATTGGTTGCTGTGCACAGGTTGCTGCTTTGCGTGCAGTGAACGCCAATACCCACAAAATCTGCTGTGGCCTGACCAGGATTGCTCTGCACCTCTTGCGCCTGGGGAGAATGAGCGCCGAAGACCGTTGGAATGTCCGTTTGCGTATTTTCCAGGATCGTGTTGGCAGAGGCAACGGAACCAACATTGCAGCCAGCACGCGTAAAAGGTACCCAGGGCGCGGGTGCGTTTTTGCCCTGAGCCGTCAGCATATTAAAGCGGGTATCTGTGGGGGTCGAGGTGGTTGGATCGAACAGGGGATCGGTCCAATACGCGAAAGAGACGCCCAGATTGCTGGTGCCGCTGGGATTAAAGTAGCGGAAACTATTGCTCACAGGCACACCGTGTTGATCGCCATACACACCAGTCAGTGAGGTGAGAATATCCGTCGCGGTATGCGAGATCAAGGGCGTGTGGTGGTTCGAGAGCAGGACGCCGTTCTGTTTGATGAAATTGAGCAGGTGAGGCATCTGCTCCAGATCCGACGGTACATTGGGATTATCACGTGTAAAGTGAGTATTATCAAATTGGACGTAAATAACGTGTTTAATGCCATTGTTCAACGTGCATCCACTCGCGGCCTGCGCGGTTGGTTGAGTCTGGAATGGCAGCGCTACAAGGCTCAGTGTCAGGGCCAGAAGAGCCGCGAGCCAGCGCCTGCGCCAGGAAAAGCGTTGAGAGATGTGACCATGCATAATGATCCTCCTTGAAATCACAGCGAAACTCAATAACGGGACAATGTACTAAGAGGAGAGTAATGAGGCGTTTGGCATCCTGCACTGGCGTGCCGCGTCCTTCCCAAAGTGTTCCATAGGAAGTATAGGCCCCAGAATATTAAGGGCAGACTAACTCCGTGTAAAAAAAATCCTAACTTTCAGTTAAAGAGCAACAACCTGCTACTTGAGATTTTCCAGGGAAATTTTTCAAATCAACGTTTGCAAGAGATTCTATGATATACTTTGCAAGGACCCAGGGGATATCCCCGCGATGTTGATGTAAAAAAGGCCGCCAAAAGCAGTACATTGTTCGCGATTTTGTGCTACAATGTATTGTTGTGTGCAGGTGTAGATCAGGGTATTGGCAATGAGAATAAAACAGGTAATAGGTGCTACGGGTGGTTTGTGTTAGCGCCTGAGTGGGGAGATAGGAATGGATTTACAAGACGAAAAAGCACAAACACCCATCGGAGACGAATCGCATATTCTTGAGCGCGTGGCACGCATTATTTCGAGTGTACGTGGCGCGAGGCCTGACTATGCGCATTTAGCCACCGAGTTGGAGCCTGCGTTGCCTTTCGACATTTTTGGCATCGTTTTGTTGCGCCACGATGGTCAGGCGCTGCGGATTACAGTCTGCCAGCGCGAGGGCGAGCAGTGGGTTGCGCGCTATCGTCAGCATCCCCTGCTGGATTCAATGGTGGAGCGTTTGCTACCGACTCAGGAGGTCGAGGCGGGACTGGTGGGGGACACGGATGGCGCTCCACGTGAGCAACTGGGACTGCTGGTGGAGAACTTTCCGGCAGGTGCAACTGGCCTGCCTGCTGAGTGTGGCGACGCGCTGTGTGGTTGCCCATTAGTGCGGGCCGCGTTGATCGCTCCTTTATGTGTGTGTGGGAAAATACTGGGGACGCTCGAACTGGGGAGTACACAGGTAGATGCGTATGCTGACCCCGCGTTGCAACGGCTGATAAAGGCACTGGCCAGTTTGCTGGCGACGGCTATTGAGAGCGCTGTGGCGGGCGGCAACGTAGAGATTCAGGATCGGCAGCGCGCCGAGCTCAAAGACGTGTCCACAGTGCTGACCACAGCCGTCGATCTGCCCTCGATCCTCCAACGCATCGTGCTTGGTATCACCAACGCGCTGCACGTCTCCTCGGCCATAGTGCGCCTCGATCAAATCCAGCACTGTCTGCGTTTAGAGGCTCATAGCGATCTGCCCTTTGATCCTGATCTGTTCCAGACGCTTCTGTTCCAGAATGATGCGCTGAGTGCACAGACCATCATAGGCGCGACGTTGCTGCATCAGCGGCGGCAAGTTTCGCAGGATATTGCCAGCGATAAGCATTTTCCACAGTGCGGCTGGTTTGCCTCGGAACTTGCCGTGCGCTCGATCTACTGCTCACCCCTGATTACCGGCCAGTATGTCTATGGCGCGCTGCTCCTGCTTTCAAGCGAGCCTGGTGGTTTTACTCCGCTTAAAACCGATATTTTTGCCCTGTTTGCTGGCCAGGCTACGGTGGCTATCCACAATGGCATGTTGTTACAGTCAGCTCAGGAACGGCGCCGCTTCCAGGAGATTATCGAACAATTGGAACACGCTCATCAACAGAATGTCTTTTTCGATCAGGATGCCATCGATGAGGCGCAATTGCTCAAACGTTTGCGAACTGAAACAATGGAGACCTTCGGTTTGAGCTTAAGCAGTGTTCTGCATTTTATCAGCGAGCATCTGCTGACGCGCAGCGAGGGATATTTGCAAGAGATTTTGCGCACAGCCCGTAGTGTCCCGGCGCAGGAGCACCTGACAAATGGCTTGAGCGGCGAGGCGTCGTTTTTGACACCTCCATCTGGCAACACACTGTTCGGCGCCTCCAATGGTACTGAAGGCACAGCGTTCTTGAAGCAGGCCGCTGAAACTGCTCTGGACAACACCCATTTGCTGAGCGAGGTCAGCGCTGCTCTGATGCGCGCACTGTACGTCGATGAGGTCCATCCACAGGCGTATGAGCAGTTCAAACGCGAACTGGCTGAACCCTGGTTTATCGTCGATCTCAGCGGTAACTGCATCTATCTCAATCGCGCCGCCTCGCTGTTCAGCGGCGCGCGGATGGGACGGGATCACACTCACGCCTGGCAACGCTGGCCTGAGGAGGGTTCGCCGCTCTTTGGTTCGTTCCGCGCGCTGCCTGTACGCCAGGAGAAATCCCTTACACTGGAAAAGGCGTTTGCGCCGTTGTTGCCACGTATCCGCGAGGAGCAGGAAGTGTTATGCTACCTCCGTGAATTTACGAATATGCCGGGTGAGAGCGAAACGGCGTCATTGCCGGCCTTCCTGCATTGCACACTGGCCGCCGAGGTTTTGTCGGGTACACGAGCCTCTATACATGGCTCTTATGATCCGGTAGTGGGCGGTGTGGCAGGTGAGGCACGGGAGCCGCGCACAATCATTGCTCCCCCGCGTCCGCGTATTCGTGCCACAGGTTCACCCAGTATGCTGCTGGATAGCGCTCCCTCTGACCACCACTATCAATTCGTTCGACACGCGCTTTATAATGAATATGGGCAGTGTTTTGCCAACGCCTTGCATGTGCATGATGTGACTGAGCAGGTGCGCGATGAGAAAAACAAAGCGGTGCTGCTTGGCTCGGTTTCCCATGACCTGCGCACGCCTCTAACGACCATCAAGGCAGCGGTCACGGGCCTGCTCCAGCTGGATATGGCCTGGGATGAGGAGACTCGTCGTGAGATGCTGGAGGATATCGATGCTGAGGCTGATCATCTGAACGCGCTGGTGAATTCACTGGTGGAGATGTCTCAGATCGAGATGGGCGCGCTGGTCCTCGACAAAGAATGGTGCGATCTTGCCGAGGTGGTGCATATAACCCTGGTACGTTGCCAACGTCTGCTGGCGAATTTTACCGTTTTGCCGAGCATTCAGGCAGGGTTGCCACTCCTCTACGCCGATTATGTGCAGCTAGAACGTGTCTTACGCAATTTGCTGGAAAATGCCGCGCATTATAGTCCGAAGCAGACCGAGATTCGCGTGCTGGTGGATAGTCCGGGGCCGCAGATTGCTGGCTTGTCTGAAGCACTTGCCAACGGGGTACGCGTGCGGGTCATCGATCAGGGACCGGGAATCCCTGAGGAGGAACGCGAGCGGATATTTAAGTCATTTTATACTCTGGCCCCGCAGGGCAGTGGTTTGGGATTGGCCATCTGCCGGGGCATTGTCGAAGCGCATCAGGGACGTATCTGGGTGGAGGCCGCAACTGGCGGCGGATCGTGTTTTGTCTTCGTCCTACCGATTACTTCATGAGGAAGAGCTATGAAGCCCAAAGGGAAACGTATCCTGGTCGTGGACGACGACACGTCGATCCAACGGGTTTTACGGCGCAGCTTGATGGCCAGCGGCTATGAAGTGCTGGTCGCTGATGACGGAAGGCAGGCTATCGAGCTTGTGCGTGTGCAGCAGCCAGACCTGATCTTGCTGGACCTCTGGATGCCGGGTGAGATTGATGGCATGGGAGTCTGTATGCGCGTGCGTCAGTGGACACAGACCCCGATCATTGTGCTCTCGGCCAGGACGGAAGAGCGGCAGAAGGTGCAGGCGCTCGACCTCGGAGCTGATGACTATCTGACCAAGCCATTTAGCAATGATGAATTGCAGGCGCGGGTGCGGGCCTGTTTGCGGCGCGTCGCGAACATTACCAATATCGAGAACCTGATTCAGAAACCAGAGGTGCTGGTCAGTGAAGACAAGCACATCAGCATGCGCGTTTTGAGCCGCCAGGTCTCTGTTGGCGAGCGTGAGATTAAGCTTACGCCCACCGAATTTTCGCTCTTGCTGCACCTGATGGTACACGCGGGCAAAGTCTTAACGCATCGCAATATTCTGCGCACCGTCTGGGGGCCGGAGTACGGCGAGGAGGCCGATTATCTGCGCGTCTATATTCGCCAGTTGCGCCGCAAATTAGAGGAGAAATCCTCGCAGCCGCGCTATATTTTAACCGAGCCGGGCGTTGGCTATATGTTTCGCGCACAGGTCTTTATCGAGACAGAAGGGCAGTTCAGTCCCCTGGATCAGCCGCCTGGCGGGGAAAATGGGGATGATCCACCAGCGGATCTGGACGAATCTGAGCACAGCAATTAAATTTTAATGGAATTTTAATAGCTTTTCTGGCTATTTTATGGTTGGCTAGTTGGTAGCGAATTTCTCTTGTCACCAGCAGAAGAGATTCCACCGATGGTTAAGGAAAGGGAAGGACAATGGAGCAGCAAGACCGCATTATGGATGGAGACCTCCAGACGCTGGGTCTGCAGTCGATCCTGAAAATGCTGGCACTGAGTGCCAAAACAGGTACATTGCTGGTGCATTCTGGGCCGGAAACCCTCGTGATTAGTCTGCGCAAGGGTCAGATCATTGCGTTGCACGAAGAGGGTGTGCCTCAGCCAGACCTGCTGGGGATGCTGTGCCTGATTAACAAATTGGACCCTCCCCGCGCACACGCCTTGCGTGAAGCCTCTCAGGGCAATCTCTCAGTGGCTCTGGCTCTGATGGCTGAGCAGGGCTGGATGACACCGCAAGAGATGCAGCAGCGCTTAGAATTTGCGGTGACGCAATCCATTAGCCATGCTCTGCGCTGGGTGGAGGGGCGTTTTGCGTTCCATCGCCAGATTATGACGATGGAGAGCAGAATGCTGCCCCTGGATGTCGATAGCATCTTGCTCGAAGCCTTGCGTCAGGCGGACGAATGGGAGGAGATGGGCGACACTTCCCTGACACGTACCACGGTCTCACGCTGGCTGCCAGAAGTGAGCAAAGATGTGCGCAGCCTGGGCCTGAACCAGGAACATATCGATGTGCTTTGCCTCTCCAATGGCGAGATACCTTTGCAGGGGATGTCCCTGGCGTTGCTCATACCGGAGGCGCGTATTGCGCACATTATGCGGCATTTGCTGGAAGCTCGCTTGATTGAGTTTGTCGATACCTCATTAGAAGCCGAGTTGCAGCAAGATCTCTCCAACATTATTATTATGTGCCAGCATACCCTGGCGCAGCAACGCCAGAACACCACTCCTGTACAGCATCTTTTGGGACTGATTCATACCCTGGGGCAGGGCATCAATAGCCTGCTCATCCATCACGGCACATATGCAAAGAGTCTGCGCGGTCGTGGTCAGCTCCCGATAACCGAGATTGTGCGGTACCTGGAACGCCGTTTTTCTCAACCCTTGCAAGCGCTGGCGCGGCAACAGTATCCGATCCTGGAGACCGCGACCTTTGTGAATGGTCAGCTGGACTACAGTGAGATTGTCGAGTTGGATAAGCTGGTCAAAGGCGACAAGCTCGAAGAATTTTATTGGGAGGCTGTGCAGGGCATGGGCGCCTTCTTACGCACCGTCTTCACCGCCCTTTTGCAGGATGAGGTTGGTAATTCCCACACCGGTCGCCAGCTCACCGTTGTCTGGAAAGCCTTTTTAACTGAAATCGACCAGGAAATGTATCAGTATCAATTGTATCGTGCTCATCAGAATACCCAACAAAACAATCAGCAGCGCAATCGGCGCACTGATGACTTGAGTCCGCCATTTAACGCGCAGGAAGGAAACCTGCGCTGGTCGCCTGAGCGACAATGGAACTAATGCCCCGGTGCGGCATGTGACGATACTTCAATGTGTTTGAGAAAGGCAGGTCAATCTATGATTGAGCCAACAGTGCTGGTAGTGGACGATAGCCCTACCGTGCGCAAAATTGTTCAGATGACGCTGCAACGGGAACATATCAGAGTGATTACCGCCAGTGATGGCCTCAGTGCTCTCACCTCTGTCGCGGACGAAATTCCCGCTCTGATTCTCCTGGATATCCAGCTTCCCAGGATGGATGGCTACCATATTTGCCAGATAATACGAAAAAACTTGCAGTTTCGGCAGATACCGATTATCATGCTCAGTGGGAAAGATGGTCTGTTCGACAAGATGCGTGGGCGGCTGTCCGGCTCAACGGAGTATTTAACCAAACCGTTTGATTCGGTAGAACTGGTCCAGACAGTGAAAAAGCATCTGGTAGATTGGCAATCTCGCATGCCTGCCCACAACGATATGCGCCCTCGTTTGCGCAGGCGTGGCTAAAGCATGGGCTAGCGGCTTTCTGTACACAGGCTGGTTTGCCAGCTCCAGCCATCGCTCATTTTGAGCGTTGAGGAGGAGTGTTATAGCCTTTCTTTCCCATTGGCCGGGCGTAATCTATTGCGCCTCTACACAGGAAAGGTATACTGGTATGCCAGGGCAGAAGGTACTTGTTGTTGATGATAGTTGGACGGAATTGACGATGATTGCGACCCCGCTGCGGAATCACGGGTTTGATGTGGTGACTGCGGTTGATGGCGAAGAAGCCTTTGAGAAGGTCTTCCGTGAGCGCCCACAATGCATCGTCCTTGATGTGGTTTTGCCCAAACAGAATGGCTTTCAATTGTGCCGTAAGCTCAAAAGCCTCGACGCAAGTAAGCACATTCCCATCATTTTATTGACGAGCAAAAATACTCCACTGGACCGATCATGGGGATTGCGCCAGGGAGCAGATATGTTTATGACAAAACCTTTTAATGATGACGAACTCATCGATAACGTTCGGCGTCTTATCTAGTGGAGGAGCCTGAAATGCCGCAACATAAGCGTAATGCAGCACCACAATCTCAGTCAGAGGTTGCCACAGCAAGGCGCCCGGAAGCACCGCTGGGTATGGCGAATGCTGCTCAGCCCTTGCCAGTTCAGGGTGCGCCCGCTGAGAAAGCGGCAGTTGTCGGTGAACAATATCTGGTCTTTTCTCTGCTGGATCGTGAATTTGCACTCCAGGCCGAGTATATTCAAGGCGTTGAACGCCTGGCCGATGTGACGCCGGTGCCAAATGTGGCACCCTGGGTCGTGGGTGTGATGAACCTGCGTGGCTCGATCTGCTCGGTGGTGGACCTGCGCTCTTTCCTGGATCTGGAGAATTTGCCGCATAATCCACGTACACGCCTGTTATCTGTAAAATATAATGAAATGATCATCTGCCTGATAGTGGATAGTGTCAGCGAAATGCTTCCGATTGCACCCAGAGCTATCGATAGCACGATGCGCAGTATCCCTTCGTGGGTGAACTCCTATGCGTCGGGCGTAGCGATGATTGGGCAACGTCGGGTCATCCTGTTGGATGTCGCGCGCCTGCTCTTCGCTGATAACATGCATCGCTATTCAGCCTGATGGCCTGGGATGTGGGCAACGTGGTTGTGTGAGGCACGCAACTTCTTCACAGCGCCATTTGAACGTTTAATGTAGGAGCTGTTGGAGCGGCGAAATAGATGTACGAAGGCCGCTCGTCTTTATTTCAGAAATCACACTTCGTTCTTAAGAAGGAGGGTCTGGCGGATGAATGACCGCAATAAAGGCGGGATGACAATAAGTGCCCTTTTGACATGGGGTTTTATTGCTTCAGTTGCCATTCCAATCGTTTGTCTTGTGATACTTGGCATGGCCAGTTCCAGGATCGCTGCCCCATTTGTGCTATTGGCCATCTTGATTGCTGTGACCCTGCTGGGCGGTTTGCTCGTGAACTATATGGTGCGCCGCCGCATTCTGGATCGCTTATTGAGCCTGGCTGATGTGAGCCGGAGCTTTGTGGGTGGAGATCGCTCGATTCGCGCAGTGGTCAACGGCGAAGATGAGTTCGCAACCCTGGCTTCATCCTTAAATAATCTGCTGGATAGCCAGAACTTCGCCACCAATTCCCATAGCCCTTCCGCCGCCCCCAGTGGTACCAGTGATGCCGCTGCTCTGCAGGCTCAGATTGAGAAATTGCTGCAAGAGGTCAGCGCGGTTGGTGATGGCGACCTGCGGGTTCAGGCCGAAGTAACTCCTGACACCCTGGGCGTGCTGGCCGACTCCTTTAACTATATGATCGAAGAACTGGCGAAGGTTGTGGGCCGCGTCCAGAATACCGCCGTTCAGGTGACGAACGCCTCGCGCCGCGTGCTCGACCGTTCCGCTGAACTGGCACAAGCCTCCGAAACGCAGGTGGCGCGTATTTCTCAGACTACCCAGGCTGTGGAAGCCCTGGCAAGTTTTGTGCAAAACGTGGCACAGAACGCCCGCTTGAGCGCTGATGCCGCTCAGGATGCCTTGAAGAACGCGAAAACTGGTCAGGAATCGGTGCGTCAATCCATTGAGGGTATGGTGCTCATTCGCGAAAATGTGCAGGAGACTTCGAAGAAGATCAAACGTCTGGGCGAACGTTCCAATGAGATCGGTGAAGTTGTGCGTATCATTGACGATATCGCTGATCAGACGAACCTGCTGGCCTTGAACGCCGCTATTCAGTCGGCAATGGCCGGTGAACATGGACGAGGCTTTGCGGTTGTGGCTGATGAGATCCGTGTGCTGGCCGAACGCTCAGGCGAATCGACCAAACGTATCGCGACGCTGGTTAAGAGTATTCAGGGTGATACGTATGAAGCAGTTGTGGCTATGGAAGATAGCACGCAGGAAGTGGTGAAAGGCTCGCACCTGGCTGACGAGGCCGGTCGCGCACTGAACTCGATTTACTCCGCTGTGGAACGTCAGGCACGCACCATTCAGGCGATTGCCCAGGCCGCGAACGAACAGGCCAGCGTCTCTGAGGATGTGGCCAATGCGATGACGGAGATCTCTGAGATCACCAGCCGGACGAACGCCGGTACCCAGGAAGCGGCGATGAGTGTGAGCTATCTATCAGAACTCTCTGATCAGTTGCGCGCCTCGGTGTCGACCTTCCGGTTGCCCGAGCGTCTCAATGAGACGGTTGAGGTTTTCCCAAGCATGAATGGTGTCCCGGCTCTGACATCTGGCGGTGAGTCGGAGGAGCAGTTCTACCAGCAAGACCCCAGTCTGAGTAGCGGCTGGAATCAGAATTTTTCGTCTGATTTTCTCTCATTGCCGCAGCCTCAGGCAGCCGACGCCGGTGGCTTCCAGTTTGCTTTTAATGGTCAGCCGGATTTCTCCAGCCAGCCAGGTCTGCCTCAGTTACCATCTGGACGCCTGAATTCCGGGCCGCTGAGCCTCGATGGTTCAGGCTTTGGGAATTTTGCCTCCAACTATCCGAGTGGAAATCTGGGTGCTGGTTATCCAGGTGGGAATCTGGCTTCCAACTATCCGAGTGGAAATCTGGGTGCTGGTTATCCTGGCCAGCCTGGTTTTGGTGAGCCAGGTGGGTTTGATATGTCGCCAGCTTTCAATGGCCAGCAGTTTACTGGTCTTCCTGAGTCGGGCTTTGGCAATCAGAACACTCCGATGTTCCCAGGCCCCCACTCGCTGCCCTCAGCGAAGTCCCAGCCGAACTTTGGTCAGCCACAGCAAGGTTTTGGGGCGCCCCAGCCGAATTTTGCTCACCCGCCGGGCAACCAACCGCCTG